>DATBHM010000028.1:0-7306 GCA_036557505.1 Actinomycetota bacterium | reverse complement strand
GCACGCAGCGTCGTCCTTGGCGATCGTCACCGATCCACCGCGCTGGAAGCACAGGTCCGTGTGGTAGTGCCACACGTCCGATCCGCCGGCGAACCCCGCCGGCGGGGTGTCGTTGGTGTGCAGGAACTCGTAGGCCACGCCCACCAGCCGGAGATTCCCCCTGGCGTCGGGCTCGTACAGGAGCACCTGGGGCTTCGCCGGGTCGAACGTCGAGGTGGCGATGCGGAGGTTCGCCAGGTGCAGGCCGAGCCCCGGGATGAATTGCGTCACCTGGAAGTAGCCGTCGGCCTTGGCGACGTCGATGTCCTTGTACTTCGCCGTCGCCGCCCTGGCCGCGGCGAGCTGCTTGATGAGCACCACGTGCTGGGCGGCCGTGACCGGGCCCGGCGTCCCGTGGACATGCTCTCCGAACAGCGAGTCGCCCTCGCCGGTCACGGCGGCCCCGTGGTCGTGGATGACGGGCGCGACCACCGGGAGGATGCCGCGGTCGGCGGCGGGCTCGTTCGTCTTCCGCATCGCGGCCCACCCGCCGAGGGCCACCGTGGCGACGAGCAGTAGCGCGATCAGGCCGCCGACCAGCGCGGCGAGCTCGCTCCGCTGACGGGTCGCCCACCGGATGCCGCCGATGGCCGTGACCACCACTCCCGCGAACATCACGAGATGCCACAGGTTGGGATGGGAGAAGCTGATGAGACGACCGTCGCTCGCCGCCGCCGGGTCGAGCGTGGTGGTGAGGAGGTCGCCCGCCAGACCGACGAGCATCAGGACGATGCCCGACGGAATCAGCGCCGCGCCGACGGCCGAACGTCGTGGCGGACGGGCCGGACCGGGAATGGTCTCCTGCATATCGATGAAGGTACACCACGGTCCGGACGCCGGGATGCGCCGTTCGGCCACCCGTTCGGTCCCCCGATCGTGGACGTCAGCAGCCGGAATCCACCCAGGTCGGCGGCGGTCCCACGGGCACGTGATGCCGGTACGCCAGGTGCTTGAGTCGCGACCGGTACGTCCGCATGTCCCCGTGGGAGAAGTCCGAATGCGTCTGGCAGCGGTCGGCCGCGACGTGCTCGACGTGATACGGGCTCATGAGGGTCTCCGCGTGCCCGATGACGTTGCGGACCTGCAGGCGGAAGCGCTGCACCAGCCACAGCGTGAGCGCATACGACGAGGCGGCCTCCCTGGCGTTCCCCATCACCGCGGCGTCGCTCCGGCCGACGTGCTCGATGCCGAACGCCGACCAGTTCATGCCCATGGCGTGGCGGCACCGGATCCACAGCGGGACCAGCTGGTAGATGGTCCCGTCCGTGTCGATGATGAAGTGCGCGCACGTGCCGGGATACTCGCCGAGGTGCTTCGCGTCCGAGGCGAACGTGTTCCACGCCGCCGAGAACGACGTCCCGCCGGTGAAGTGCTCCACGATCACCCTTGGGCCGGTGAGCCGCCAGGCCGCCACCCCGTAGTGTCGCTTCGAATACGCGGCCATCTGGTTCCGCCGCCTCGGCCCGAACGGGATCCGCTTCCACACGACGTGCGGCTTCGGAGCGTCCGGGGCGGCGGCGACGTCCCGGGGGACGGCGTCCGAAGCGGCGGCGGCCTCCCGGAGGGGAGCGCCGGCGAGGGACGGTGTGGCCCCCTGATCGATGGCCGCGCGCGCCGAGTCCGGCGACGCGGACGCCTCCTGGGGTGACGCAGACAGCGCGACGATCATCGCCGCCACGAACGCGAGCGCGAGGAGCAGCACCAAGGCGCGACGGGCGGGGCTCACGTCACCGGATGTTCCCACAGACACGGGACCGCGCGCCGCGCCCCGGGGAGCCTCGCGGTCGCGCCGTTCGGCGCGACGTCCAATGTCATCCGATACCCCGTGGGTAGGCTCCCGGGTGAGATGGCCTCGTTCGTGTCGCGGCTGGTCTGTTCGCGGTGCGGCGCGTCGTTCGACCCTCGCGGCGTGCACCACCTGTGCGACTGCGGCGGCGCGCTGCTCGTCGACTACGACCTCGACACGGCCGGGCGGACCCTCGACCGCGATGCGGTCGGGGCGCGGGCGCGCGGCGGGATGTGGCGGTTCCGGGAGCTGCTCCCCGTGGAGGACCCCGCGAGCATCGTGTCGCTCGGCGAGGGCGGGACGCCGCTGGTCGACTCCCCGCGGCTGGCCGCGTCGCTCGGGCTCGGGAAGGTGCTGGTCAAGGACGACGGGCGCAACCCGACCGGGTCGTTCAAGGCACGGGGCGCCGCGAGCGGCGTCACGGCCGCGGTCGAGCGGGGCGTCCGCGAGGTGGCGCTCCCCACCGCGGGGAACGCCGGGGTGGCGTGGGCCGCGTACGGCGCGGCCGCCGGCCTCCGCGTCCACGTGGCCATGCCGGCCGACGCCCCGCGCGCGAACGCCGACTCGGTCCGGCTGGTCGGCGGGGACCTCACGCTCGTCGACGGCCTGATCTCCGACGCCGCGCGGTGGATCGAAGCCGGGATCGCCGAGCACGGCTGGTACGACGCCGGAACGCTCCGGGAGCCGTACCGCATCGAGGGCAAGAAGACGCTGGGGTTCGAGATCGCCGAGGACCTCGGGTGGCGGTTCCCCGACGCGGTCGTGTACCCGGCCGGCGGCGGTGTCGGGCTGATCGGCATGTGGCGGGCGTTCGCGCAGCTCCGGGAGCTCGGCTGGGTGGGGGGCGAGCCGCCCCGCATGATCGTGGTGCAGTCGACGGGGTGTGCACCGATCGTCCGGGCGTTCGAACGGGGCGAGGAGGTCGCCGAGCGCTGGGAGGGTGCGCGGACCATCGCCCAGGGACTCCGCGTGCCGAGCCCGCCCGGCGACCGGCTGGTCCTCCGGGCGATCCGCGAGACCGGTGGAACCGCGGTCGCGGTCGACGACGCCGACATCGGGGCCGCGCGAACGGCGCTCGGCGCGGCCACCGGGATCCTCGCGTCGCCGGAGGGCGCGGCGACGCTGGCCGGGGCCCGGGCGCTCGCGGAGCGGGGCGACCTCGGCCGGGGCGACCGAGTCGTCCTCGTGAACACCGGCTCCGGGCTGGTCCAGACCCCGGACTGAGGGCCTCGAGGCTCGACTTCGTTGTGGATTCGCTCGGGCGGCCGGTAGGCTGCGCCCTTCGTGTCCGGCCCGACCCGTTCCCCCCGATTCGCGCGGCCGGCAGCCCTCCTGGTGGCAGCCGCGCTGTTCGCCGCCTGTACGAGCGGCTCGCCGACGGCCGCGCCCGCCGGCTCCCCGGCGGGGACCACGTCGACGTCCGCACCCGGCCCGGCCACGACGGCGCCCCCCGGCTCGCCGCGGCCGAGCCCGAAGCACCCGCCACCGAAGCACCCCCATGCCCGGCGACCGTTCCGCTTCCGGATGGCCCGCGTCGGCCATACGCTGACCACCGGGAACCTGCGCCCGGCGAGGGTCCATACGGCCACGGTGGGTTCCGCGCAGGCGATCCGGCTGCGGTTCACCAACCTGTTCCGGATGACCTTCGTCGACCCCTCCACCTGGAGGTCGGCGAGGTACGGGGAGGCGTTCCAGCGGTTCTTCGGCGGACAGGTCCGCGCGACGGCGGCCGGGCGCCGGCAGAAGCTCACACTCGGGCCGGACGCGGGGACGCGGTTCGTCTCGGTCTGGGGTCCGGTGGGGACCCTCAAGGTGAACGTGCTGATCGGCGCCGAGGGGGGCCCGGTCACGGCCCTCGTCCGGGCGCGGTTCTCGGAGAAGGCGGTCCGCGCGAAGGGCGGGACGACGGTGGTGGTGATCGACGGCACCTACTACGTCCAACCGTCGAAGCGCGGGTGGACGATCCAGGCGTTCCAGGTCGGGCGCCACGACCACCCCCTGTAGGCGCGTCGCCCACTGCCGCTAGGCTTCGCCCGATGCAACCGGCGCGGCGGTCGATCCCCCTCGACGGGCGGCTCGACCTGGCGCGCACCGTGGCGCCCGTCTGCCGCGGACCCGGCGACCCCACGATGCGGGTCGCCGGCGGCGAGGTGGTCCGCGCGTGGCGCACCGCCGCCGGCCCCGCCTCGCTGCGCCTCGTGCTCGTCGGGGCTGTCCTCCAGGCCGAGGCCCACGGGCCCGGGGCGGAGCTCGCGCTGGCCGCGGCGCCCTCGCTGGCCGGGCTGGAGGACCGTCCCGGCGACCTGACCCCGGCCGACCCGGCGATCCGGACGCTGGTCCGGTCGTTCCCCGGCCTCCGTCTCACCCGCGCCGGAACCGTGCTCGACGTGCTGGTCCCGGCGGTGCTCGAGCAAAAGGTCGCCGGCAAGGAGGCCCGCCGGATCCACCGTGCGCTGGTCCGGTCGCACGGCGAGCCGGCCCCAGGGCCGTTCGGCCTGATGCTGCCCCCCTCGCCGGAGCGCCTCGCTGAGCTTCCGTACTTCGCGTTCCACCCCCTGGGGCTCGAACGCCGTCGCGCCGAGCTCATCCGCCGGCTGGCCGCGCTCGCGGGGTCGCTCGAGCGGCTCGGTCGGGCCCGGTCGCGAACCCAGCTGGACGCCACCCGCACGACGCTCGAGTCGATCCCGGGGGTCGGGCGGTGGACGTCGGCCGAGGTCGCGAGGGTCGCGCTCGGCGATCCGGACGCCGTCTCGGAGCACGACTTCCACCTGCCCCACCTCGTTGCCTGGAACCTGGCGGGCGAGCCCCGGGGAACCGACGGACGGATGCTCGAGCTGCTCGAGCCCTACCGTGGGCAGCGGGGCCGGGTGCAGCGCCTCCTGGAGGCGGGGGGCGCCGGCGCGCCGCGCTTCGGCCCGCGCATGCGCATCCACTCCATCGGCCGCATCTAAGGTCGGGCGGCGGCCGTGATGAGGTTGGGCGCGGCCGTGATGAGGTCGGGCGGCGGCCGTGATGAGGTCAGGCGATGGCCGGCAGACGCCGCACCGTCATCGGCAGCCCACCCCGGGGCCGGAGCACGAACAGCCGCTCCGGCACCACCGTGTGGCCGTCGACCAGGCGGAGGTCGAACCGCTGGGCGATCGTTCCGATGATCAGCTGCGCCTCGAGCATGGCCATGTTGTGCCCGATGCACAGGCGCGGCCCCCCGCCGAACGGGAAGTACGCGAACGGCTTGCGGAGCGACGCCCTGGTCTCCCGCATCCGCTCGGGGTCGAACCGCTCGGGGTCCTCCCAGTAGGCCGGGTTGCGGTGGGTGATGTACGGCGACAACGCGAGCACGCTGCCCTCGGGGATGGTCACGTCGCCCAGCCGGTCATCCGCCAGCGCACGCCGGCCCATGATCCACGCCGGCGGGTACAGACGGAGCGACTCGGCGAGCGTCCGCCGTGTGTACGGCAGCGCCCCCAGGTCGCGGAACTGCGGCGCCCGTCCGCCGAGCACGGCGGCGAGCTCGGCCCGGACGTTCGCCATGGCCTCCGGGTGCTGCGAGAGCAGGTACCACGTCCACGACAGCGAGTTCGCCGTCGTCTCGTAGCCCGCGAGGATCAGCGTGACGACCTCGTTGCGGAGCTGCGCGTCGCTCATGGGCTCGCCGGTGTCCTCGTCACGGGCCTCCATGAGCATGGTCAGCAGATCGTGATCGCCGTTCGCGCTGTGACGCCTCGCCTCGACCATCTTGCCGACCAGGCCGACGATCCCGTCCCTCGCCCGGATCACCTCCGGCTTGGACGGCGACGCGAACGCCGCGAGGCCGATCGAGATCTTGCGCCCGATCTCCTCGACGTCCTCCGCGATGTCCGAGCCGAACAGCGACCGCGCCGTGATGGTCATCGTCAGCTGGCTCATCTGTTCGCTCATGTCGACGACCTCGCCGGACTCGGCGAACCCCTCCCACCGCTCGAGCAGCGCGAGGGTGGCATCGGTCATCGACGTCCCGAGGGCGTTCAGCCGTTCGAGGTGGAACGCCGGCTGCATCAGCCGCCGCTCCCGCCGCCAGTCGGCGCCCTCGAGGGTCAGCAGGCCGTCGGCGACGACCATCTTGAAGGTCTCGTTGATGAAGGTGCCCTTCGAGTAGTTCGTCGCGTTGTCGGCGAGCACGTGCTTCACGAGGTCTGCGTCGTCCACGAGGAACGCCCGCTCGGTGCCCGCCCGGTACGGAGCGACCGGCCCGTGCTTGCGGGCCAGGCCCATCAGATACCGGAACGGGTCGCGGACGGGCCGTTCGGGTGCGGCGGCGGAGGCTTCGGACATCGTCCGGCAGTGTAGGGGGCGCCCGGTGGCCCCGTCGACCATCCGGGCCCTGCGATCCGCGCGCCATTCAGTCCGCGACGAACGACTCGGCGCGCGCCCGGGCGACCGCGCGGAGGGTCCGGATCCCGTCCATGATCCGCTCGGTCAGGGCGCGGACGTCGCGTGGGTTGCGGGCCTCCCCCACCGGCGCGATGGCCGGCCCGAACACCACCACCACCGGCGGCCGCATCGGCGGTGCCAGGCGCAGCCCGTCCTTGGGCCACCGCTCGTTCGACCCCCAGATCCCGCTCGGGATCACCGGCCGGCCGGCGTCGAGGGCGATGCGCGCCGCGCCCTTCTGCCCGGGGAGGTCCTCGACGCCGTCGGTGACGCGTCCCTCGGGCGACATCCCGGCCAGCGCGCCGCGGCGCACGACCTCGGCCACCGCGTGGATGGCGTCCCAGTCCCCGGTCCCCCGTCGCAGCGGGATCTGCCCCGTCGTGCGCAGGGCCCATCCGACGAACCCCGACTCGAAGAGCTCCGAGAGGCCGAGGAACCGGACCGGGCGCCCCCGCTTCGCTCCGCCGAGGCCCACGAACACCGGGTCGAGAACCGAGATGTGGTTCGTGCAGATCAAGGCGCCGCCGGTCGCGGGGATCTGATGCAGGCCGTAGTGCCGGATTCGGAAGGCCGATCCGAACACCGCCCCCGCGCCGAGCCGCCCCACGTTGAACCAGACGTCCCGCTCGCCCCGCGCCTCCATCGCGCCGCGCAGGATACCGGCCGCGCCGGCCTGCGGATCCCGGCGGCGGAGGCCGCCGGGCCCTCTCCACGGGCTCGGCCGGACGCCCGACGGGTTCTCGAGGTGCTTCGAGGCCCTGCTGCGGGTGCACCTCGCACCCCTACGGACGACCGGCGACCTGATGGCCGCGCTCGCGCGGGCCCCGCGACGACGGCGAGGGCGCTGCTCCGGCAGGCTGTCGTCACCGGGACCGAGTTCGTCGCCGGGACGCACCAGTTCCAGGACCAGGTGCACGTCCGGGCCCTGCTGTTCGACTCGCTGTGTGCGTTCGGTCTGGGGATGTATGTGTGGGCCGACCGCTCCCTCCGGACGGTGCGGCGCTGGCGTTCGTTCGACGGCTCCGCCCGCGGCCCGCCGGCCGGGGGTCGAGCTCATCCGCCTGCGGCTCG
>DATBHM010000027.1:0-4825 GCA_036557505.1 Actinomycetota bacterium | reverse complement strand
GGGGAAATGGACGGGGGAGGACATCCCCGACTTCATCGAGGACCGCCCGCCGGACTACCGGCCGAAGCGGGGGGCGAAGGGCCTCGACACGATCAGCGGGATCGACGCATTCGTCCGGCAGGCCGACGGCAAGGGCTGGCTGTTCGCGCCGAGCGGCCTGATGGACGGACCGCTCCCCACGCACTACGAGCCCCAGGAATCCGCGATCGAGAACCCCCTGTACGGACAGCAGTGCAACCCGGTGCGGTTCGAGTACGACCGCACGGACAACCCGTATCACCGGGCCCACGACGACCCGCGGTTCCCGTTCGTCATCACGACCTACCGCGTCACCGAGCACCACACCGCCGGCGGCATGACGCGGTGGCTGTCGTGGCTCTCCGAGCTCATGCCCGAGATGTTCTGCGAGGTCTCGCCGGAGCTCGCGGCCGAGCGATCGCTGCGCAACGGCGAGTGGGCGACCATCACCACGGCCCGCGGTGAGATCGAGGCGCGCGTGCTGGTCACGCGCAGGCTCCGGCCGCTGCGGATGGGCAAGGGAGGGCGGCGGCTGATCCACCAGATCGGGCTGCCGTACCACTGGGGCTCGAAGGGCCTGGTCACCGGCGACGCCGCGAACGAGCTCGTCTCGTTCGTCGGCGACCCGAACGTCTCGATCCAGGAGACGAAGGCCCTGACCGGGAACATCGAACCCGGCCGACGGAGCCGGATGCGGCGGGTGGTGACGTCCGGGCCGCTCGTCCCGGGACTCCGCGGCGGCGGGGACGGCCGGGACCTCCCCGTGGTCGGCCAGCGCCCTACGGGGACCCACGGCATGGAGGCCCCGGCCTCCAAGAAGAGCGAGCAATCATGAGCGTGCGGGCGCCCGAGACCGTCCGGGAGCGGAAGGGATTCTTCACCGACACGACCGTGTGCATCGGCTGCAAGGCGTGCGAGGTCGCGTGCAAGGAGTGGAACCAGCTGCCGGACGACGGGTTCGTGTTCACCGCGATGTCGTACGACAACACGGGGGCACTGGGAGCCTCGACGTGGCGGCACGTGGCGTTCGTGGAACGGCCGGTTGCGTTCGGCGGACAGACGACCGCGGACGGCGACTTCTCGTGGCTGATGATGTCCGACGTCTGCAAGCACTGCCAGAGCGCCGGGTGCCTGGAGAACTGTCCGACGGGGGCGATCGTGCGGACGGAGTTCGACTCGGTCTACGTGCAGCCGGACGTGTGCAACGGGTGCGGCTACTGCATCGCCGGGTGTCCGTTCGGCGTGATCGGGCGGCGGGAGGACGACGGCGGGGCATGGAAGTGCACGCTCTGCTACGACCGCCTGAAGGGCGACATGGAGCCGGCCTGCGCGAAGGCGTGTCCGACCGACTCGATCCAGTACGGCGATCTCGACGACCTCCGGCGACGCGCCGAGGAACGCGTGGCGACGCTGCACACGCGGGGTGTCCGCGAGGCGTACCTGTACGGGGCGTCCGAGCAAGACCAGCCTGGGACGGGGGGCCTCAACGCGTTCTTCCTGCTCGTCGACCGCCCCGAGGTGTACAACCTGCCGCCCGATCCGGTGGCGCCGGCGAAGAAGGCCCGGGAGGCATGGCTGTCGATGGCCGCCGCCGGGCTCGGCATGTTGGTGGTGGCCGCCGGGGCCGTGCTGTCGGCCAGGGGAGGTTCGCGATGAGCGAGGCCGCGATGCGCGAGCCCGTCGAGGCCGATCCCGACCGGGGGACCGACCGCCGGAACATCGACCAAGCACGCGGCGTCCTCGAAGGGGAGGGCTCGTTGCAGAAGGTCCGCGGGCCCGAGCACTCCGCCCGCGAGGAGGTTTGGACCGAGGAGCCGACCGCCGGGGGGGACGACCCGACGTACTACGACCGGCCCGTGCTCAAGGAGCCCGTGTGGATCTCGGCGGTGCCGGCCTACTTCTGGGTCGGGGGGGCGGCCGGAGCGGCCGCGACGCTGGGCGCCGTGGCGCAGGTGGCCGACCGTCGGGGATTCGAGGGGCTCGTCCGGCGCGCCCGGTGGATGGCCGCCGTGGGGGCGGGCGTGGGCGGAGGGCTCCTGGTGGCCGACCTGGGGAAACCCTCCCGGTTCCTCAACATGCTTCGCGTGTTCCGGCCGTCCTCGCCGATGAGCGTGGGCTCGTGGGTGCTGGCCGCGGTCGCACCCACTGCCGGGATCGCCGCGCTGACGAGCGGGCGCGAGGGGGTGCCGGGCGGGCTCGGCGACGCCGGCGGGTTGGCCGCCGGAGTGCTCGGGGTCCCGCTGGCCGGCTATACCGCCGTACTGCTGTCGAACACCGCGGTTCCCGTGTGGCAGGCGACCCGTCGGTCGCTCCCCGCGCTGTTCATGTCGTCGGGGATGACCACGGCGGCCGGGCTGCTCGGGATGCTCGATCTCACGGAGCGCGAGGAGCGGGTGGTGCGGCGCTTCGCGGTCGCCGGACGGGTCGCGGACCTGGTGGCGGCGAAGGCCGTGGAGCACGATGCCGACCTCGTCCGCACCGTGGGGAAGCCGTTGCACGAGGGCCTGTCCGGCACGCTGTGGAAGGCGTCGGAGGCGCTCACGGCCGCAAGCCTCGTCGCGTCCCTGCTGCCGGGGCGGCGGTCCCGGCTTCGTCGCGTGGTCGAGGGGACACTCGGGGCGGGGGGCTCGCTCGCGATGCGGTTCGCGGTGTTCCACGCCGGCAAGGCGTCCTCGCGCGACCCGCGGGCGACCTTCCATCAGCAGCGGTCCGGTCACGGCGGCCTCGAGGCCACCGGCCGGGAGCCCGTGTCCGCTCCCCCGGCCGGCTGACCCGGCGAACCGGGAGTCGCCGGCGGACCGGAACACGCAGCCGGGCCCGGGCTGCCCCGGCAATCGTGTCACACCCCCCTGCTACGTTCGCCCGATGGGAAGGCCGAAGGCGGTCCTCGGGTGCTCCGAATGCGGGCATCGGACGGCGCAGTGGGCAGGGCGGTGCCCGTCGTGCGGAGCGTGGGGGACGATCGAGGCAATCCCGCAAGGGGCCCTTCAGGCAGGTCCCTCGCGGGGTTCGGCCCCGGTCGTTGCCCTCCACGGTCCCGAGGAGCCGGATCGGCGCGTGCCCACCGGGTTCCCCGGCATCGACCGGGTGCTCGGGGGCGGGCTCGTTCCGGCGTCGGTGGTCCTTCTCGCGGGTGAGCCCGGCATCGGCAAGTCGACCCTTCTCCTCCAACTGATGGCTCGTCTGTCGGCTGCCGGGCTCACCTGTCTCTACGCGTCCGGGGAGGAGTCGCGGGCTCAGGTGGCCGCCCGGGGCCGGCGCCTGGGGCTCGCTCCGGACGGGATCGGATTCGTTGCCGGCCGCGAGCTCCCCGACGTCATGGACGCGGCGAGGGCCGAACGCCCCGCGCTGCTCGCCGTGGACTCGATCCAGACGCTGCGGGACCCGGAGTCGGCATCGCTCCCCGGGGGGCCCTCGCAGGTCCGGCTGTGCACGGACGCCCTGGTGGGACTGGCCAAGGCGGAGGGCATCACGGTGATCGTGACCGGTCACGTGACCAAGGACGGCGACCTGGCGGGCCCGCGCACGCTCGAGCACGCGGTGGACGTGGTGCTGGCGTTCGAGGGCGAGTCCCGGTCCGGGCTCCGCGTGCTGGCCGGCGGGAAGAACCGATTCGGGTCGGAGGGCGAGATCGCCTGGTTCGAGATGGGCCCCACCGGGTTGCACGAGGCCGACCCGGCCGACCACCTCGCGCCGGGATCCCGCGAGCCGGGCTCGGCGGTCGCGCTCCCGCTCGCCGGCCGGCGCGCGCTCGCCGTCGAGGTCCAGGCGCTGTCCGTCGAGACGCAGGGCCCGCCGCGGCGGCAGGCCACCGGGCTCGATCCGCGACGGTTCTCCCTGATCGCCGCCGTGCTGGACCAGTCGCTCCGGCTCGGGCTTGGCCGGTCGGAGCTGTACGGCGCGTCGGCCGGGGGCATGCGGGTCGACGACCCCGCCTGCGACCTTGCGGTGGCGGCGGCCCTCGCCTCGTCGGCGACCGGCCGACCACCGCCCGAGGGGGCCGGGTTCGTGGGCGAGGTGGCATTGACGGGGCAGGTCCGGACGGCGCCGGCCATGGCCCAACGGCTCTCGGCGGCGCGGGCGGCGGGGATCCGGACCGTCTTCGCCGCGCCGGGCTCGCCGTCCGCCGCGCAGGGCGTTCGGATCGTCGCCGTCGGCCATGTCCGGGACGCGCTCGGCTGGGCGGGCGCGTCCGGCGAGCGCGGCTCGCTCGAGGAGGTGGTGTCGGCGCGGTGAAACCGCCGGTCACGTGGCCGGCGGCGCATTGCGGCGCCGGCGGACGGACGGGCTCGGGAGCTCGGTTCGCTGAGGCTCGCAGGCCGAAAATGTACCTCTGACCTGCGGTTTCGATTTGCCGGGGGTCGGAGTGCCGTGCTACCCTGGCTGGGTCGGATCCACCATTCCTCGCCAGTCCTTAGGGGGTTCTGTGTATCGAAAGGGTGACACCGTAGTCCATCCTGAGCACGGCGCAGCCGTCATCGAGGACCTCAGGGAGCGCGATTTCCTCGGCGAGAAGAAGACGTACTTCGTGCTCCGACTGGCCTACGGAGACCTCACCCTCAGCATCCCCGCGGACAACACGCAGGCGGTCGGCCTTCGCAAGGTGGTCGCCAAGAGCGAGGTGAAGAAGGTCCTGGCCGTCCTCCGCGAGGACGAGTCCAAGATGGCCTCCAACTGGAGCCGGCGGTTCAAGAACAACATCGAGAAGCTGCACTCCGGCGACCCCTACCAGGTCGCCGAGGTCGTGCGGAACCTGTCGATCCGCGACAAGGACAAGGGCCTGTCGGCCGGCGAGAAGCGCATGCTC
>DATBHM010000026.1:0-13992 GCA_036557505.1 Actinomycetota bacterium | reverse complement strand
CGTCCTCCAGCGCGGGAACCCGCCGGACGGCGTTCTCCATGAGCGGCGCGAACCGGTCCCAGTCCTCGGCCAGCAATCGCGAGTTGAAGTCCGCCGGGATGCCGTCGAGACCCCACGGCGCGGGGGTTCGCTCGTAGCCGCCGGCCACGAGCCCGGCCCCCTCGCTCCGGAAGTACACGAGCAGCGAAGGGTCGCGCATCGTCGCCATCTGCAAGGGCAGCCCCAGCGGCTTGGTGATCAGGTACTCGTGCGCCATCGGCACGATGGGAACCGTCACCCCGGCCATCCGCCCGATCTCTCCGGCGAACATGCCGCCGGCGTTCACCACGACCTCGCAGGCGATCGGACCGGCCGACGTCTGCACGCCGCGTACGCGGCCGCGTTCCACGTCGATCCCGGTGACCCGGGTGCCGGTCATGACCTCGACGCCCCGCGACCGCGCGCCGGACGCCAGGGCCAGCGTCAGCTCGGACGGGTCGACGTACCCGTCCGTCGGGAGGTAGGCGGCCCCCAGGACGCCCTCGGTCGACATCGCCGGGAACAGCTCGAGGGCGTCGTCGGCGGAGATCAGCTCCATGGGCAGCCCGAACGTCTTCGCCCACCCGGCCTGCCGTCGGAGCTCCTGCATGCGCTCCTCCGAGGACGCGAGGCGGAGCGACCCCACCTCGTGCCAGCCGGTGTCGAGGCCGGTCTCGGAGCCGAGCGAGCGGTACAGGTCCACCGACCGCATCATCATCTTCGTCAGCGAGAGCGATCCCCGGAGCTGCCCGACCAGCCCCGCGGAGTGAAACGTCGACCCGCTGGTCAGCTCTGCCCGTTCGACCATGACGACGTCGGACCAGCCCAGCCTCGACAGCCAGTAGGCGATCGACGCCCCGCCCACGCCACCGCCGATCACGACGGCGCGGGCGGACGTCCTCACGAGCCGCTCCCCGGCGGACTCGCTATGTGGAGAAGCCCCCCGAACCGTCCCCGGGCGGGCTCGCGGCCGGCGAGGTCGGCGTGGTCGGCGCACCTGCCGGCGAGGGCGTCGCAACGGCCGCCGGCGCCGAAGCTCCCACGGGCGCCGTGTCGTCGGGAACGATGACCGGCGTGTACGGCTTCCGTTTCTGGAACCCGAAGAAGTAGATCGCGCCCACGATCCCCACGACGATGATGAGGAGCTCGATCACCGGGATCTTGTTCAGGAAGTCGATCCCGAAGTTCACGAGGCCGCCCGTCTGGTTCGCCTTGGGGTTGGTGATCGTCCGGGCGGGGTTCGATTTCGCGTCGTTCGTCCACCACAGCATGTTCACCAGCATCACGGCGCCCCACAGGATGGCGAGGACGTTCACGACCTTGCCCCACCGCCCCAGGCTGAACGGCGCCTTGTTCTTCGGCCACCCCTTCATCCTGGCCCGCAGCACGACGACGTTCCCCAGCAGGTAGCTGAGGTAGATCATCGTCGTCGCCGCGACCGCGATGACCGTCGCGCCGGTGAACTGGATGAACGGGATCGCCGACAGGATCGCGACCGCGATCACCGACCAGATCGGCGTGTGCAGCTTCGGGCTGACCCGCGCGAGCGGCTTCGACAGCGGCAGCTGGTTGTCCCGCGCCATGCCGAACGCCAGCCGCACGGTCGAGGTCATGATCGCCATGCAGCACACGAAGATCGCCGCCGACACGATCAGCAGGTAGACGGTCGACCACGCGCTCGACAGGTTCGCCTCGATGATGGTCTGCGGACCCGCGATCGTCGGCAGGAACTTGCCGACCGGGTTCGGGATCGCCATGAGCATCGCCCACAGGAAGATGCCGCCGATCACGAACGCGCCGAGGATCGATCCGATGACGGCCTTGGGGGCCTCCTTCCGCGGGTTCTTCGTCTCCTCGGCGAGCGTCGAAGCCGTGTCGAAGCCGTAGACCACGAACAGGCTCATGAACATGGCGATGAGGAACGTGTGGCCGTTCACGGTGGTGCCGAGCGGCTTGAAGATCACCCCCACGCCCTGGTGGTTGTGGAACAGCGCCATGAAGAACGCGAACACCACCATGCCGAGGATCTCGAAGATCACGCCGGTGTTGTTGACGATCGCCACCAGCCGCACGCCGTAGATGTTGAGCACGGTGATGACGGCGAGCGTGATGATCGCGACGACGAGCTGGTCGGTTGACCCGAGCGTGCCGTTGAGGCTCCAGCCGAACATGTTGTTGAGCGCCGGGATCAGCGACAGCGGCAGCGTCGCGCACACCGCGGCCACGGTGATGACGCCCGCGAACAGGTAGATCCACCCCGTGAACCACGCGTAGGTCCGCCCGGACAGGTACTTCGTCCACTGGAACACCGAGCCGGCGATCGGATAGTGGCTCGACATCTCCGCCCAGTTGAGGGCGACGAACAGCTGGCCGAGGATGACCACCGGCCACGTCCAGAACATGACCCCACCGACGGACGCCACTGCCAGGAAGAACAGGGTGAAGATGCCGGTCGACGGCGAGATGTAGCTGAACGCGACGGCGAACGAGCTGAACACGCCGAGGGTTCGCTTCAGCTCCTGCTTGTAGCCGAACCGCTCGAGGTCGGCGGCGTCGTGCTCGTCGGTGTGGACGGGGTCCTGGACGGCCATCAGACCGACCTCCTCGGAGACGTCGATGCGCCCTGGCCAGCCCGGTGCATTCGGACCCCCTTTCGCCGACGAACGCGGGCGCGCGCAGGCTATGCCCGTCACGGCCCCGATGCGAGTCCGCGCCGGCCCGTTGTGTTCCACCGCTTGCTCCGGTTCGGCGACGACCGCCGCGAACGCACCGGCCGCGCGCAGGTTTGCGCAACTGCCTGATCAGACGGCCCCGGCTGCCTCCGCCTCGGCCAGGTACAACCCGGCGCCGCACGCGGCAAGCGTCTCGCGGGCGCGGTGCAGGGTCGGCCCGGCGTCCCCGCCGAGCCGCGACTGGACGGCGGCCAACGCGATCAGGCACCGGCCGACGTCGACGGGCTGCTCCCGCACCTCGAACCCGGCCGCCGCCTCGGCGAGCGACTCCGCGGCAATCTCGTCGTCGCCGGCGGCGAGCCCCTCGCCCCAGAGCGCGAGCGGCTCGAGCTGGACACGGATGTCCGCGAGCCGGCGGAGCCTCCCGGCCATCTCGCGGGCCTCGTCCATCCGGCCCAGCTCGGTGAGCACGACGGCGGCTTCGATGAACACCCGCTCCCACTGGTCGAGCGGGGCGCCCGCCGGCGCGGCCTTCGCCCGTTCGGTGAGGATCTCGGCCGCCTGCTCGCGGTCGCCGCGCGCCCGGGCGATGCCCGCCCGCACGATGGGCGGTGACAGGCCGCCGAGATTGCTGGCCTGGATGTCCCCCGCCTCGTCCATGAGCCGTTCGGCCCCGTCCACGTCGCCCCGCACGAGGGCGGTCCAGCCGAGGCGGCGCAGCGCCTCCGACGCGAACGCGTCGGCGCCGTGCGAGGACCATTCGACGGCTTCCCGGCCGAGCGCCTCGGCGGCGTCCAGCCGGCCGTGGATCAGGTTGACCCAGCACGCGGCGTCGATCGTGTAGATCGCGTCCCCGAACCGCCCCGACTTCCGGGCCAGGTCGAGCTGCTCGTCGAGCAGGCGGTCGATCCGGGCCAGGTCGAGATCGGGCGCGCCGTCGTGGAGGTACAGCACCTGCATGCCCATCGCGCGGAAGTAGACGCCGACGTCCCCCGAGCTTCGGGCGAGCGACTCGATCTCCTCCACCATCGGCTCCGCCTCCCGCCACCGCCCCAGGTAGATGAGGCACATCACCAGGAACAGCTGCACGAGCGACAGCGCGTGATACGCGATGTAGCCGGCTTCCGGGTCGCGGGCGGCGGCCTCCGCCATCGCGAGCGCCTGACGGAACAGGGGTTCGGCCTCCTCCAGCCGCTCCGCGAACAGGATTCCGATCGTCATGAACGTCGTGGCGAACGCCAGCTCGGCGCTGTCGCCGAGCGGCTGCAGCCGGGAGAACGCCGAGGCCATCAGCACCATGGCCTCCTCCCGCCTTCCGTTCTGAAAGGCGATCGTGCCGAGCAGACCCTGCAGGCGCCCCGCGTCGAGCTCGCTGCCCTCCCGTTCGCGGAGCTCGAGGGCCTCCCGGAGGTGAGCGGTCCCGTCGGCCACCCGTCCGGCACCCATCTCGGTCCACCCGAGATCCTCGAGCAGGCCGGCCAGCTCACCCGGTGGGCCGCCGAGCGACCGCGCCGCGTCCACCGCGGCCGCGAACCATCGGACCGCCTCCGACGCCTCGCGGAGGCGCCGCGCCCGGTCGGCCGCCGCGAGCGACCATCGCAGCAGATCGCGGTCGGCCGCCTCGACGTCCGGTGCCGCCGCACCGACCTCGGCGAGGTGGCGGCGGCGTTCGGCGTGGTGCGTCGCGATCTGCTCCGCGAACTCCTGCGCGCGCTCCCCCGCGACCTGCTCGAACCACTCGGCCACGTGCGCGTGTTTCGCGGCGCGTTCGGACTTCGGAAGGGACTCGTACGCGACGTCGCGGATCAGCACGTGCCGGAACCCCAGCTCGGGGTCGCCGGCGAACGCCGACGGCTCCCGGGGGATGAGGATCTCCTTCAGGCGCAGCCGCCCGGTCGCATCCCGAAGGCCCGCGGGATCGCCCGCCCCGAGCGCCGCGAGCGCCCCCAACCAGAACACGCGCCCGACCACCGCGCCGTCCTGCAGAACCCGCTTCTCGTCGGCCGGCAGGGCGTCGAGCCGCGACGCGATGACCCCCTGGACCGAACGCGGCAGCTCGATGTCCTCGATGGCCGCCGCGAGCTCCCAGGAGTCGGCGTGCTGGGTTCGCAGGATGCCCCGGTCGATCAGCGAACGGACGATCTCCTCGGTGAACAGGGGGTTCCCCTCGCTCCGCTCGAGCACCAGCTGCCGCAACCCCTCGGGCGCCTGCGAGCCGAGCAGCCGCGTCAGCATCTCGGCGTTCTGGTCCTCGGAGAGCGGGTCGAGGTACAGCGCCGTGTAGCTCCGCTTGCCGCCGCCCCAGTCCGGACGGTGCTCGAACAACTCCGGGCGGGCAAGCGTGAGCACGAGGATCGGCCCCTGCCCCCAGACCGCGAGGTGATCGAGGAAGTCGAGCAGCCCCTCGTCCGCCCAGTGGATGTCTTCGAGCAGCAGCACCACCGGCCGGCCGGCGGCGTCACGCTCGAGGAACCGCCGCCACGCCTCGAACAGCTCCTCCCGCAGGAACCCCCGCTCGGCGGTCCCCCCGACCAGTGCTTCGACCTCCGAGGCCACGGTTCCGTCGTCGAACAGCGCGCCGACCACTGCGTGGATTCCCGAGCGGATGGCCTCGGGTGTCTCGTCCTCGCGAACGCCGCACCGCGCCTTCATGGCCTCCGCGAACGCCGAGTACGAACGGTTACCGTACGCGTAGCACCGGCCTCGCATCCACGTCGGCGGCTCGGGAAGGCCGTCCACGTACTTCGACAGCTCCCACGCGATGCGGGACTTGCCGACGCCGGCCGGACCGACCACCGTGACGAGCGCCGGACGGCGCGACGACACGACCCGATGAAACGCCTGCTTCAGCGATGCCAGCTCGTCATCGCGGCCGACGAGCGACGCCTCGAGGCCGAACCGGGCACGCTCGCCGTGGCGGGTCTTGACGCCGGCGGCGACCCACACCGGCATCGCCTTGACCTTGCCCTTGAGGTGCACGGGCGCCAGCTCGCGGTAGTCGATGACCTGGTTCGAGGCGGCGTAGACCGCGGGCCCCACGACGACCGAGCCAGGCTCGGCAGCCGACTGCAGGCGCGAGGCCGTGTTCGCGGCGTCGCCGGTGACCATGCGGTCGGGCAGATCGATGGTCCGTTCGAGGTTCACCATGACCTCACCCGCCTCGATCCCCACCCGCATCCCCAGCTGGGGGCGGCCCGTCGCGCCGGCCTCTGCGTTCAGCGCCGCGAGCACCGACTGCATCTCGAGCGCCGCCCGGACGGCGCGCTCGGGGTCGTCCTCGTGCGCCGCGGGGACGCCGAACAGGGCGAGGATGGCGTCGCCCATGATCTTGTCGATCGTGCCGCCGAACCGTTCGACCTCGGTCCCCAGCCGGGTGAACGCGGACGACACGACGTCCTGCACGACCTCGGGGTCCTCGCGCTCGCCCAGCGAGGTCGATCCCACGAGGTCGGCGAACAGCATCGCGACGAACTTCCGCTCGCGGCGGACCTCCACCCGGGCGGCGACCGGGCTGCCGCACGCGAGGCAGAAACGGGCCTGGTCGGGGTTCTCGCCGCCGCAGCTCGGACAGATGATCGGCACCTGCGGATGGTAGGAAGCCGCCGAACCCACGGCAAGGCGTGTCGACAGGTCGCCGGAGGGTACGACGCATGGACGTGAGCGACTCGTATCGGAACCTGACCGAGGGAACGCTCGGCGCCTCGGCCCTCGCGGGAAGCGGCGTTCGGTTCCGGGTGTGGGCGCCGTTCGCCCGGGAGGTGGCGGTCGAGGTCGACGGGCGACGCCACCGCCTGGAGCCGGAGGACCGGGGGTACCACGCCGGAGCGGTCGACGAGGCCGGGCCCGGCTCCAGGTACGGGTTCGTCCTCGAGGGCGGCGACCGAACCCTGCCCGATCCCGCCTCGCGGTCGCAGCCGGACGGCGTCCACGGCCTGTCGGAGGTGGTCGGGGCGTTCGATCCACCCCCTTCATGGGTGCCGGCGGAGCTCCGCGACTGGGTGATCTCCGAGCTCCACGTGGGGACCGCCTCGCCCGACGGGACGCTCGACGGTCTCGTTCGATACGTCGAGCGGCTCGCTGGGATCGGGGTGAACGCCGTGGAGCTGATGCCGCTCGCCGAGTTCCCCGGGGACCGGGGATGGGGCTACGACGGGGTGTTCCCGTTCGCGGTGCACCATGCGTGCGGTGGTCCGCGGGCGCTCCGGCGGTTCGTCGAGGCATGTCACGAGCTCGCCGTCGCGGTGATCGTGGACGTGGTCGACAACCACGTGGGGCCCGAGGGGAACGTGCTCCGGGGGTTCGGGCCGTACTTCACCGACCGGTACCGGACGCCGTGGGGGGACGCGATCAACTTCGACGGTCCCGGGAGCGACGAGGTCCGGCGGTTCTTCGGCGGGAACGCCCTGATGTGGCTCGAGGAGTTCGGCGTGGATGCGTTGCGCGTCGACGCGATCCACGGCATCGTGGACACCACGGCGCGGCCGTTCCTGTTGGAGCTCGCGGAGGCCGTGCGGGACCTCGACGAGCGCGACGGGCGGCCGCGCCGGCTGATCGCCGAATCCGCGCTCGGCGACGTCCGGACCGTGACGCCGCTCGACGGGGGCGGGATCGGGTTCGACGCCCAGTGGAACGACGAGTTCCATCACGCGCTCCACGCGCTGCTGACCGGGGAGCGCACCGGGTACTACGCGGACTTCGGCCGGGTGCAGGACCTCGCCGACGCGTTCCAGCGGGGGTTCGTGTACCGGGGGCGGCGCTCCGCGTTCCACCGGCGCCGCCAGGGGAGCGACAGCTCCCACCTGCCCCCGGAGCGGTTCGTCGTGTTCGCCCAGAACCACGATCAGATCGGCAACCGGATGCGGGGCGAGCGGATGGAGGTGCCGTTCGGCCGGCGGAAGGTCGCGCTGGGCCTGACGCTGCTGGCTCCGGGGGTCCCGCTGCTGTTCCAGGGCGAGGAGTACGGCGAGACGGCGCCGTTTCCGTACTTCATCAGCCACACCGATCGCGAGCTGGTCGAGGACGTCCGGCGCGGGCGGCGGGAGGAGTTCGCGTCGTTCGGCTGGGAGGGCGAGCCGCCCGACCCCCAGGCACTGTCGACGTTCGAGTCCGCCCGGCTCCGCCCCACGTCCGCGGACGGGGGCGAGCACGCCGCGCTCCTGGCGTGGACGACGGAGCTGCTCGGCCTCCGGCATCGGATCCCGGCGCTGCGCGGAGGGGTTCCGGCGACGGCCGGGGCGGACGAGGAACGCCGCCTCCTCACCGTCCGGCGGCAGGACGGCGGATCGGCGGCCGTGCTCGTGGTCAATTTCGGGGACCGGCCCAGCGACGGGCGGCCCGACGGCTTCCGGCTCGTCCTGCATTCCGAGGACGAACGGTGGGGCGGCGAGGGAACCGGGGAGTCCCTCCCGCCCGGGTCACTGGCGCTGTGGGTCCGGGCGAGCGGGTAGTCTCGATCCACCGATGCGGATCTGGCCCGGTTCCCCCTACCCTCAGGGCGCCACCTGGGACGGCGAGGGCGTCAACTTCGCCATCTTCACGGAGCACGGCAGCGACGTCGACCTCTGCCTGTACGACGCCACGGACGACGGACGCGAGACCCACCGCATCCGACTGCGGGAACGCACCGACCTCATCTGGCACTGCTACTTGCCGGACGTCCGCCCCGGCCAGCTGTACGGCTACCGCGTCCACGGGCCCTACGACCCCGCCAACGGGCACCGATTCAACGCGAACAAGCTGCTGATCGACCCGTACGCGAAGGCCCTCTCCGGCCAGGTGCAGTGGAGCGACGCGCTGTACGGCTACACGATCGGCCACCCCGAAGGCGACATGTCGTTCGACCAACGCGACTCGGCCGAGGGGATGCCGAAGGGCGTCGTCGTCGATTCGGCCTTCACGTGGGGGGGCGACCGCCACCCGGACACCCCGTGGAACCGCACCGTGATCTACGAGTGCCACGTGCGGGGCATGACCATGCAGCACCCCGGCGTCCCCCGGCGCCTGCGTGGCACGTACCTTGGGATGATCTCCGACCCGATCATCGATCACCTCCGGTCGCTCGGGATCACGGCGGTGGAGCTGATGCCGGTGCACCAGTTCGTCCGGGACCGGCGGCTGCTCGACATGGGCCTCACCAACTACTGGGGGTACAACACGCTGTCCTTCCTCGCCCCCGACGTCGGCTACGCGACCGGCGGGCTCGGGCGGCAGGTGGACGAGTTCAAGTCCATGGTGAAGGGCCTCCACCGGGCCGGCATGGAGGTCATCCTCGACGTCGTCTACAACCACACCGGGGAGGGCAACGAGCTCGGCCCCACCCTCTGCCTCCGGGGCGTCGACAACGCGGCGTTCTACCGCCTGGTCCCGGATGACGCCCGCCACTACATGGACTTCACCGGGACCGGCAACAGCCTGAACATGCTCCACCCCCGGACGATCCAGCTGATCATGGACTCGCTCCGGTACTGGATCGTCGAGATGCACGTCGACGGGTTCCGGTTCGACCTCGCGCCGGTGCTGGCCCGCGAACTGTACGAGGTGAACCGGCTGGGGACGTTCTTCGACATCATCCAGCAGGACCCGGTGATCTCCCAGGCCAAGCTGATCGCGGAGCCGTGGGACGTTGGGCCCGGCGGCTACCAGGTCGGGAACTTCCCCGTCGGGTGGGCCGAATGGAACGGAAAGTACCGGGACGCGGTCCGGAGGTTCTGGCGGGGCGACCACGGCATGGTCCCGGAGATGGCCAGCCGGCTCACCGCCTCGAGCGACATCTACGAGGCGACCGGCCGCCGGACCTACGCCACCGTGAACTTCGTCACCTCGCACGACGGCTTCACGCTGAACGACCTCGTGAGCTACGAGCAGAAGCACAACGAGGCCAACGGCGAGGGCAACCGCGACGGCGACGACAACAACAACTCCCGTAACTGGGGCGCCGAGGGTCCGACCGAGTCCGCCTACGTCCGGCGGATGCGCGAGCGCATGAAGCGGAACTTCCTCGCCACGCTGCTCTTCTCCGAGGGCGTCCGGATGATCACGATGGGCGACGAGGTGGGCCGCTCCCAGCAGGGGAACAACAACGCGTACTGTCAGGACAACGCGATCGCGTGGATGAACTGGGAGCTCTCGGGGCGCGACCGGCGCCTCCTGGAGTTCACGCGCTACGTGCTGTCGGTGTTCCGGTCGAACCCCGTGCTGCGACGGCGGTCGTTCTTCACCGGCCGCCCGGTCCTGTCCGACGGCGAGAAGGACGTGTCGTGGATCCGCCCCGACGGCGAGGAGTTCACCGAGGGCGACTGGGGCGACGCGGACAGCCAGATCATCGGAATGCTGATCCCCGGCCGCGCCACCGACGAGGTCGACGAACGCGGCCGGCCGGTATTCGGCGACACGGTGCTGCTGCTGCTGAACGGCGGAGCCCGGTCGCGCCAGTTCACGCTGCCACGGATGGAACGCGGCGGTCAGTGGGAGGAGGTCGTGAACACCTCCCGGCACGACATCGGGACCCGCCCCGTGCGCAAGGGCGCGCTCACGCTCACCGCGCACTCGGTGATCATGCTGCGGTTCGACGAGCGGATCGCCGCGCCGGGCCCGAGGGCGTGAGCCCGCCGGGCCGTCCGGTGGCGGGCGGGCACCCGGCTGGAGCCGGTCCGGGGCGGCCTCCGCGGCTGCCCACTTCGACGTACCGGGTGCAGTTCGGTCCGGCGTTCACGTTCCCGGACGCCCGGCGGCTGGCCCCGTACCTCCGGCGGCTGGGAGTGGGCGACGTGTACGCCTCGCCGCTGCTCGCGGCGCGGGCCGGCAGCGAGCACGGCTACGACGTGGTCGACCCCGCCCGGCTGTCGGACGACCTCGGGGGCGCGGCCGGGTTCGACGCGATGTCGGAGGAGCTGGCGCGCCGGGACCTGGGGCTGCTGCTCGACGTGGTGCCCAACCACATGGCCGCGTCCGACCAGAACCCGTGGTGGTGGGACGTGCTGCGGCACGGCCGGCAGTCGGCCTTCGCCTCGTTCTTCGACATCGACTGGGCCGCGGGCGGCGGGCAGGTGCTGCTGCCCGTGCTCGGTGGACCGTTCGGCGAGGTGCTCGAGGCCGGCGAGATCGCGCTCGCCGTCGAGTCCGGGGAGCCGGTCGTCCGGTACCACGAGCACCGGTTCCCGGTGGACCCGCGGTCCTACGAGGGCCGGCCCGGCGACCTCCCGGCGCTGAACGGCACGTCCGGGGAGCCGCGGACGTTCGACGTGCTCGAGGCGCTGCTGGACCGCCAGCACTACCGCCTGGCCGACTGGCGGATCGCCGCCCGGGAGATCGACTACCGGCGGTTCTTCGACATCTCCAACCTGGTGTCGCTGCGGATGGAGGACCCGGCCGTGTTCGACGCGACCCACGCCCTGGTGCTCGAGCTGGCCCGGCAGGGGCGGGTGACCGGCCTCCGGGTGGACCACGTCGACGGGCTGCTCGATCCGGCCGGGTACCTGACCCGGCTGCAGGGCCGGCTCGGCGACGGGTACGTCGTGGTCGAGAAGATCCTCGGCCGCGACGAGGCGCTCGCCGAGGACTGGGCGGTGGCGGGGACCACCGGCTACGAGTTCGCCGACCTGATCGACGGGCTGCTCGTGGATCCGGCCGGCGAGGAGCGGCTCCTGCGCGCCCACGCGGCGTTCGTCGCGCCAGCGGGCCGGCGCCGCGCGATCCCCGACCTCGACTTCGACGAGCTGGCCGCCCGGTGCAAACGCGAGGTGCTGGACCTGCTGTTCGCCGGCGAGGGACGGACGCTCGCTGCGCAGCTCCACTCGATCGCGGCCCTCGACCGCCACGGCCGCGACCTCACCGAGGACGAGCTGCGCGCAGCGCTGGTGGAGGTCATGGCGTGGCTGCCCGTCTACCGCACGTACACGACGGGGCCGCCGGCCGCCGACGTCGACCGCCGGGTGGTCGACCAGGCCGTCCGGGCGGCCGCCGCGGCGGCGGACGACGACCTCCGGCGGGCGGTCGAGTTCGTGGGGCGGGTGCTCCGGGTGGACACGGGCCCGGGGTGGGACCCCAGCGAGGTCCGCGACTGGGTCCGGTTCGTCATGCGGTGGCAGAAGCTCACCGGCCCCGTGACGGCGAAGGGCGTCGAGGACACCGCGCTCTACCGGTGGGACGGGCTGGTGTCGCGGAGCGACGTCGGCGCCGATCCCTCCCGTCCGGCGGTCGCGCCGGCGGAGTTCCACCGGCGGATGCGCGAGCGCCGCCGGAGGTGGCCGGGGTCGCTGAACGCCGGGTCGACGCACGACTCGAAGCGGAGCGAGGACGTCCGGGCCCGGCTCGACGTGCTCTCGGAGCTCCCGGAGGAATGGGCCGCGCGCCTCGCCCGGTGGCGCCGGATGAACGTCCGGCACGCCCGCCGGCCGCGCTCGGGAGGGGTCGTCCCCGATCCGTCGTTCGAGCTCCACCTGTACCAGTCGATGGTCGGGGTGTGGCCGCTCGACCCGGGCGAGCCGGAGGTTCGGCGTATCCAGGACTACGCGGTGAAGGCCGCCCGCGAGGCCAAGGTCCACACGTCGTGGCTCGCGCCCTCCCGCTCCTACGAACGCGCGGTGCGGGGGTGGGTGCGGGCGGTGCTCGGCACGGCCCGGTTCCGTTCGGACCTCGATGCCTTCGTGGACCGCATCGGCGCCGCCGGGGCGACGAACTCGCTGGGCGGGCTGGTGCTGCGGGCGACGGCGCCCGGCGTGCCCGACGTCTACCAGGGAACCGAGCTGTGGTCGTTCGCGCTCGTGGATCCGGACAACCGCCGGCCGGTCGACTTCGAGCGGCGCGCCTCGCTCCTCGACGGGCTGGACGCGCTGGAACCCGGCCCGCGGGCGGTGCGCGCGCTGGCGGCGTCGTGGCGCGACGGGCGGATCAAGCTCCACGTGCTGCGGTCGCTGCTCGAGCACCGGCGATACCACCCGGACCTGTTCGCCGACGGGGCGTACCTCCCGCTCGAGGTCACGGGCCGCCGACGCGCGAACGTCGTGGCCTTCGCCCGCCGCCTGGGCCGGTCGTGGACCGTCGCGCTCGTCCCCCGGCTCACCGACGCGCTGGCCGCGCCCGGCCGCCTGCCCACCGGATCACGCGCCTGGCCGGCCACGGTCGTGCACCTCCCCCGTCGCGCCCCCGCGACGTGGACCAACCTCCTGACCGGCGAGCCGGTCGCGGCGGACGAGGGGGTGATCCGGGTCCGGAGCGCATTCGCCACGCTCCCGGTCGCGGTGCTGATCCCTCGACCACGTCGCCGCTGAAGGCCCCGAGTGGGCGAGAATGCGCGGCGTGCGCGGTGAGACACCGTCCATGCAGCCGTACACGCCCTCCCAGGAGGAGCAGGAGCACCGGTACCGCCGGCACCTCCTCGGGATGCTCTCCGTGGCCACGTTCTTCGAGGGCTACGACAACTTCGTGCTGGCCCTCGTGCTCCCACTGGTCCTCGCGGATCTCGGTGGGTCGGAGGCCGAGGCGGGAGTCATCCGGGCGATCGTCGGGATCGGTTCGGTGCTGGGGTTCCTGCTGGCGGCGCAGGCCGACCGCATCGGCCGGCGCCGGCTGCTGCTGATCACGATCGTCGGGTACACGATCGGGACCTTCCTCACGGCGATCTCGTTCAGCCTCGCCTGGCTCACGGTGGCGCAGTTCGTCGCCCAGATCTTCGTGGCGAGCGAGTGGGCGGTCGCCGTGACCATCGTCGTGGAGGAGTTCCCCGTCCACCGGCGGGGGCGCTCCCTCGGCATCGTCACGTCGATGAACACCCTGGGCGGGATCACGGTCGGCGTCCTCGCGTTCCTGGGGCTGCAGAACACGCCGCTCGACTGGCGGGCGTTCTTCGTGGTGGGAATCGTCCCCCTGATCGCCGTGGCCCTGTGGCGCCGGCGGATGCGCGAGACGCCGATGTACCAGGAGGTCCGGGCGGCGTCGAGGGCGGCGGGGCGGCACGACGAGGGCCGCATCTTCGAGCCGTGGCGCCCCCAGCTCCGCCGGACGGTCCTCGCGGTGGGGCTGATGCACTTCTTCCGGTTCGCGGCGGTGGCGAGCGGCTCGTTCTGGTGGCCGTACTACGCCCAGACGGAGGCCGGCATGTCGCTGTCGCTGACCGGCCTGTATCTCGGCATCGCGGGGCTGACCGGCGCCGTGGGGTTCATCGTGGCGGGGCGGGCGATGGAGCGATTCGGCCGGCGGCCCACGTTCCTGGTCTACGTGGCCGGGGCGGCGCTGTTCGGGGTCCCTCTGTTCCAGATCCACTCGCCGGGGGTGATGCTGCCGTTCCTCTGTCTGGCCATCTTCT
>DATBHM010000025.1:0-18417 GCA_036557505.1 Actinomycetota bacterium | reverse complement strand
ATCGGCCACGCCGTCGACTCCTCGGCGATCGTCTGCACGTCGGGGTGCTGTGCGTACACGGTGCCGTTCAGGTGCTTGAGGAAGGCGATCGCCTCGAGGTTCTCGCGGCCGCCGTGCTCGTTGGGGATCCACTCGCCGGCCTTCCGGGAGTAGTCGAGGTAGAGCATCGACGCGACGGCATCCACCCGCAGCCCGTCGATGTGGTACGTCGTGAGCCAGTGCATCGCGCTCGACGTCAGGAACGACCGGACCTCGTTCCGCCCGTAGTTGAAGATGTAGGAGTTCCAGTCCGGGTGGAACCCCTTGCGGGGATCGGCGTGCTCGAACAGGTGCGTGCCGTCGAAGTTCGCCAGCGCGAAGTCGTCGCTGGGGAAATGCGAAGGCACCCAGTCGAGGATGACCCCGATGCCGGCCCGGTGGAGGTGGTCGACGAACGCCATGAAGTCCTGGGGCGTCCCGTACCGCGCCGTCGGCGCGAAGTACCCGGTGGTCTGATACCCCCACGAGCCGTAGAACGGGTGCTCCGTGATCGGCAGCAGCTCGATATGCGTGAACCCCATCGTCGTGCAGTATTCGGCGAGTCGCGGCGCCAGCTCGCCGTAGGACAAGAACCGCGACGCATCGGTCGGGTCGCGCATCCACGACCCCAGGTGCACCTCGTACGCGCTGATCGGCCCCTCCAGCGACGCCGCCCCGGCCCGCGTCGACATCCAGTCTTCGTCGTCCCAGTCGTAGACCATGTTCCACACGACCGATGCGGTCTTCGGGGGAGCCTCGTACTTCGCGGCGAACGGGTCCGACTTGTCGGCGCGGAACCCGCCTCCCCGCCCGACGATGTGGAACTTGTAGTTGCTCCCGTGCTGGAACGCCGGCGCGAATCCCTCCCAGATCCCCGACCGGGCGCGGGCGCCGAGCGGGTGGCTCCGAGGGTCCCAGCCGTTCGCGTCCCCGATCACGCTCACGCGCTCCGCGTTGGGGGCCCACACCGCGAAGTGCGTGCCCTCGACGCCGTCCACGCGGATGGGGTGGGCCCCGAGCTTCGCGAACAACCCGGTGTGGGTTCCTTCGTTGAACAGGTGCAGGTCGCCGTCGCCGATCAGCGTGACGTCGTACCGCACGGGCGGAGCGTCCTGATGGGTGGTGCTCATGTGTGGCTCAGCCTTCCTCCGGGCCCGCTCCGGTCGCGCGTCGCTCGTGGAGGGCGACCTCGTCGCGGAGCCGGTTCACCTCCTCCAACCTACCCATGATGGCGGGGTCCGACCGGAACGATTCGAACGTGCGTGCGGCCCGTCGGCGCCAGTTGGGGCGCTCGCGTGAGCTCCCCGGGCGGTTCTGGGGCTCGGTCTCGCCCCACAGGTCCTCGACGTTCACCACGACCATGCGCGACGGGCCGAGGGCGAGATGCCGGTGCGCGGCATCGGCGGCCGCCGGTTCGGAGGCGATCGCGCGGCGTTCGTCCAGGAGGCCCTCGTCGAGGAACCGCGCCGTCAGCTCCCGAGTCAGCGTCCCCCGCTCGCTCCGCCGGCGGCGCGCCTCCCGCGCGCCGATCAGGCCTGCGGCGGCCACCTCGTCGACGTCTCGGCCCGCCCAGAATCCCGCGAACGGGAACAGATCGTGGGTGTTCAGGCTCGCGAGCGAAGCCACCGGGGGCCGGGGGAGCGGGTCGCCGTGGGCGATCACCGCCTCGAGCTGCAGCACGTGGCTGCGCAGGACGCCGCGCCGGGTCATCGCCGCGCGCACCCCCCGCGGGACCGTGCCGAGATCCTCGCCGACGACCGCGGTCCCCGCCCGGTGCGCCTCGTCGGCGAGGACGGCGTAGAGCTCCTCGGCGGGGTAGCGGACGTAGACGCCCTCGGTCGCCGGCAGGCCGTCGGGGACCCAGTACAGGCGGTGGAGGCCCATCACGTGGTCGATCCGCATCACGCCGGCGTGCCGCATCAGATGCCGGAGGCAGGCCCGGACGTACGCGAAGTCCCCGCTCGCGGCGCCCCAGGGGTGCAGCGGAGGGAATCCCCACGCCTGCCCCGCGGTGAAGAACGTGTCCGGGGGCGCCCCCCCCGAGACCCCGATCGCGAACGCGTCGCGGAACCGCCAGGTGTCGAACGAGGAGCCGTGGACGCCGAGCGGGAGGTCGAGGTACAGGCCGTGGCCGGGTTCCGTCGCGCCGATGGCGCCGAGCTGCTCGTCGGCGACGAACTGCACGTACTGGTGGAACCGCACGGCGTCGGCGTCGACGTCGACCGGCGTCACCCGGCCCGCCCGTTGTCGGGCCGGCCATTCCTGCCATGCCGAGCGGGTCCGCTCGCCGAAGGCCCGGAACCGGGCGTAGTCGTCGAGGTGGGGCTGGCTCCGGCGGTACCGTTCGAACGCCCCGCGCCTCGCCGGATCGCCCCCTCCGCCGTGCAGACTCAGCGCGAGCGCCTCGAGCACCGGCCGCGCCGCCGCGTATGCCGCCCGGTAGTCGACGAGCCGGGACCGTGGCCTCGGCGCCCTGCCGGCGAGCCGTCGGGCCTCCCGGCTGCGGGCGAACTCCGCCGTCGCCGCGGGGTCGACGAAGAGCTCGTTCCAGAACAGGCGGGAGGCCGGGGCGTAGGGAGACGGCTCGAACGGCTCGTCGAGGAACTGGGCGAGCAGCGGCAGCGTTCCCACCATCGTCCCGCCCTGGCCCACCGTCCACCGGTACAGCTCCGCGAGGTCGGTGAAGGACCCCACGCCCCGGTCGTCGTTCGTTCGCAGCGCGTGCAGCGGGAGGAACACCCCCCACGACGGCCGTTCGACGACCGGCATGGCCGCCGGCGCGCCGTCCCGCTCGCCGGCGCCGCGCGCGCCTCGCGAGGCTTCCCCGGTTGCGGCCCGGCCCGCCGATCCGTCCGGTCGAATGCCCCCGGGTGAGGCCCGGGGGTCCACACCCAGCGCGGCCAGCACCGCCTCGAGCGCATCACGCGACGCTCGGTGCGTGGCGTGGTCGACGTCCCGGTACGACGTCTGCACGCCGTTCGCCGTGGCGGCGCGCGCCAGCGCGGAACGGGGAATGGGCCGGCTCATCGGCCACAACCTACCCGGGGCCGTCCGCCGGGACTTCCCCGACGCCCGTCCCGGCGCTCCGACTCGCGGCGCGCGGACGCCGGGCGAGCTTCCCGTTCGGTTCGGCGGGTGGAAGGCCCCGGGCGAGCTCCCCGTCCGGTTCGTGGGGCGGAGGCTCCTGGTCGAGCTCGAGGCTCAGTCGTCCGCCTGCAGCAGGTCGAGGACGCCGCGGGCGGGGATGCGGATCCACTCGGGGCGCATGTTCGCCTCGTACCGCAGCTCGTAGACCGCCTTGTTCAGCAGGGCCGTGTCGAGCACGACCTCGAGCTGGCGCGGTTCTCCGGGCACGAACGGCGCGTCGCCCGCCGTGCGGAGGTAGCTGCCGAGGAACACGGCGCTCACCCAGCGGTACCAGAACTCCGCCCACGGCTCGAGCGGGCCGGGCTCGCCGGTCCGGCTCATGGCGGGGGCGTCCTGGGCGAGCGCCGTGTGGGCCGCGTAGTGGAACGACCGCAGCATCCCGGCCACGTCGGCGAACGGCGATCGCTTGATGCGCCGCTCCCCGAGCGGCACGGCCGGTTCGCCCTCGAAGTCGATGATCACGAAGTCCCGCCCGGTCCACAGCACCTGCCCGAGGTGGTAGTCGCCGTGGATCCTCGTGCGGACGGCGTCGATCTTGGTGCGCAGGAGCTCCTCGAAGCGCCGCAGGACGTCGCCCTCGAGGTCGAGCACGCGCGCCACCAGCGGGTCGTCCAACCCCGGCGTGCGGCGGACCAGCCGGAACGTCCGCAGCGCGAGCGTCCGCATCGACTGGTACAGCGCCCGCTGGTACAGCGATGAGAACGGCTCCGGCGCGAAGGACCGGTTCTCCGGGGTCGCCGCGGCGAGCGCGAGGTGCAGCTCCGCCGTCCTCCTCCCGAGCAGCGAGACCGAACCCAGGTACGGACCGATCGTCTCCTTGGCCATCTCGGGCGGCTCGGCCCCGGCCATCTCGAGCATGGTCGGCCGCCCCGGCAGGAGTCGTTCGACCTCCTCGGGGAGCCCGTCCTCGCGCCGCGCGGCGGCCGCCTCGAAGAACCCGCCGAGCGCGTCGAGCGTGAACGTCCATGCGTCGCCCTCGTTGTGCACGTAGCGCTGGAGGACGGCGATCGTCATGGGGTCGCTCGACCGTCCCCGGCCGAACTCCACCGCGCCGGCCACGGGGGGGACGTGCTCGAATCCTGCGTCGCGGGTCAGATACCGCCCGATCTCGAGGTCGGGGTTCACGCCCTCCTCCGGCCGCCGGAACAGCTTCAGCACGCCGCGGTCGCCGAAGGTGAGCGAGGAGTTGCTCTGCTCGGCCGACATCAGGTTCGGCGAGGGCACGCGGGATCCGCTGAGGCGGAGGTCGCCGAACGTCGGCTCCGGCGTCGCGGCGAGCGTCCCCGTGGAGCCCTTCGCCCGGCGTCGGCGCGCGATGGCTGCCAGCAGCGCCCGGCCGAAGGCCGGCTCCCACATCGCGTCGACGAGCGCGCGGTCGCCGTCGGCCGTCCGGAGCAGCGCCACCACCGATCCCGGGTGGAAGTCGACCAGGTCCTTCGCCCGGGCCATCCCGACGGCGGTGAGGGGCAGCGAGTACGTCTCGGGGTCGCCCTCCGTGTACTCGACGTGCACGAGCGCGAGGAACGCCACCGGGTCCCCGTTGGCAGGCCTGCCGGCGGCGGGGATCGGGATGGCGTCCTCGATCGACACCGACGAGATCCGCCGGGCCTTGCCGCCGAACCACCGCCGTCCCCGGAGGAACGCCGGGAGCGACTCGGCCAGCGCCGTGCGGAGCCGCCGCGAGGTCAGCACGTGCTCCCACGGCGCGTCCGGGAGGTCGATGTGCGGCAGCCGGTCCGACGAGGTGGTGTCCTCGGCGCGCTGCGGTTCGATCGAGAACCAGAAGAACTGGTGCGGCCCGAGTGTCACCAGGTACGGCAGATCGCCGATCCGGGGGAACTCCGTGTGCCCGAACAGCTCGACCGGCACCGAGTTCCGGAATCGCGACAGGTCCATCTCCACGTACTGGGCGTGCCGGGACAGGTTGACGACGACGAGGATCGTCTCGTCCTCGTACTGCCGCAGGAACGCCAGCACCTTGCGGTTCTCCGGATACAGGAACTCGATCGACCCCCGGCCGAAGGCGCGGTACCGCTTCCGCAGCGCGATCAGCCGCTTCATCCACCACAGCAGCGAGTTCGGATTGGCGTTCTGCGCCTCGACGTTCAGCGCCTCGTAGTGGTATTCGGGATCGATCACCACCGGCAGGAACAGCCGCTGGGGGTTCCCCCTCGAGAACCCGGCGTTGCGGTCGCCCGACCACTGCATCGGGGTCCGCACGCTGTCGCGGTCGCCGAGGTAGATGTTGTCGCCCATCCCGATCTCGTCGCCGTAGTAGACGACCGGCGTCCCGGGCAGGGACATGAGCAGGCCGTTCATCATCTCGATGACGTCGCGGTCGTTGCCGAGGAGCGGAGCGAGGCGGCGGCGGATACCGAGGTTGACCCGGGCCTGGGGGTCGTTCGCGTAGACCCGGTACATGTAGTCGCGTTCCTCGTCGGTGACCATCTCGAGCGTCAGCTCGTCGTGGTTGCGCAGGAACATGGCCCATTGCGTGCCCTCGGGGATCGGCGGGGTCTGCTCGAGGATGTCGATGATCGGGAACCGGTCCTCCATCCGCGTCGCCATGAACATCCGCGGCATCACCGGGAAGTGGAACGCCATGTGGCACATGTCGCCCTTGCCGAAGTACGCGACGGCGTCCTCGGGCCACTGGTTCGCCTCGGCCAGGAGCATGCGGTTCCGCCAGCGGTCGTCGATGTGCCGGCGGAGGTCGCGGAGGAACTCCAACGTCTCGGGGAGGTTCTCGCAGTTGGTGCCCTCCCGTTCGTACAGATAGGGGATGGCGTCCAGCCGGAGCCCGTCGACGCCCATCTCGAACCAGAAGTCCAGCACGCCGAACATCGCCCGGCGGACCTCGGGGTTGTCGAAGTTGAGGTCGGGCTGGTGCGAGTAGAACCGGTGCCAGTAGTACGCCCCCGCCTCCCGGTCCCACGTCCAGTTGGAGTGCTCGAAGTCCTGGAAGATGATCCGGGCCTCGCGGTAGCGCTCGGGCGTGTCGCTCCACACGTAGAAGTCGCGCTCGGACGACCCCGGGGGCGAGCGGCGGGCCCGCTGGAACCAGGGGTGCTGGTCGGAGGTGTGGTTCATCACCAGCTCGGTGATCACGTACAGCCCGCGCTCGTGCGCCTCCCGGAGCAGCGTTCGGAAGTCGCGGAGCGTTCCGTAGGACGGGTGGATGTCCCGGTAGGAGGCGATGTCGTAGCCGTCGTCCCTGAGCGGTGAGGGGTAGAACGGCAGCAGCCACAGCGCCGTGACGCCGAGGTCCTGCAGATAGTCCAGCTTGGAGGTCAGGCCCCGGAGGTCGCCGATGCCGTCGTCGTCGGAGTCGGCGAACGCCTTGACGTGCGCCTCGTAGATGACGGCGTCGCGGTACCACTGTTCCTGCTCGTCCGTAGGACGGGTCGAGGGACGTCGCCGGCGCTGTGCCATGTCAGCGGTAGGTCTCGAAGTCCCGTTCGTCGCGGACGTGGGGCCGGACGTGCAGCACGTGGGCCGGGAGCTTGTCCGGGTCGAGGTCGACGTACGCCGACGACCCCTGCCAGACGTACCGGGCGCCGGTCAGCAGGTCGTGGACCTGGAACGGCCGGTCGTACTCGGCGATGCCGATGTCGGCGAGCCACAGGTGGACAAACCCCCGCTGCCGGGCTACCGGGTGGAGGTTGGCGATCACCAGCACGGCGTCCTCCCCGTCCTCGCTCCTCTTCGAGTACGCCAGGATGTGGTCGTTGTCCGTCGGGTGGAACCGCAGCGTGTCGTTCCGGTGCAGCGCGGGGTGTTCCCGGCGGATCTCGTTCATCCGGGCGACGAGCTTGGCGAGCGAATGGGAGGAGTCCAGGTCCCAGTCCCGGATCTCGTACTTCTCGGAGTTCTGGTACTCCTCGGCGCCGGGCCGGATCGGGACGTGTTCCATGAGCTCGAACGCCGGCCCGTAGATCCCGTACGAGGCCCCCAGCGTGGTCGCGAGGATCAAGCGGTGCATGAACGCGGCACGGCCGCCCGTCTGCAGCTGCTCGGTGAGGATGTCGGGGGTGTTCGGCCACAGGTTCGGGCGGAGGTATTCCCGGACCTCGGTCCGGGTGAGCTCGGTGAAGTAGTCGATCAGCTCCTGCTTCTGGGTCCGCCACGCGAAGTACGTGTACGACTGCGTGAACCCCAGCTTCGCCAGGCGCTCCATCAGGCGTGGGCGGGTGAACGCCTCCGACAGGAAGATCAGCTCCGGGTGCTCGCGCTTCAGTGAGTCGATGCACCACTCCCAGAACGCGAGCGACTTCGTGTGCGGGTTGTCGACGCGGAAGATCGTGACGCCGTGCCCGATCCAGAACTCGAACACCCCACGCAGGGCGGCCCACAGTCCGCGCCAGTCCTCCGTCTCGAAGTCGAGCGGGTAGATGTCCTCGTAGCGCTTGGGCGGGTTCTCCGCGTACTGGATCGAGCCGTCCGGCCGGTGCCGGAACCACTCCGGGTGCTCGCGCGCCCACGGATGGTCCGGGGAGACCTGGAAGGCGACGTCCAGGGCGACGTCGATGCCGAGGCGTCCGGCCTCGGCCACCAGGCGGTCGAAGTCCTCGAGCGTGCCGAGCTCCGGGTGGACGGCGGTGTGACCGCCGTCCTCCCCGCCGATCGCCCACGGCGAGCCGGGCGCGTCCGGCTCGCCCTCCGGGTTGTTGTTCCGCCCCTTGCGATGGGTCGTGCCGATCGGGTGGACTGGTGGGAGATAGAGCACGTCGAACCCCAGCCGGGCGACGTAGGGGAGCGCCCGCGTGGCCGTGGTGGCCAGCGTGCCGTGCTCGGTTCCCTCGCCGGTCGACCGGGGGAACAGCTCGTACCACGCGCCCGAGCGGGCGCGCTCCGGCTCGACCCACACGGTGAGCTCGCGCTCGTACCCCGTCGCGAACCGGCGGTCGGGACACCGGGCCATCGCCTCGACCGTCTTTGGATCGAGGGCGGCCTCGATGGCGCGCGTCCGGACCTCCTCGCGGGCGGCGCCCAGCAGCTTCCCGACCAGCGACTGGTCCGATCCCTCCCGCATCGCGCCTGCCGCCGCGCGGAGCCGCTGGCGATCGCGCCCCCTGCCCCGGGCGACGGCTCGTTCGACGAGGTCGGCGCCGATCAGCAGGTCGACGGCCACGTCCTGGCCCGCATCGACCTTCTTCACGAGCCCGTGGTGCCAGCTGGCGAACCGGTCGATCCAGGCCCGCAGCGTGTAGCGGTACCGGCCGAGCTCCTCGACCGTGAAGGCTCCCCGCCACCGGTCGTTGCCGAGCGGCGCCATCGGGGCTTCCGTCCACTCGCGCTCGTCCTCGCGGCGCCACCTGAGCTCGACGGCGACATCGTCGTGGCCGTCGGCGAACGCGTCCGCCTCCACCACGACGCGCTCGCCGGTCACGCGCTTGATCGGGTACCGCCCGCCCTCGATCTCCGGGGTGACGTGCTCGACGACGACCCGCCGGCGACCCTCACGCGGAGTGTCGGGGTGGATACCGGGGACCGGGGCGAGGCGTGACGCCGCGGCGCGCTGATCCGGTTCGTCTGCGGGCTTCACCCTGGCCATGGGCCTCCAGCGGTCGTCGGTGGTGGAGTGATTGACATCGCTACGAGATTCGGCTCAACGATAGCCCGCACTGAGGGCCGAGATCCGCCCGCGCGGTGGCGATCCTGTGTCGTCCGGCGTTGCGTGTCGCTGGCGTGGGCGCCGGATTCGGTCCGTTCGCCGAGCCCGGGCCGGAGGCCGGCCACCACCCCGGTTCCCTGAACCCGGACCGGAGGCCGATCCCCACGCCGGGTTCGCTGGGCCGAGCCGCGTCCGGCCACTCACCTGGTTCGCCCAACCCGGCCGGCCGCCCTCCACTCACCTGGTTCGCTCAGCCCGGCCGGCGGCCCTCCACCTCGGCCTTCGCCCGCCAGGTCTGCTCGGCGATGGCCGCCATGATCCGCTCGGTCAGCGCCTGCACGTCCTCGGGGTCCTCGAGCTGCCCCGACGGCGCGATCAGCGGGCCGAAGGACACGACCACCCTCGGGCGGAGCGGCCGCGCCCACCGGATGCCTCCGCGGGGCCACCTGGCCCGCGTTCCCCAGATCGCGCAGGGGAGGATCGGCACCCCGCTGGCGAGCGCGATCCGCGCCGCGCCGCGCTTGCCGGGGAGCGCGTTGCCGTCGGGGCTCAGCGTTCCCTCCGGGAAGATCCCGGCGAGGGCGCCGCGGCGGATGACCCGTGCCGCCTGCTCGAGCGCCCCCCGGTCGCTGGCGCCGCGGCGGATGGGGATCTGCCGGATCCGCTGGAGCCCCCACCCGATCAACGGCTTGCGGAAGAACTCGGCCGCGGCCAGGAACCGCACCGCCCGCCCGGTGGTCGTCACCGACATCGCGATGATCACCGGGTCGAGGACCGAGATGTGGTTCGAGGCGAGGATGACGCCGCCCTGGGGCGGGATGTGCTCCCGCCCGCGATACCTGATCCGGAACAGCAGGTGGAACACGGGGGCGATGAGGCGGTACCCCCAGGTCCACCAGGGGTCGCGGCTGGCGCGGTCCGGGGGGACCTCGGGGAACTCCTCCGGCGGCGGCGCCTCGGCTGGCCGGCACATCGTCGCCGGATGCTACGCGGTCGTGGATAACGAGTCCCACGGGCAAAGGGAGGTCACGTTCCCCAGGCCGAGCCCGCGCAGGGGTCGCGCGGATGCGAAACTCCGCGCCGTGGGCGACGAACCGATCGGCACGATCGTCGGCGACTACCGGATCGAGTCCGTCCTGGGGGGCGGCGGTCAGGGCATGGTCTACCTGGCCGAGCACATCCACCTCGGGCGGAAGGTCGCCCTGAAGCTGCTCCGCCCGGAGCTCGCCGCCGACCCGGAGTTCCGGGAGCGGTTCATCCGGGAGGCCCGCCTCGCCGCCACCCTCGACCACCCGAACGTCCTGCCCGTCTACGACGCGGGAGAGGACCACGGGATGCTGTTCCTCGCGCAGAAGCTCGTGCACGGGATGGACCTCGGCGCCCTGGTCGAGCGGGAGGGACGTCTGGCGCCCGACCGAGCGGTCCAGTTGCTCGGCCCGGTCGCGAGCGCCCTCGATGCGGCGCACCACCGCAACCTCGTCCACCGCGACGTCAAGCCGGCCAACATCCTGATCCAGGAGGCCGCCGACGAGGAGCCCGAGCGCGTGTACCTGTCGGACTTCGGCCTGACGAAGGACCTCGTGTCCGAACAGGACCTGTCGGGCTCCGGGCGGCTCACCAAGGCCGGGTACTTCGTGGGGACGCCGCACTACGCGGCGCCCGAGCAGATCGAGTCGGCGCCCATCGACGGCCGGACCGACCAGTACTCGCTGACGTGCGTCCTGTACCAGTGCCTCACCGGCCAGGTGCCGTTCCCGAGGCCGTCGGAAACGGCGGTCCTGGTGGCGCACGTCGTCGACCCGCCGCCCGCGCCGAGCCGCCACACGCCCGGGGTCCCGCCCGCCATGGACGCCGTGATCGCGACCGGCATGGCCAAGTCCAAGGACGCCCGCTACGGGAGCTGCGCCGACATGGTGCGCGCGGCGAGGGCCGCGCTGACGGCCGCCCCGCCGGCCCCCGGTCTCCCGACGCCGCCTCCCGGCCTCCCGACGCCGCTTCCCATGCGGCCGGACCCGACGGGAGGGGCGTTCGGAGCGCCGCCGCCACCACCGCCGCCTCGGCCCGAGGCGGCGGGACGCCGGCGGACCCTCCTCGCCGTGATCGCCGCCGCGGTCGCGGCGGCGGTCCTCGCCGTGGTGCTGATCGTCGCGCTCGGCGGCGGGGGCGGCGCGGCGAAGCTCGGCGACGACGAGATGGTCATCACGCGATTCCAGGGCGGGGCCGACGACATCGTGGTGGAGACGACGACCGGGACGACCATCCGGAACCTGTCCCACGACGCCGGCGAGGACTTCATGCCGTCGGTCTCACGCGACCGTTCGAAGGTCGCGTTCTCCAGCAACCGCGACGGCGGTGACGACGACATCTTCGTGGTGAACGCCGACGGCACCGGCCTGCACCAGCTGACGTTCAACGCGGACAACGACATCGAGCCGGCGTTCTCTCCGGACGGTTCGAAGATCGCGTTCGCCAGCAACCGGAACGGCGACATCGACATCTTCGTGATGAACGCCGACGGCTCGAAGCCCATGGACCTCACCAACGACGCGGGCGACGACGAGACGCCGACCTGGTCGCCCGACGGCTCGCAGATCGCCTTCATGACCAACCGGCGCGACGGCACGACGTTCGACGTGTTCGTCATGAATGCCGACGGGACGAACCAGCACCTGTTCGCAGGCGGTGCGACCAACGACGGCGACCCCGCGTGGTCGCCCGACGGGACGAAGATCGCGTTCTCGAGCGACCGGAACGGCGGGTTCGACATCTTCGTTCGGACGGTCGGCTCGTCCGAGGACGTGGCGGGACCGGCCACCGACGAGGCCGACCGGTTCCCCTCCTGGTCGCCGGACGGGACCGAGATCGCGTTCGCGCGCATCGCCGCCGACCAGACGTCGCGCGTGGTGGTGGCGCCGGCCACCGGCGGCACGGGAACCGCCACGCAGGACGTCCGCGACGAGCGCGACCCGTCCTGGGGGACGTAGCCGGTCGCTGTGTAAGCTCGCCCGATGCCGGCCGTGGACCTTTTCGCCGTCCGTTCCGCCGCCACGGAGCGCCTCGACGCCTACCTCGACGACCTCCGGTGGATGGTCGACCTCGACTGCGGTACCTACACGCCCTCGGGGGTGAACCGCATCGCCGACCGCTGTTCGGAACGGTTCTCCGCCATGGGGTTCGAGGTCGAACGCCGCGCGTACGACGGCGAGCCCGAGCTGGGGGACTGCCTCGTCGGTCGCCGGGACGGCCCCGGCCCCCGGGTGCTCCTGATCGGCCACATGGACACGGTGTTCGACGAGGGAACGGCAGCACGTCGTCCCTATCGCGTCGAGGACGAGCGGGCGTTCGGCCCCGGCGTCTCGGACATGAAGGGCGGGCTGCTGGCCGGGTTCCTCGCCCTCGAGGCGCTCGGTGCAGCCGGGGTCGAGGTCGCGGCCACCTTCGTGTGCAACCCCGACGAGGAGATCGGGTCGGTGTTCTCCAAGGAGATCATCCGCGAGGTCGCCTCGGAATCGGACGTGTGTTTCGTCCTGGAGTGTGCCCGGGCCAACGGCAACCTCGTCTCCGCCCGCAAGGGGATCACCGAGCTCCGCGTCGACATCGACGGACGGGCGGCCCACGCGGGGGTCGAGCCCGAGAAGGGCAGCAACGCGATCCTGGAGGCCTCGCACAAGGTGCTCGCGCTGCAGGCGCTGAACGGCCAGTGGGACGGCGTCACGGTGAACGTCGGCGTGATCGCCGGCGGGACCAGGCCGAACGTGGTTCCCGATCGCTGCACCTTGCAGGTCGACATGCGCTCGCCCCGCGAGCACCTCTTCGCGGGGGCCGAGGCGGAGGCCCGCCGGATCGCGGAGACGAACACGGTCCCCGGCGTGACGTCGACCGCCCACCTGCTCGCCGAACACCGGCCGATGGAGCGGACGCCGGCCTCGGAGCGGCTGGTCACGCTGGCCCGTTCGGTTGCCGGCGACCTGGGGTTCGACGTCGCCGACCAGGCGACCGGCGGCGCGTCGGACGCCAACACAACGTCGGCCATCGGCGTGCCGACGCTGGACGGGCTCGGCCCGATCGGAGGTGATGCGCACGGGGAGGCGGAGTGGCTCGACCTGTCGAGCGTCATCCCCCGGACGACCCTGCTGGCGGGGCTGATCGCCCGGGCCGGCGAGGCACTCGGTGACGGGGCGCGTGCCGGCGACTGATCGCCCGGGCCGGCGAGGCACTCGGTGACGGGGCGCGTGCCGGCGACCGATCGTCGGGCCAGGCGTCGGTCGGTGCCGGCCGGCGTGGGCTCCGTCCTGCTCGGGCAGGTGGACCCGGAGGCGAGCGTCAGGCCGATGGTGCGGGGACTCGTGGCGCCCCTCGCCGCTGTGCTCGGGCTCGTGCTGTTGGTCGGCGGGCCCGCGGTGGCCGCTCCGTCGCCGTCCCCCTCGAAGGCCGTCCACGCCGCGCCGGCGAAGCCCCTGAAATCCGGCGACCTGGTGGTTCTGTCCGGCGACGTCGTGGTTCGCCGGGACGAGAGCTCCGGCGACGTCGTCGTGATCCACGGTTCGGCCCGGATCGCGGGCGTCGTCCGGGGCGACGTCGTCGTGGTCGACGGGCCGATCGTGATCTCCGGCCTCGTTCGGGGCGACCTGGTTGCCCTGGACGGCGGCGTCACCCTCCTCTCAGGCGCTCACGTGACCGGCGACGTGACGGTGGCTCGCGGCGGCCTGGTGGTCCAGGTCGGCGCGCTGATCGGGGGGAGGGTCCACCGGGGCGGGCTCGCGTTCCTGTCGCCGTCGAAGCTCGTGACGAAGCTCGGGTTCTGGATCGGGATCTCGGTGTCGACCCTGCTCCTCGGGCTGCTGCTCATCCTTCTCGCACCCCGCGCGGGCGACGCGGTCGCGCGGGCCGGACGGGACGCGGTCGGGGCCTCGATCGGGTGGGGAGCCCTGGCCGTGTTCGGGCTGCCGGTGCTGGCGGTCCTCCTGCTCGTTTCGCTGGTGGGGCTCCCGTTCGGTCTGGGGCTGTTGCTGGCACTCGCGCTCCTGTACTCGATCGGCTACGCCTACGCGGGAATCGTGGTGGGACGACTGCTCGTCCGGCCGTCCCGTCACGGGGGCCCCCGGCTGGTGTCGGCGTTCCTCGCCGGGTGGGTGATCCTGCGGGCGGTCGGCTTCGTGCCCCTGCTCGGCGGGATCACGTGGTTCCTGGCCGCCTGGTACGGCCTCGGGGCCGCGACGGTCGCCGTGTGGCGCGCCCGGCGTCCGCCGGTCGTCCTGCGTGCCCCCGGGCCGGATCCCGGCTTCACGACCACGGCGTCCTCCGGGGAACCGGTCTCCGGGGCCGATGATGCCGCTGCCGCCGTGCCGGCCGCCACCGCGGAACGACCCCCTGAGAAGGCGCCCCCCGCGGCCCAGGCGCAACCCGACCAACCGGTCGGCGACCAACGGCTCGGACCGACGCCGGAGGCCGGAGCATCCGAGCCGGCCGACACGACGTCGCCCGACATCCCCCCGTTCAGCGAGCCCCCCCACTGAGCGCGGCCATATCCTTGGCCGGACCCCGATCGGGAGGTTCCGCCATGGAGCTGCACGCCGTTCGCATCGACAAGCCGGAGGACATGAACTTCATCCTCGGGCACTCCCACTTCATCAAGACCGTCGAGGACCTCCACGAGGCGCTTGTCCAGTCGTCCCCGTCGCTCAAGTTCGGGCTCGCCTTCTGCGAGGCGAGCGGGCCCCGCCTCGTCCGGCGGAGCGGGAACGATCAGGAACTGGTCGAGCTCGCCGTCCGGAACGCGCAGGCGATCGGCGCGGGGCATTCGTTCATCGTGTTCCTGCAGGACGGCTTCCCGGTGAACGTGCTGAACGCGGTGAAGACGGTGACGGAGGTCTGCCGCGTGTTCTGCGCGACGGCGAACCCGACCGAGGTGCTGGTCGCGGAGACGGAGCAGGGCCGGGGAATCGTCGGCGTCGTCGACGGCGAACCGCCGCTCGGCGTCGAGACCGACGACGACGAGCGCGACCGCAAGGAGCTCCTCAGGCGGTTCGGCTACAAGCTTTGAAGACGCGGACGAGGACGAGGGTGCCGACGAGGACGCCGACGCCGACGCGGTGACGGTCACGTTCGTGGATGTGGCCGGGGAGCCGGAGTCGCTGCATCGACTCGTGCAGATGCGCCACCCCGAGGAGCAGCCAGGGTCCCCGCCCCGGCATCATCGCCTCGTTTCCGGCGGCGCGACCGCCCCGCCCCCTTTCGGCGGGATCGTCTCGTCCTCGGCTCCGATCGGCGAACGGACGGCGGCCGACGATGTCCGGCCATCCGTCCGTGACGAGGGCTGAGTTGGAGGCTCGGGCATCTCGGCGTAGGAAGGATGCGAACCCGACCGCCCATACGCCTCCGGCGTGGTGACCTCCAGGGCGCGGACACGGCAGCGTCGCCGCCGGCCGGCGCCGGACCGCCGCATCGGTGGGTGCGTTCCAGGTCCGCCGGAGCGGTTGCACCCGCGACGTTCCCGATGAAGCAGTTTCCCGAGGCCGCGCCTGCCGCGAGCGCGAGATCGGCCACACCGCTTCCCCGCACGCGGTTCGCGCTGATCCGGTTGCCCGAGGGCGACCATCGCCCGTCTCCGGGCTGGATCGTTGCGAACACGGCGATGCCGTAGCGCGCCGAGCCGGTGACGACGTTCCCGTGCACCACATCGAGGCGGCCACCGGCGATGCCGATGCCGATGCCCGTCAGGCCGTCCACGGGGTCGGTCGCCGGCGTGGGCACCGAGCCGCTCCCGACCACCCGGTTGCCCCGGAACATGGCCTCGCGCTGTGGCGGGTTCGCCTCGTCGTCGTAGGAGTTCGGCAGGATGCCGGTGCCGTTCCGGTCGAAGAGTGAACGCTCGACCAGGAGCGAGCCGCCGGCGTTCGTTCCCGAGTACCCGATCCCCGAGAGCATCGCGGTGTCGTCGCGGAGCGTCGCGTGGCAGGGATGGCACTCCCCGACGTAGAAGGCCGCGTCGCCGGCGCCGGACACGAGCGAGCGGGCGACGAGGCCCCGCCTGCTGCCGATGGCGTAGATGCCGTAGGCGCCGACGTTCCACACGGTCACGTCGAGCGCTCCGTAGCCGGCGACGTCATGCCACAGCAGGCCGTTTGCGCGGAACGAGTGAATCGTGGGGTTCGCGACCACGACGTCGTCGGCGGCGATCGTGATGGCGTTCGCCTCGCGGTCCCGCCCATCGAACACGACCGTGTTGCGGTCCTCCCCTCGGATCGAGAGGTCGTGCAGGCGTCCGGGGATCGTGAGCCCGCCGCGATACGTGCCCGGCGCAAGGACGATCGTGCTGCCGGGCGAGGCCATGGCCAGGGCGGCCCGGGGAGTGGGAGCGTCCGCCGGGACGCGGATCACACCGGAGTCGAGGCGAGCGTGGCCCGGTGACCCCGAACACGCCGCGAGGAGCGCGAACAGGAGGGAGACCGGCCCAAGGCCGGTCGTCCTCGATCGAACCCGGACGTGGTCGGTCGTCCTCGATCGAGCCGGCGGCCGGCCGGTCGCTCTTCGACGAACCCGCACCCGTCGGTCGCCCTCGGTCGAAAAAGCACCCCGCCCGGCGCCGCTAGGCCGCGATCTCCCTCCGCCGCCGCTGCACCGCCAGCATCGCGGCGCCCGCCACGACGGCTGCAATCAGGACGCCGATCCCGATCCGCGCCGCGAGGGCGCCGGCGGACCCAGGATGCGTTCCGGCGGTCGTGCCGCCTTCCCGCTGCCGCGTTCCGGCCGATTCGGCGGCCCCCGCCATTCGCGCCGTTGCTCCCTGCCCGCCCGTTCCCGCCGTAGCGGCGTTGTTGGCCACTCCCGAGCCCGTCGCACCCGTCGCACCGGCCGCGGAGAACGGCAGGCCGTGGGACCGGAGGACCACCATCGTGTGCGTTCCCATGCGCCACCACGACGCGGCGAGAGCCCCATCGCAGAAGCGCTGTCCCGCGAGTGTATGCACGATGGCCCCGCCCTTCGCGAACGGGAACAGGACCTGTCGGAGCGACCCGCTGATGGTCCCGCACGAGTAGGTGACGCGTACGTCGAGGGCCGGGCCCAGGGCGCTCCGCGCCGGATGTCCGCTCGGCTCCTGGAACACGCCGGTGTCGCCGAGCCACGACTCGGCCGCCGGTCCCGCAAGCCGGATCGGAACGGCCAGCAACGCCGCTCCGGAGGTGCCGACCTGGCCGGATCCCGCGGCCGGATTCGATCCCCCGCCCTGCGACCCCCCGCCCTGCGATCCTCCGCCCTGCGATCCCCCGCCCTGCGACCCGCCGCCCGACCCACCAGCGCCCGGCCCCGAGCCGCTTGGGTTCGTGATCGTGACCTGGCTGGCCTGCCCCTTGGCATGGGCCGGCACTGCGACCGCGAGGATCGCGATGACGGCCACGGCTCCGATCGTCCCTCTCCGCATGTTGCACCTCCTCTGCCTCATCACTTCGTACACGCGGATTCGGACGGAGGTTCCCGGTACGTCCGGCGATCGTGACCGGCCGCGGAGCGACGACCGATCGTGTCGTAGCCTGTGCGCCGATGTCCGACGACACCGCTGCCCCGGAGGCGGCTCGCACACTGGCCGGCCGGTACTGGGACGACCTGCTCGAGCTCCAGCCCATCCTGGCCACCCTGGTGGGCGACGATCGGTTCGACGACCGTCTGCCCGACACGACCGAGGACGGCATCACCCATTCCCGTGAGGTCAACGAGTCGGCTCGGGAGCAGGCGTCCGCCATCGACCGGTCGAAGCTCGACGAGCCCGAGCGAACGACGCTGGACGTGCTCGACGCCGTCGTGGACCGTTCCCTCGAGTCGATCCGGCTTCGGACCGACCGTGTGGCCGGCGTGACCCACCTCATGGGGCCGGGCACCCTGTTGGTGCAGCTCGGCTCGTTGCAGCGGGTCGATTCGCCCGAGCGCGTCGACCGCTACGTGGAACGGCTGCGGTGCTTTCCCCCGTACCTGGAGGGAATCCAGACCGGAGCCCTGGCGGCCGCCGACGAGGGCATCACGCAGCCGCGCCTCGTGGTCGACCGGATGATCGGGCAGATCGAGCGGCTCCTGGAGATCCCCCCGGACCAGTCGCCGGCGCTCGTTCAGGTCGCCGAGGGCGGCCAGCGAGCGCGAGTCACCCAAACGGTCCGCGAGGTGGTGTATCCGGCCTACCTGGGGTTCCTCGAGATGCTCCGTTCCTACCGGGAACGCGCCCGGGAGTCGGTGGGCCTCAGCGACGTCCCCGACGGTGCCGAGCGGTACGCGGTCGAGATCAAGTCGTTCACCACGATCGAGATCCCCCCGGAGGAGGTCCATCGGATCGGGCTCGAGGAGATGGAGGCGATCGAGCGGCAGAAGGCCGAGATCGCGAGTGGGCTGGGATTCGGATCCGTCGATGAGGCCCTCGACGCGCACGCCGACGACGACCGTCCGTCGAGCCGCGAGGAGATCGTCCGGCTGGCCGAGGACAGCGTCCAGCGGGGGTGGGACGGCTCCGCTACGGCGTTCGGCCGTCTTCCGGTCGGCAAGTGCGAGGTCCGTCCGGTCGAGGAGTTCCGCGAGAAGGACACGCCGCTCGCCTATTACCAGCCGGGCTCGGGCGACGGCTCGCGGCAGGGGATCTTCTATGTGAACACCGT
>DATBHM010000024.1:0-7019 GCA_036557505.1 Actinomycetota bacterium | reverse complement strand
CCCGGGGTTCCAGGCCGTCAGCGCGCCGGTCGAGGTGTTGAACGCGGCGGCGTCGGACCGGTACACGCCGTTCACGTGGCTGAACGTCCCGCCGACGTAGAGCGTCGACCCGTCCGGCGACACCGTCATCGAACGGATGTTCCCGTCGATGTCCGGCGCGAAGGACACCGGGTTGCCGGTCGAGGTGTCGAACGCCGCGATGTGGTTGACCGCGACCTCGTTGGTGCCGAGCGGGGAGCCCGGCGGGCGGATCGACGTGAAGTCACCCCCCGCGTACAGCACACCGTGCGCGGTCGCGAGCGCCCACACGGATGCGTTTGTCTGCCACATCGGCTGGTTCTCTCCCCCGAGCGTACCCCCCTCAATCGCCTGCGCGGTGGGGAACTGCAGCACCATCGGCACCACAGCCACCGCGAGGAGCGCATACATCGCACGCCGATACCTCAATCGAGTCGACCTCCTGATCGAAATCGTGGGGCGGACGAGGCCCCCCCAAACGGGCTCCCCTGAACTGAGCGGGACCATAGTGACGGACCAGGCCGGTCGGTGGCAATACAACAATGGTTGGGTCCCCCAAATAGGCCCTTCGCCCTAGCACTACGTCCGAACGCCCGGCCCGGATCGGCCCCGCCGATGGGAAAATGGCGGGGTGTCTGCCCGGTCGACCCTCGAGCCCACGGAGCCCGTCGAGACCCGCCGGCGGCCCGGGGGGCTTCGCACCACCGCCCTGATCCTCCTGGCCGTGGCGCTCGTCGCCTCGATCGCGATCTTCGCGATCGGGCGGGGGTCGTCCCGGTCGATCGTGCCCCAGCACGGTGCCCTCCTGGGCGCGTACGTGCAGGCAGCGCCCGGCGCGACACGGGCGGAGGCGCGGGACACGGTCTCCGCCTTCGAACGCGGCATCGGGCGGCCGATCGCCATCGACCAGCACTTCTACCCCTGGGACTCGCCCTTCCCGACGTGGCGGGAGCGGTGGGACCTGGCCCAGGGGCGGATCCCGATGATCACCTGGGGGCGGTTCTCGACGGCCGCGGTCGTCTCCGGATCGCAGGACCAGCTGATCCGGGCCCGGGCCAGGGGTGTCCGGGACCTGGGGAGCCCGGTGCTGTTCCGGTGGTCGGGGGAGATGGACGCGCCGCACTGGGCGGGAATGATCGGATCCCCCTCCGACTTCATCGCGGCATGGCGGCACGTTCGGTCGCTGTTCGACGAGGAGGGCGCCGGCAACGCCCAGTTCGTGTGGTGCCCCAATGCGTCGGCGTTCGAGTCCGGCCGCGCCCAGGAGTACTACCCGGGGAACGACGAGGTCGACTGGATCTGCGCCGACGGCTACAACTGGTCGCCGCTGGTTCCCGGGGGCCGGCCGGGCGGTCCGTGGGCGTCGTTCCCGAGCATCTTCTCCTCGTTCTACCGGTGGGGGCTCACGACCGGGAAGCCGATGCTGATCGGCGAGACCGGGGCGCAGGAGGACACGCCGGGCCGCAAGGCGGCCTGGATCACGGACATGGGCGCCGCGCTGCGCGACCGGTTCCCGGCGATCAAGGCGCTCGTGTACTTCGACGCCGTCTCCTCCTCGAACCAGGGCGGGACCTTCGACTGGAAGGTCGACACGTCACCCGCCTCGCAGGCGGCCTTCGCCCAGCTCGCGGCGCTCCCCTACTTTCGCCCTAGCCTGCCGTCCTGACGCCTCGGGGGCCGCCCCGGCGTGAGGCCCGTCGACGGCCGTCGGCGCCGGGCGTCGGCGGGTGAGCGGGGCGCGGCGGACGGGGGCCCGCTGATGGGGAGACCGTAGGTCCCCGATCCGGTGGACCGCCCCGGACACGGACCGTTCGCAGGGACCATTTCGGCCCGGATGCGTCCAGTCGCGCCCGACAGGCACCGATACGGACCCGCGGAGGAACTTGTCCGTGGGAACCGGAACCCAGCCGCCACGTTCCACCTCGCTCGCCGCATCGCGGCTGCCCCTGCTCGCACTCGCCCTCGCCGTGCTCACCGCCGGCACCGTCATCGTGCTCACCGCCACGGCGAGCGCCGGGGGCTCCAGGCCGGACGTCGCCCCGGCGAACGGCGCGCTGCTCGGCGCCTACGTCCAGCCGACCGACTGGAGCGCGAGCGGCCAGCAGGCCGCCGTCGAGGGCCTCGAACGCGCCATGGGCCGGCCCCTCGACATCGACCACATCTTCTACCAGTGGACGCAGGCGTTCCCGACGTGGCGCCAGACCTGGGACGTGCAGAACGGCCGGATCCCCATGATCTCGTGGGCCCCCACCTCGTCGGCCGCGATCGACAGCGGGTCGGAGGACGCCTGGATCCGGTCGGAGGCCAGCGCGGTCCACGCCTTCGGCGCGCCGCTGTTCATCCGGTGGTTCGGCGAGATGGAGGCGCCGGGCAACTCGGGCAACGCGGGGACACCGGCCCAGTTCATCGCCGCCTGGCAGCGGATGTACTCGATCTTCCAGCAGCAGGGCGCCACCAACGCGATGTGGGTGTGGTGCCCCGACGCGTCGGCGTTCGGCAACGGGCTCGCGCAGAGCTTCTATCCCGGTGACGACTATGTGGACTGGCTCTGCGCGGACGCCTACAACTGGTCACCGCTGACGCCGGGGGGCGGCCAGGGCGGGACGTGGCGGAGCTTCGACTCGATCTTCGCCCCCTTCTACAACTGGGCGATCGCCCGGGGGAAGCCGCTCATGGCCGGCGAGACCGGTGTGCAGGAGGGAAGCCCCGGAGCCAAGGCCGACTGGCTGCAGAGCCTTGGATCGATCCTCCCGTCGAGGGATCCCGCGTTCAAGGCCGTCGTCTACTTCTCGGCCCTCAGCTCCTCCCGGCAGGGCGGCTCGTTCGACTGGCGGCTGACGTCCTCGCAGGGCGCTCTGTCGGCATTCGCCCGGCTGTCGCAGGAACCGTACTTCGACACGCGCTCGGGACCCGGGCCGGACCCGTCGCCGAGCCCCAGCTCGTCGCCCTCACCCAGCCCCAGCTCGCAGCCCTCGCCGTCGCCGTCGACCTCCCAGCCCCCGAGCCCGTCGCCGTCCACGTCGCGGCCCCCCAGTCCCTCGCCATCGAGCTCGCGGCCGCCGAGCCCGTCGCCGTCGACCTCGCGGCCCCCGAGCCCGTCGCCGACGGAGACCACGCCGCCCACACCGACGCCAACGGACACGTCGCAGACGCCGGCAGCCCCCAGCGGGCTCCACGCCGTGGCGCGGCTGCCGTACCGGGTCGGCCTGTCCTGGAACGCGCCGTCCGGCGCGCCCCGCGCCTACCGGATCATCCGGGACGGCCGGGTCGTCGGCTCGACGAGCTCGACGAGCTGGACCGACACGTCCGTCCTGCCGACGACCACGTACCGGTACGAGGTGGCGGCGGTCGGCAGATCGGGACAGCTGTCCCCGCCCAGCCGGGCCGCGATGGCCCGGACGCCCTCGACGCTGTTCTTCGACGGGTTCGAGCACGGCGGGATGGCGGGGTGGCCCTCGAGGCGCGACGCCCATGTCGGCAGCGCCGGAGCGTGGTACAGCCGGCACGGGGCCGTCCTGTGGTCACGGGGGGCCGGTGCCTTCGCGATGCGCCGGCTGAGCGCGGCACGGCGGTCCCTGTCTGTCCAGGCGATGGTGAAGCTCGGTCACCGTCCCAAGCACTCGGTCGACGTGCTGGTCCTCCGCGACGGTGCGGGCCGATACCTCACCCGGGTCCAGGTGACCCCGTACGGGACGCTCCGGACGTTCGTCGGCCTGCATCACGCGGCGCCGGACCGGCCGGCCGTCCCGATGCGGCAGTGGGTGGAGCTCACCGCTCGCGTGGAGATCCACGGCGGGCAGGCCAGGGTGACGGTGTGGGTGGAGGGGGTCCGGCTGAGCACGTACACGGCGCGGGTCGCCTCGCACACGGTGCGGGCCGTCCAGCTCGGGGATCACCGCCCGGGCCGGAGCTACCGCATCGTGATCGACAACGTGCGGTGGGACACCCGCCTCATTCCCGCGTGACGCGGCGGGACAGCACGTCGAACACGTCCGGGTAGAGCAGCGGGCTCACGCCGGACCCGTCCGCATCGGCCTCGAGCGCCCGGGTCGCGAGCTCCGCCAGGTACAGGTTCCCCACCAGCCGGACGTCCCCGGACGACACGCCCAGCTGGACCAGCGCGCCGGCCGCGGCCGACTCCGCCTGCGCGATGGCGGTCGCGACGTCCTCGGAGCGGAGGTTCTGCCCGACGCGGAAGCCGAAGTCCACGACGTCGAACCCCACGGGGACGCCGGATCTGCCGTGCTCCCAGTCGAACACGTGGAGCGTGTCGCCGACCCACGCCATGTTCCACGGCACCCAGTCGCCGTGCCAGGTCCCGAACGGCAGGGTGGTCGTCCCGGCGTGCGACTCGAGGCGATCGAGGGTCTCGGTCACGAGGTCGCGGTACGGCAGGTCGGGGACGAACGCCGTCCGGTCGATGCGCGCGCGGAGGGTCGGGAGGATCGGCCCCTCGGCGAGGGGGGCCGAGGTCACGCCGCCGAGGGCGGCGACCTCCCTCGTGGCCCCCACCGGCGGCCGGCGGTCGTACGGGCGGGGACGCCGCGCCGAGCCCGGGAGCGGGGCGGTCACCGAGAGCTCCAGGTCCCGGAACGCCCCGCGGTACAACAGCCGGGGAACGCGGAAGGTCGCCGGGAGGTTCGCGCCCCACCGCTCCAGCATGTCGGCCTCGTTGCGGACGATCCGCTTCGTGAACTCGCTCCACCCCACCTTCACGTACCCGAGGGGCTCGCCGTGGGGGGTGAAGATCTGCATGGTCGGCTTGCGGTTGGGGCCGGGCTGGCCGACGCCGATCGCCGCGACGACGTCGTCGCGGCGGAACACCTCCCGCAGGAGCCCGACGACCGACTCCGGCCCGGCAGACTCCGACACGCCGGGCCGGGACCGGATCTCCAGCCGGTCCCGGAACACCACGGGGGCCACACCGGTCCGCAGCCCCAGGGCCAGGGCCTCCCGGGCGACCTGGGTGGACGGGCGCCGCATGCGGTTGTACCGGCGGACGGACGCGGCGGCCGCGCTGGGGCTGGAGAGGGGCACGAGGAACCGGGGACGGTCGGCCCGCGGGACGACCGCGTAGCGTTCCTCCAGGCGCCCCGAGTCGTCGGGATCGCCGGGGAGCCGCGCCCGGACCGGACCGCCGTCGTCCCACAGCAGGCCGGCCAGCCAGCCGAGGTCGTCCGGACGGCGTTCGGTGGCCTCCCGCTGCACGGCGCGCCGCGCGGACCGGCTCACCGCTCCCACCCAGACAGGTCCAGCCGGAGCTCGGCGGCGAGCCGCCGGTTGTCATCGGCGTAGACCGCGAGGAGCCGTTCCCGCGTCGACGGGTCCATCCCCGAGCCCTGGTGGTAGTTGTACCGGTCGAACCCGGCCGGCCGGAACGCGGGGAGCCCGAGGAACCCGTAGAGGGCGTTCAGCACCTCCTCCGGGCTCCTGTCGAGGTCCTCGGTGAGGAGCACGTGGAACCGGTCCGCCGGGAAGCGGCCCATCCACGCCCGGAGGGACTCGAGGTACCGGCCCTGCTCCACGTAGGACTGCTGCTCGTGCGCGTAGCTCACGTACCGGTCGTCGGCCCGGATCCGTTCCACCTCGCCCCGCAGGCGTCCGGGTTCGGCCTCGATGGCCCCCTCGAACGAGAGCGGCTCGGCGCCGTGGCGGACCCGCTCGCGGTAGTGGGAGTACGCCCGGTCCACCGGGTTCCGCAGGATCACGACGATCTTCGTGTCGGGGACGTCGCGGGCGGCGCGTTCCGCAGCGAGGGGATGGAACAGGTAGTACGGGCTCGCCTCGCCGGCGACCGGCTCGTATCCGAGGCTCGACGCCCGGTGCCGCCGCCCGCTCGCGGTCGGGAAGTGCGAGCGGTACCACCGGAGCCCCCGGGGGTAGTTCGTGTCGAAGAAGTGCACGCCCTTGATCCGCTGGCGCGCCGGGAACAGCGGCGGGACGCCGGGGTGGGCGAAGACGTAGTTGGCGAGCGAGGTCGTGCCGCCCCGCTTGGCCCCGATGATCAGGAAGTCGGGATCGCGCCGGCGGCCGGACGTGACGACCCCCCACTCGCGGAGCCCCGCCTTGACGAGCGTCTTCGCCGCGCCGTCGGCCGCGCGGGGGGCGAACGCGTCGTCCGACGTCGACTGGGGCCGGCCCCGGGACCCCGTGGCCGGAGCCGTCGCCGCCCCGCCCCCGGACTCCGGGCGCACCCGCGAGGTCACGGCCGACCAGAAGGTCTTGAGCTCCAGCACCCACCGGAGGCGCCACAGGGCGAACACGTACCCGGCGCCGCCGACGACGACCGTGGCCAGCAGCGCCGGCAGCGTGGGGCCGAGCAGCAGGCGGAACACCGCCCCCACGCCGCCGAAGCACACCACCGCCGCGCCAACGAGCGGGAAGTAGCCGGGGCCGAACGGCTGCAGGCCCATGAACCGGCGGACCTGGACGAGCGGGGCCAGGTTCTCCCACATGATGCTGACGGCCCATGCGATCGCGGCGCCGACGATGCCGATCCGGGGGATCAACAGGAGGTTGAGGGCGACGTTCAGCACCAGGGAGACGGCCGTGTTCACGAGGTTCCACGCGCTCTTGCCGCCCATCAGCAGGACGACGGTCACGTTGCCCGTCCCGAGGTTCACGAGCATGGCGAGCGCGAGCACCGTGAGCGTGGTCGCGCCGGACTCGAACCCGGGCCCGAACACCCGCAGCAGCAGCGGCGAGAACACCGCCACCAGCAGGTAGAGCGGCCAGGACGGCGCCATGAGCCATCCGGTGGAGACGCGGTACAGCTCCTCGGCCTGCTTCCGGTCGTGCCGGGCGAACGCCTCGCCGAGCTGGGGCCCGATCGCGAGCTGCACGGCCTGGATGGCGAACGCCCCCACCCAGATGCACCGGCTGGCGGCCGCGTAGATCCCCGCCTCCTTCCCCGACGCCAGCATGCCGACGAACAGCACGTCCAGCCACAGGACCCCGATCTGGCACACCCCGGCCAGGCCCCGCGGCGCCGAGAACCGCCA
>DATBHM010000023.1:0-18966 GCA_036557505.1 Actinomycetota bacterium | reverse complement strand
TCTTCGGGATGACCCTGCAGGAGGGCAGACGACCATGACCGACACCTATCAGCTCGTGATCGGCGAAGGACTGACCGACGCCGCGTCGGGCGAGACGTTCGACTCGATCGATCCCTCGACCGGGGAGGTGTTCGCCTCGGTGGCGAAGGCCGGCACGGAAGACGTCGACCGGGCCGTGGCGAACGCGCGGGCGGCGTTCGACGAGGGACCGTGGCCACGCATGAAGGGGCGCGAGCGGGCGGCCGCGCTGCTGAAGGTCGCCGACCTCGTGAAGCAGAACGCCGGGCATCTGGCCGAGCTGGAGGCGAAGGACGCCGGCCACACCATCCGCATGGCGAAGAACGCCGACGTCGGGATGGTCATCTCGACGTTCCGGGCGGTGGCCGAGCTCGCAGCACGCGAGGACGACGAGGAGGCGCTTCCCCGGGGGGCGGGCTCGTACAACTACCTCCGGCGCGAGCCGCTCGGCGTGTGCGCGGCGGTCACGCCGTGGAACTTCCCGATCCAGATGGCGGCGTGGAAGGTGGCGCCGGCGATCGGGGCCGGCAACTGCGTGATCCTGAAGCCGGCGTCGTACACGCCGCTCACGTCCATCGAGCTCGGGCGGCTGTGCCTCGAGGGCGGCATCCCCGAGGGCGTCGTGCAGGTCCTTCCCGGGCCGGGCGCGGCGGCCGGCGAGACGCTCGTCGCGCACGACGGTGTCGACAAGGTGGCGTTCACCGGTTCCACGGAGGTGGGGCGGAGGATCATGCAGCTCGCCTCCGGAACCATCAAGAAGTGCACCCTGGAGCTGGGCGGGAAGTCACCGTCGATCGTGCTCGACGACGTGGACGCGGACTACGCGCTCGACGGCGTGCTGTGGGGGATCTTCTTCCACTCCGGGCAGGTGTGCACGGCCGGCTCGCGGGCGTTCGTCCAGCGGTCGATCCACGACGACTTCCTCGCCGAGCTGGTGCAGCGCGCCGAGGCCATCACGGTCGGGCCGGCCATGGATCCGGCCTCCGACGCCGGTCCGGTCGTCGCGCAGACGCAGCTCGACACCGTGGAGCGGTACGTGGAGATCGGGCAGCAGGAGGGCGCGAAGCTGCTCACCGGCGGCGAGCGGCCGACCGGCGACTCGCTCGGCGGCGGGTACTTCTACCGGCCGACGATCTTCGCCGGCGAGAACTCGATGAAGATCGCCCAGGAGGAGATCTTCGGGCCGGTCCTCATCGTGATCCCGTTCGACGACGACGCCGAGGTCGTGCGTCTCGCGAACGACTCGATCTACGGGCTGGGCGGAGCGGTGTGGAGCGGGAACACGCCCCGCGCGGTGAAGGTGGCCGAGGGCCTGCGCACCGGGACCGTGTGGATCAACGACTACCACATGATCAATCCGAAGTACCCGTTCGGCGGCTACAAGCAGTCCGGCCTGGGGCGCGAGCACGGGAAGGTCGGGTTCGACGAGTACCGCGAGATCAAGCACATCCACGTCGACCTGAACGGCCAGGACCGCCGCCGCCATCCGTGGTGGGACATCAGCGTGCCGAAGTCCCAGCCGGCCGATCCGCCGGGGCCGGAGGCGGCGGGCTCGAAGCCCGCGGGCTGACCGCGCCCTCAGCGCCCGAGGACGAACGCGAGCATCTCGGGGAGCTGCTCGTCGAGTTCCGGCGGCATGGCGTGGCCGCGGCCGGCGATCTCGGTCAGGCGGCAGTCGATGCCGGCATCCACGAACGCCGCGTGGGCGGCGAGCACGCCCTCGCGCGCGAAGTCGCGGTCGCCGGTCACGAACCACACACGGAGGCCGCGTTCGGCGGCGCCGGGCAGCATGGGTTCCAGCTGATCGAGCCCCGCGCCCGCCACCGCGACGACGCCGGCCACCGGCTCGGGCTCGGCCCGCAGGGCCAGCCACAGCGCGATGCGGGCGCCCTGGGACAGGCCCGCGAGGGCGACGCGGTCGACGTGGCGGGTCCGCCGGATCGTCGCCAGGTGGCCGGCGAGCTGCCGGGCCACCTCGGGCGGGTCGGGCCAGTGGAACATCTCCCCGCCGGGGAACGCCGGGAGGGGCGACTGGGGGACGGCGACCACCGCGCCCGATCGGTCCGCAGCACGCCAGTGGGTCGCGAACTCGGCCGCGTTCCCCGACCCACCGTGCAGGGCGATCAGGAGCGAACCGTCCGGCGCGTCGGGTTCGTCGAGCAGGACGAGCTCCGGACGGCCCTCCGCGTCGGCCGCCGCGACCCGCCGGGTCGACTCCTCGACGACCGCCCCAAACCGCGGGTCGTCCCGGAGCTGCGCCAGGTCGGGATCGGATCGCAGCTGATCGGGGCGCCACCACTCGCCGCGTTCGAGACCCCGTTCGAAGGCCTCGACCGCGTCGTCGGGATGGCCGGTCACGGAGCGCAGGCATCCCACCAGGTACGACCGCATCGCCGCCCGGCCGAGGGACACGTCGCCGGCGGCGCGCAGGACGGCGAGCGCGTCGTCGTACCGCCCGTCGGCGTACAGCTCGAACGCCGCGGCGACGGCCTCGTCGAACGCCCGGTCCCCGGCTGCCATCCCCGCCAGCCTACGGCGGGACGCGTCAGACCCCGCGTTCGGCCGCGAGCTCGCCGCCGGCGACGGCCTCCGCCAGGCGGTCGTAGTCCCGTTCGTTCTGGTCGGCGTACGCCTCGGAGAACCGGGCCATCGCCTTGTCGAAGCGCTCGCCGCTGCCCAGGTACGCCGCGATCGCCAGGCGGTCCCCGGACCGCGCGTGCGCCCGGGCCATGGACCACCCGCAGGCCCTCGTGTACGCGCGGAGACCCGACTCGTTCATCGTCGACAGGTCGACCGACGCCTTCCAGTCCCACAGCTGCCGGATGTAGAAGTCGCGTTCCCTCCCGTCGATGCCCAGGCTCCGCTGCCAGCCGAGGAACACGTCGATCGCCGCCTGCGAGAGCCGCTGGCCGCGGACGACGCGCTCGCCGTGGTTCCGGTACACGCTCTTTCCGAGGTAGGGCTCGAGGACGGAGGCCTGGGCCTCCTTCATCTGCAGCACCAGGGGGTCCCTGCCGTCACGCCCCGAGAACAGGAGGATCCAGGCCCGCGTGCCGACACTCCCGACGCCGACCACCTTGCGGGCCATGTCGACGAACCGATAGGTCTCGAACAGGAACCGCCGGTCCGCCGCGAGACTCGCCGCGTACTGGCGGAGCGCGGCGCGCACGATGTCGACGTCGCGGCGGGCGTCGTCCGGGCTCACGAGCTCCGTCAGCCGGACCAGCAGCGGGGGGACGTTCCGGAACCGCAGCTCTCCGTCCACGTGTTCGGTCAGCCGCTTGACAGCCCGGATGCTGTTCTTGCGGTGCGCGTTGGCGAAGGGCTCCGCGAACAGGATGCGGCCCTTCCTGCCGAGCCGTCCGCCGAACCGTTCGACGATCTCGGCCGCGTCGAGACGGTCGTACCAGACGTCGAGGTGGCTCTCCTCCGCGAAGCCTCGCATCCCGACGCGGTACTCCCCCACGCAGTCGAACACGAGCGATCGCCGGCGCTCCGCGGGCAGCCCGATGTCGCGGCCGGCGATCTCGACGCTCGCGGCCATCCGCTTGACGTCCCACTCCCACGGTCCCGGCAGCGTCTCGTCGAAGTCGTTGGGGCCGAACACCAGCCGGCGATCCTGCGCCGCGAACCCGCCGAAGTTGGAGATGTGGGCGTCGCCGCAGGCCTGGACGACGATCCCCGAATCGGGGGTCGCCGCGAGGTCGGCGGCCATGATCGCGGCCGCCCCCCGGTAGAACGTGAACGGCGACGCGAGCATGCGCCCGTACCGGATCGGCAGGAGCTCCTGGAGCCGGGTCGCGGCCTGGGTCTCGAGGATCGAGACCGGATCCGGCCGGTCCCGGGGGGGCGTCCAGTCTCCGTGAGCGGATCGCGGCGTTCGACCTCGGGCCTCGCGTCCGCGTTCGGCCGACTCGCCCGACTGCAGCCTCGCACGCCGCTGGTGGCGGGTGGGTTCGCGGCGGGGTCGTGTCGGCGTCGAGCCGGGAGCAACGTCTGGCACGCACGGCAGCGTGGGGCACCACGCCCGACTCCGCAACATCCGGATCGGATGAACGCCTCGACGTGGTCGAGCAGGCGCGGCGGCTGGCCCGCTAGGGGCGAGCCGGTCGTTCGGGGTTCGGATCGACCAGCGCGGCCCGGAGGTTCTCGAGCGAACCGCGCATCAGGTACCGCATCACGGGTCGGTAGGCGAGCAGCGCCAGCGGGCCGACGACCGGCACGGTGATCGCGAGGTGTTCCTCCCACGTGAACCGCGTCCCCCGCTCCTCGCCGCGGACGACCGGCGTGAGGCGCCACTCGCCGATGCCGTGGACGAACGAACCGCGCTCGATGCGCAGCAGCGTCGGCGGCTCCCACGCGATCACCCTCAGCTCCTCGGTGAACACCGGAACGTTCAGCACGCGGGTCCGAACGGCGACCACCACGCCGGGGCCCTCACGGTGCGTGGTCAGCACGTCCACGCGGTCGGCGTCACGCATCCACGCGGCCTGGCGTTCCCAGTGGACCACGAACGCCCAGGCCCGTTCGATCGGCACCGGCAGCACCGTGCTCGCTCTGACGATCACAGCGCTCCACCGGATGCGATCCGGGACACGTGCGCGTTTGACATCGCCCGCGGCCGAGTCCCACACTCCGCGCGGTTCCGGAAGAGGGGAGGCACTGCTCGCATGGTCGCAGCCTGGTCATGGATCACGTTCTGGCTTGTCGTCCATATCGTCGGCGTGCTGCTCGCATTCGGGCCGAGCTTCGCGTACCCCTTCTTCGGAGCGCTCGTCGCCAAGCAGCCCCAGCACGCCAAGTTCTTCGTGGAGGGATCCGAGACGGTGTCGAAGCGGCTCACGCTCCCGATCGGGGTCATCGTGGCGGTCGCCGGTGTCGGGCTCATCTACTCGCTCCACATCCCACTGTGGAGCACCCCGTGGCTGATCGTGGCGATCGTGCTGTACGCGGCCGCGTACCTGTACGGCCTGCTCGTCCAGCTGCCCACGGGGATGAAGCTGTTCAAGGCCCTGGACGCCATGCCCCCCGGCCCACCGCCACCCGGAGCCGGAGGACCGCCGCCCGAGATCCAGGCCATGGCGGCCAAGCTGCGGTATGGCGGCATGTACCTGTCCGGCTCCGTCGTGGTCATCGCGATCCTCATGATCTGGCAGCCGGGCAAGCACGTGTTCGGCTAGCGCCTCAGGAGACCGACCCTCTGCTCGTCGGCATCGAGCCGTTGCCGGTCGCCGCATTCGTCGGCGGCGACTTCGGCTTGGTCTCGGGGATCGTCGCCAGCAGGATCGCCGCTGCGACACAGGGCAGCGCGCTGACGGCGAATGCCACACCGAACCCGAAGCTCGACGCCATCGCGCCCGCGAGGAGCGGTCCGATCGCGTATCCGAGGTCGCCGACGAACCGGTAGACCCCGATCGCCGCCGGCTGCAGCCGCGACGGAACCACGTCGGCCAGCATCACGGACTGCGGCACGCCGCCGAACCCCGACGCGACGCCCATGAACACCAGCGCCACGACCAACATGCCGACCGACCCGACCTGCCCGGTCAGCACCACCACGACGGCGATGGCTACCATCGACGGCAGCAGGACCTTCTTCCGCCCCAGGCTGTCGGTCAGGCTCCCCGCCGCGAACAGCACGGCCAGCTCCGCAGCCGACAGCACCGCGAACACCAATCCGATCTGCAGGCTCGACAGCCCCATCGAGAAGTGGGCGAACAGCGACAGCAGCGTCGAGATGACGCCCGCCGAGAACCAGAAGTATGCGGCGTTCGCGACCAGGACGGTCACGAACGTCCGGCTCCACCGCAGATCGCGGAGCTTCGGCCGGGGACCGGTCTCGACCGGACGCACCGGGTCGTGGACCGTTCGCGCGTACATGAAGGCGGCCAGGAAGCAGGCCCCGGCGTAGAACCACAATGGCGCGGCCAGCCCGAAGTAGTGCGCGACCACGCCGCCAACGGGGTTCCCCATGATGACGCCCACGTTGAGGGCGCCGTAGAAGATGCTCATCACGCGGCCGAGCCGGTCGGACGGCGCGCTCCGCAGCAGGTAGGACATCAGCCCGGCGAAGAACAGCGACGAACCGCCCCCGCCGGCGGCGCGGAACGCGACCAGCAGCGGGAAGTTCGGAGCAAGCGCGGCGGCCGCGGACGACACGCCCACGACGATCGCGCCGGTCGTCACGATGCGGCGTTCGCCGAACCTCGTGACCAGCGGCCCGGCCACAAGGTCGAAGACCAGCCGGGTGAACGCGAACGCGGAGACGAGCAGCCCGACGGCGTCGTAGCCCACGTGGAACGACTTCGCGTACAGGGGCAGGACCGGCGACAGGATGCCGAACCCGAGCATGACGACGAACGTCGCCACCACCACGACGCGGATGTCGCGCATCGCCAGGATGTCCCGAACGCCGCGGATCGAGAGCGCCTCACGGATGCGGACCCGCGCGCGAACCCTCTCCCCCTGCGCGTCGCCCACGCGGGCAGTGTACGGTCGGCCGTCGACCGGCCCCCCGAGCGGGCGGGCGACACGGAGCACCGGATGGGCGGAATCGCGAACGGGAGTGACGGCGCCGTACGTGCGGCGACGATGGCCACGATGGCCGGCGGAGGAGCGCCGCGGCGGGGCTCGGACCTCGGCTCGCCGGCAGTCGTTCGGAGCGGTGTCGTGGCCTGGACGGACGGGATCGTCACCTACGCCGGGCCGGCGGACGGCTACGAGGGCGCCGCGCCCGATGATCTCGGCGAGGTCGCCGTGGTGCCCGGGTTCGTCGACTGCCATACGCACGTGCCGTTCTTCGGGTGGCGGGCGGACGAGTACGAGGCCCGGCTGGCCGGGCGCTCGTACCGCGACCTGCACGGCGAGGGCGGGATCTCCCGGAGCGCGCGCATGCTGGCCGAGGCGTCCGACGAGCAGGTGCTCGCGTTCTGCCGGCCGCTGTTGTCGGAGATGCTCGCCGCCGGAACCACCGCGCTGGAGCTGAAGACCGGCTACGGCCTGTCGGTCGACGCGGAGCTCCGCCTGGCCCGGCTGGCGCGACGGCTGGCCGGGGAGGTGCCGCAGACGTGCACGGTCACGTTGCTCGCCTGCCACGCCGTGCCTGCGGGCATGGAACGCCCGGACTGGGTGCGGATCGCGTGCGACGAGCTGATCCCGGCGGCCGCGGAGCAGGGCCTCGTCGATGCCGTGGACGTCTACGTCGAGGACATCGCGTTCTCCGTCGAGGACCTCGAGCGGGTCGCGGTCGCCGCTGCAGGAGCGGGACTCCCGATCCGGTGCCACGCCGATCAGCTCGGCCACTCGGCCGCGGCGGAGGCGGCCGTCCGGCTCGGTGCTCGGAGCGCCGACCATTGCAACCACACGGGGCCGGGGGGAGTCGCCGCCCTCGCCCACGCGCCGGCGACCGTGGCCACGCTGCTGCCGGCGTCGACGTTCAGCCTGCGCGCGCAGCCGGCGCCCGCCCGCGACCTGATCGGGGCCGGCGCCGCCGTGGCCGTCGCGACCGACTTCAACCCGGGCACGTCGCCGGTGCTGTCCATGCCCGAGGTGATCGCGATGGGCTGCTCGCTGTACGGACTGACCACGACGGAGGCGTTCACCGCCGCCACCGTGAACCCGGCCTGGGTGCTGGGACTGCACGACCGGCTCGGCACGCTGGAACCCGGCAAGCGGGCGGACTTCGTGGTGCTCGACTCCCCCGACCTCGCCACCGTCCCGTACCGCCCCGGCCACAACCCCGTGGTGCAGACGTGGATCGGCGGCCGCGACGTCTCCGGGCGCTAGTCGAGCGGCCCGACCCCGGCCTCGGCCGCCTCCACCAGCCGGCCCGAACGAACCAACTCGGTGACGGCCGCCATGTCCAGGCGAACCTCACGGTCGGCGTCCAACGCGGGAACGACGTCGCGGATCGCGGCCAGCGCCGCGCTCGTCCCCGCCGCCGGCTGCAGCGGCGCCCGCAGCCCGAGGGCCTGCGTCGCCGCCAGGGCCTCGAACGCCACGACGGCCTCGGCGTTCGCCACGCACTCCCGGGCGTGGCGGGCGGCCGTCATGCCCATGCTCACGTGGTCTTCCTGCCCGGCCGACGACGTGATCGAGTCCACCGAGGCGGGGTGCGCGAGCGTCTTCGACTCGGAGACCAGCGACGCGGCCGTGTACTGCACGAGCATGTAGCCCGAATTGAGCCCTGACTCCTGCACCAGGAACGGCGGCAGGCCGTTGGAGAGCGAGGGGTCGAGCAGGCGGTACAGGCGGCGTTCGGAGATGCTCGCGACCGGCACCACCGACATGGCCAGCGCGTCGAGCACGACCGCGACCGGCTGGCCGTGGAAGTTGCCACCGGAGACGACCTCGCCGTCGTCGGGGAACACCACCGGGTTGTCCGACACCGCGCCCACCTCCCGGACCAGCACCGACCGGACGTGCGCGAACATGTCCCGCGCGGCGCCGTGGACCTGCGGCGCGCACCGCAGCGAGTACGCGTCCTGGACGAGGTGCCCGGACTCCCGGTGCGACGCCGTGATCCCGCTCCCGGCGAGCATCCGGCGGAGGTTCGAGGCCGACGCCGCCTGCCCCGGATGCGGCCGCAGCCGCTGGAGCCGTTCGTCGAACGCGACGTCGGTCCCGAGCAAGGCCTCGACGCTCATCGCGGCGGCCACGTCTGCCGCCTTCGCCAGCGCCTCGGCGCGGGCCAGCGCGAGCGAGCCGATCGCCAGCATCCCCTGCGTCCCGTTGACGAGCGCCAGCCCCTCCTTCGGCAGCAGCGTGAGCGGCTCGAGGCCGGCCTCGGCGAGCTGCCCGGCGGCCTCGAGCGGCCCGGCCGGCCCGAGGAGCTGCCCGAGCCCGATCAGCGGCAGCGCCAGGTGGGCCAGCGGCGCGAGGTCGCCCGAGGCGCCCAGCGAGCCCTGCTGCGGCACCGCGGGGATCAGGTCGCGGTTCAGCATCTCGACCATGCGCTCCACCACGAGCGGGCGGACGCCCGAGTGGCCGAGCGCCAGCACGTGGGCCCGGAGCAGCAGCATGGCCCGGGCCTCCTCACGCGACAGCGGAGGACCGACCGCCGTCGCGTGCGACCTGACGAGGTCGAACTGCAGCCGGGCGGCCTGCTCCGGCGCGATGCGGACGGTCGCCAGCGAGCCGATCCCCGTGGTGACGCCGTAGACCGTCTCCGCGGACGCGACCTTCTCGTCGACCAGTGCCCGGGATGCCCGCATCCGGTCGGCCGCATCCGGCGACAGCTCGACGTGTTCGCCGCGGGCGACGGCGACCACGTCGGCGACGTCGAGCTGCTCCCCCACCCGGACCGGCATCAGGCGCGGAGGCTACGTCCGCGCGAAGCACGCGGCAACCGCTCGTGTCTGGTAGACAGAGCCCTCATGACCCTGATCACCGCGGAGCTGGTGTTCGCCGAGGACCGGTGGGAACGCAGACATGGGTTCGTCCTGCAGGGCGGCATCATCCTCGCGTCCGGCCAACCCGACGAGCTCGCCGAGCGGTTCCCCGAGCACGACCGCGAGGATTGGGGCGACGTGGCGGTGGTCCCCGGCACCGTCAACGCCCACGCGCACTCGTTCCAGGCGCTCCTGCGGGGCTACGGCGACGACCTGTCGTTCATGGGGTGGCGCGACCGCGTGCTCTACCCGTTCTCGGAGCTCCTCGACCGCGACGGCATCCGGACGGGCGCCCTGTTCGACTTCACGGAGATGGTCCGCCACGGAGTGACGACCGTGGTCGACTTCTTCTACCTCCACGACCGTGGGAACGAGAACGACCTCGCGGTGGTCGATGCCGCCCACGAGGTGGGCGTTCGCCTGGTGCTGGCGCGTTCGATGTACGACTGGGCCGGTGCGCCGAAGCGCTACCAGGAGACGCCGGACCAGGCCCTGCGGAACGGCCGGGACCTGGCCGAGGCGCTCCGCAGCGACCGGCGGGCGTTCGTCCAGCCGGCGCCCCACTCGATCCACGGCGCGAGCCCGCAGATGATCCGCGCCGGTGCCGCGCTGGCCGAGGAGCTCGAGGCGCCGTTCCACATCCACGTGGCCGAGGGCAGGTACGAGCGCGAGCTGTCGCTGGAACGCCACGGCCTGTCGCCGGTGAGGTTCCTCGACTCGATCGGCGCGCTCACCGAGCGCACGATCCTGGTCCACTGCGTGTGGGTCGACCCCGAGGACCTCGACCTCATCGCCGCGCGCGGGGCGAACATCGTGCACAACCCGGGGGCCAACTCGTTCCTGGGCGACGGCATCGCGCCGGTCCGGGAGATGCTCGCCCGCGGCATCCCGGTGGCGCTCGGGACCGACGGCGGATGCACCAACTCCCGGCAGAGCGTGTTCGAGGAGATGCGGATGGCCGCCCTGCTGGCGAAGGCCGTCGACGCGAACGGCGAGGCCATGCGGGCCGAGGACGTCCTGATCGCCGGAACGGCGCGTGGCGGCGAGGTGCTGGGGCTGCCGGTGGGCCGGATCGCGCCGGATCACGCCGCCGACCTGGTGGTGCTCGACCTGTCGTCGCTCTCGTTGCAGCCCGCCGCCACAGCTCACAAGCAGGTCGTCTACGCGATGCAGCCGGAGGCCATCGCCCGCGTGTACGTGGGCGGCGAGGTGGTCGCCGAGCACGGCCGCCCGACCGGCGTCGACGTCGACGAGCTCCGGGCCCGCATATCGACCGTCACCAGGAACTGGCATCCGCCGGCCTGACCTGAGGGATTCTTCGTGCAAATCCCTAGGGATTCGTGTTCGTATTGCCTAGGCAACTACATTCCTATAATCCCTAGGGATTTCTGTTACGATTCACTCGCCATGTCGATCCTGCTCCCGTACCAGACTGAAGCACTCGACGCGCTCATCAAGGAGCTCGACGAAGCTCGACTGCGCCTTGACTACAAGGGTCCGCTACCGAGGACGTGGGGCGGGAGGCTCCGGCGAGAGCTTGAAGCTGAGGCGGTGGCGGCCTCAACTCGGATGGAAGGCGTGCCGGTGACCGTGGAGGAAGTACGTCGCATCTTGGCTGGTGATCCTCCGCCGGCAGTTCGGGAAGAGGATCGCGCCCTCGTGGAGGGCTACCGCGAAGCCATGAGCTTCGTGCTTCGTCGCGCCGACGACCCGGCGTTCACCTGGAACAGGGAGATCGTCGTTGCGCTCCACGATCGAGTTCTGGGGGGTCGATATTCACTTGGAGCCGGTCGCCTGCGAACGGATGCGCCGGTATTCATCGTGAACAGTGCGACCGGGGATGAAGTCTTCCTTCCACCGGAAGGCGACCTGGTGCCCGACTTGGTCGACGAGGCATGCGACCGGATGTCCCAAGGGCACCGCCACCCCGGGATCGCCGCCGCATGGATCCACGTCGCGATCGCAGGGATCCACCCCTTTCGAGATGGCAACGGAAGATCTGCTCGAGTCCTGGCATCGCTTGCCATGTACCGCGGAGGCTTCCAGCGAATCGAGTTCACCTCGCTCGAAGAGTGGTGGGGTCGGCACTTGAAGGACTACTACGCGGCGTTCGATTGCCTCGGCGCCCGATTTGATCGGAACGCGGACGTGACGCCATTCATCCGAGCTCACCTGGAGGCACAACTCCATCAGGTGCGTACGTTCGACTACCGGGAACGGGTCGAGCGGCAGGTTTGGACTGCGCTCGAGGAAACAGCCGAACGCTCCAGCCTGAGTCAGCGAACCGTGAACGCGCTCTGGGACGCCTTCTTCGGGCGAGAAGTGACCGCCGGCTATTACCGGTCCCTTGCCGATGTGAGCCCAGCGACGGCCACGACCGATCTCGCCGCAGCGACTTCAGCGGGATTGCTCGAGTCCATCGGCGAGCGGCGTGGGCGGCGGTATCGAGCCAGGGTTCGTCTCTATGAGTCGGTAGCGTCCGTGCTGAACATCGACCAACTCGGTGGTTCGACCGAGTCGGCTTGCAGCCGAATCGTTGGCGTGGTCGGACGGAGGCTGATCGAGGCCGGTGCAGCTCTTGGCCTCGACGACTTGGACGCTAGTTGACGGCAATGGGGCCGAGACCTTGAGCCCTCCGGCGAGCCCCGACGCTAATTTGATAGTTGGCGTTCGATCGTCTTGGTGTCGAACCAGGCCTGCTCCCTGGAGATGAGGCCGTCGCGCAGCTCGAACACGTGCAGGAGCCGGAACGTGAACGACCGTCCTCCGCCCTCGACCGGCAGCCCGAACGGCGCGCCGTGGGCGATCGCGGTGACCTCGGACTCGTCGATCACCAGGCCGGGGCCGTACAGCCGGCGGACCGTCGTGAACCGGTGCTGCCCGACGACCCGATACAGGTCGCGGTAGAAGTTCGCGATCGCCTCCCGACCGAACAGCACCATGGTTCCGTCGCCGTCGTGCTGGGCGTCATCGGTGAACGTGGCCGCGATCGCGTCGACGTCCTCCGCCTCCTCCGCGCGGAAGTGCTCGTCGATCAGCCGGTCGACGGCCTCGCGCTCGGTGGCCGTCCCGCCGTCGGCGGCGGCCGGCCCGGCCTCGGAGGCGCTCACCGCTCCGCGTCCCCCTCCCGCCAGGGCAGGCGGACACCGCGCTCCCTTGCCACCTCAAGCGCCCGGTCGTACCCGGCGTCGGCCTGGCGGACGACACCCATCCCGGGGTCGCTCGTCAGCACGCGCTCGAGACGGGAGGCCGCGTCCGACGACCCGTCGGCCACCACCACCATCCCCGCGTGGATCGAGTACCCGATCCCCACCCCGCCGCCGTGGTGCACGCTCACCCAGTGCGCTCCGGCCGCGGTGTTGATCAACGCGTTGAGGATGGGCCAGTCGGCGATCGCGTCGCTGCCGTCGCGCATCGACTCGGTCTCGCGGTACGGCGACGCCACGCTCCCGGCGTCGAGGTGGTCGCGGCCGATGACGATCGGCGCGGACAGCTCGCCGGTCCGGACCATCTCGTTGAACCGCAGCCCGGCCTTCGCGCGCTCCCCGTAGCCGAGCCAGCAGATCCGGGCCGGCAGCCCTTGGAAGGCCACCCGCTCCTCCGCCATGTGCAGCCACCGGTGCAGCCGCGAGTCGTCCGGGAACAGGTCCATCACCGCGCGGTCCGTCTTCGCGATGTCCTCGGGGTCGCCGGAGAGCGCGGCCCACCGGAACGGCCCCTTCCCCTCGCAGAACAGCGGCCGCACGAACGCCGGGACGAACCCCGGGTACGCGTACGCCCGGTCGTGCGACAGGCCGCCCTGCTCGGCGCCCGCGCGGAGGTTGTTCCCGTAGTCGAACACCACCGCGCCGGCCTCCTGGAACGACACCATGGCGTCGACGTGCATCGCCATCGACTCCTGGGACCGGGCGATGTACCGGTCGGGGTCGTCGCGCCGGAGCGTCGCGGCCTCCTCGAGCGACAGCCCGGCGGGGACGTACCCGCCGAGCGGGTCGTGCGCCGAGGTCTGATCGGTCACGACGTCGGCGCGGAACCCCCGTCCGACCAGCTCGGGGAGCACGTCGGCGGCGTTCCCCAGCAGGCCGATGGACACCGACTCGCCCGCGGACCGGGCCTCCTCGACCCACCGCAGGGCCTCCTCGAGGTCCGTCGTCTCCCGGTCGAGGTACCGCGTCTTCACGCGGCGCTCGATCCGGACCGGGTCGACCTCGATGCAGAGGGCGATGCCGTCGTTCATCGTCACCGCGAGGGGCTGCGCGCCGCCCATGCCCCCGAGGCCCGCGGTCACGGTGACGCGCCCCCGAAGCGACCCGCCGAAGTGCTGCGTCGCGCATTCGGCGAGCGTCTCGTACGTGCCCTGGAGGATGCCCTGGGTCCCGATGTAGATCCACGACCCCGCGGTCATCTGCCCGTACATGGTCAGCCCGGCCTTCTCGAGCTCCCAGAACGTCTCCCAGTCGGCCCACTTGGGGACGAGCATCGAGTTCGAGATCAGCACCCGCGGCGCCGCCGGATGCGTCCGGAAGACGGCCACGGGCTTGCCGGACTGCACGAGCATCGTCTCGTCGTCGCCGAGCCCGCGGAGCGTCCGGACGATGGCGTCGTAGGCCTCCCAGCTGCGGGCCGCCTTGCCGGTGCCGCCGTACACGACGAGGTCCTGCCACCGCTCGGCCACGTCCGGGTCGAGGTTGTTCATCAGCATGCGCAGGGCGGCCTCCTGGGGCCAGCCCCGGCACGACCGCTCGGTGCCCCGCGGGGCCCGGATCTCGGCTCGTTCCACGGGAGGTTCCCTCCTCCGGCGTCTCGAATGGGCGGGCACGCTCATCGTAGGGCACCGCCATCCGACCTCGCCCGAGACGGCGGAAGAATCACCCACGGGAAGGGGCGGGAGTGGGGTACAACTGACGGATGCGAACCCTCGGACGAATCCTCGCCGCTGCCGCCGTGTTCTGCCTCATCGCGTGCGCGCCCGCCTCGGCCCGGATGAACGACGCCGGCCACGCCCGCACCGATCCCTTCAAGGCCGTTCCGGTCGTGACCGGGGCGGACCAGCCGGTCACGTTCACGTTCACGCCCAGCGGCAACATCTTCTACGGGGAGAAGGCCACCGGGCAGATCCGGATCTTCAACCCGTCGTCCCACGCCGACCACCTGTTCACCACGGTCCCGCGCGTCGTGAGCGACGGCGAGCAGGGGTTGCTCGGCCTCGCGCTCGACCCCCACTACCCGCAGCAGCCGTTCGTGTTCGCGTACGCGACGCGGAACGTGAGCGGCGGCGAGAAGGACCAGATCCTTCGGATGAGGAACGTCAACGGGCACGCGCAGAACATGCACGTGATCTTCAGCTCGCAGACGGTGTCCGGGCACTACCACGACGGCGGGCACATCCTCTTCGGACCCGACGGGTTCCTGTACGCCCTGCAGGGCGAGGCACATCACGCCGCAAACGCCCAGGACCTGTCGATCTCGGCCGGCAAGATCCTGCGGATGACGACCACGGGCGGTCCCGCCCCCGGCAACCCCGGGTTCGCCGACAAGCTGATCTGGTCCTACGGGCACCGGAACTCGTTCGGGATGGCGTTCGACCCGAAGACGAACCGACTGTGGGAGACCGAGAACGGCCCCGAGTGCAACGACGAGATCAACCTCGCCGTCAAGGGCGGCAATTTCGGATGGGGCGCCAACGAGAACTGCGGCGGGACCGCGCCGGCCGACACGAACAACAGCGGACCCACCCCCCGGCATCTCCCGAAGACGTTCTACCCGAGCACCATCGCGCCGACCGGCATCGTGTTCTGCCAGCGCTGCGGACTCGGGCCCGGGACCAACGGGCGGTTTCTGTTCGGGGACTGCAACACGGGGCACATCCACCGCGTCACGCTGACGGCCAACCGGCTCAACATCGCCTCCCAGTCGCTCGTGCTGGCGAACGGCGACTGCGTCTACTCGATGCAGCGAGGTCCCGGCGGGGGTATCTACTTCAGCGACTCCGGCGGCAACATCTCCAAGCTGGTCCCCCGGTAGGTCGCCCGGTTCTGGCCGCCACCCCGGCCGGTCGTGGACAATAGGCCGGCCGGGCAACCACAAGGAGGGCGCGCCGCCATGGAGGTACTGGACTCGTTCCTCGACGCCGTCGGGAACACCCCGCTGGTGCGGCTGCGGCGCGTCACGCAGGGCGTGAAGCCCACGATCCTCGCCAAGCTCGAGATGCTGAACCCCGGCGGCAGCGTCAAGGACCGCATCGGGATCCGGATGATCGAGGCCGCCGAACGGGCCGGCAGGCTGAAGCCCGGCGGCACGATCGTGGAGCCCACCTCCGGCAACACGGGCCACGGCCTGGCAATCGCCGCGGCGATCCGCGGCTACCGCTGCATCTTCGTGATGCCGGACAAGATGAGCCAGGAGAAGGTCGCGCTGCTCCGTGCCTACGGCGCGGAGGTCGTGATCACCCCCACCGCCGTGGCGCCCGAGTCGCCCGAGTCGTACTACCGGGTGGCCGACCGCCTCACCGAGGAGATCCCCGGCGCGTTCCAGCCCAACCAGTACTTCAACCAGGAGAATCCCCGCGCGCACTACGACACGACCGGGCCCGAGATCTGGGAGCAGACCGGCCGGCGCATCGACGCGTTCGTCGCCGGCGTCGGCACGGGCGGCACGATCACCGGGATCGCCCGGTTCCTCAAGGAACGCGACCCCGACATCCTGGTCGTGGGAGCCGACCCGGAGGGCTCCCTGTACTCGGCCGAGCCGGGCGAGGAGGCCCGCCCCTACCTGACCGAGGGCATCGGCGAGGACTTCTGGCCGGAGACGTTCGACCCGAAGGTCGTCGACCGGTGGGTGCGCGTGTCCGACCGCGATGCCCTGCTCACCGCCCGCGCCATCACACGACAGGAGGGGATCCTGGTCGGCGGCTCGACGGGGACGGCGATGGTGGCGGCGCTCACCGTGGCCAGGGAGCTGCCCGAGGACGCCGTGGTCGTGGTGCTGTTCCCGGACACGGGCCGCAACTACCTGTCGAAGCTGTACAGCGACACCTGGATGCTCCAGTACGGGTTCGTGGAACGCCCCGAGCGGGCCCGCGTGGAGGAGGTGCTCTCGGCGAAGCCGGACGGGCTCCCGGCGCTGGTCACGGTCGGCGCCCACGAGAAGGTCCGCCAGGCCGTCGACCGGCTCCAGGCCCACGGCATCTCGCAGGCGCCGGTGGTCCGCGACCCCGACACGGCAGAGGTGTCGGCGTTCGTCGGCTCGGTCCGCGAACGCGGCCTGCTCGAGCGGCTGTTCCGGGACCCCGACGCCTTGCAGGCGGACGTGGCCGAGGTCATGGCGCCGCCGCTGCCGATGGTGGAGTTCGACGACCCGGTCGACGTGGCGTTCTCCTCGCTGCAGTCGTCGTCCGCCGTCCTGGTGGCCAAGCGCGAGCAGGTGCTCGGGGTGCTCACGCGGACCGACCTGCTCGAGTTCCTGGCGCACCGGCGGTAGGTCGGGAGAGGGGGTCGGGGGGGTGCGGTCGCTCGGGATCGACGTCGGCGTCGCCAAGGGCCTCGACCTGGTGCTCCTCGACGACTCCCTGCGCCCGTCCGAGACGGCCCGTCGCGTGGCGCCGCCGGACCTGGCCGACCTGATCGGCGACATGGAACCCGACGTCGTCGCGATCGACTCGCCGCCCTCCTGGGGCGCGGGGAAGGGGTCCCGGCGAACCGAACGGGCGCTCCGGGAGTTCGGCATCCAGTCCTACGGCACGCCCCGGGCCGGCGAACGCGACGACCACCCGTTCTACGCCTGGATGAAGGTGGGATTCCGGGCCTTCGAGGAGGCGGCGAAGGCGGGCTTTCCCAGGTACGGCGGCGGCTCGGTCCGGGGGCACGCCATCGAGGTGTTCCCGCACGCCACGGCGGTCACGCTCTCCGGCTGCGTGCCGGCGCGATCGGTACGCAAGCGGGAGTTCCGGGAGGCCGTCCTCCGATCCCAGCGCGTGGAGACGAACGGGCTCCGCACGATGGACCAGGTCGACGCGTGCCTGGCGGCGCTGACCGGGCTCCTCGCGCTGCGGGGGCGGCATTCGGCCCTCGGCGATCCGAAGGAGGGCGTGATCGTGCTGCCGGTGAGCTCGCTGCCGGCGCGACCGTTCCGGCGGTGCGCCGAGCAGCGCCGCGCCGACGACCAGCCCAGGTTCCCCGGCATGACGCCGTGCGGGTGCGGCGACCCGGCGTGCCGTGAGATGACCAGCCGGGAGTTCGCCCCGGGACACGACGCGCGCCGCAAGTCCATGCTGTGGGGGACGGCCCGCGAGGGCCAGCAGGCGGTCGACGAGCTGAGGAGACGGAAGTGGGAGCTCCCCCCGGAGATGCGATGAACCCCGACGACGACGAGACCCCGGGCGGGGCCTGGCGGTTCGAGACCCGCGCGATCCACTCGGGGCAGGACCCCGAGCCGGCGTTCGGCGCGGTGAACGTCCCGATCTACCAGACCTCCACCTACGCCCAGGACGCCGTGGGCAAGCCGAAGCGGTACGACTACGCGCGCGGCGGGAACCCGACGCGCGAGGCCCTGCAGTCGGCGCTGGCCTCCCTGGAGGGCGGGGCCAGGGGGTTCTCGTTCGCCTCCGGGCTCGCGGCGGAGACCGTGCTCCTGATGCTGCTGAGGCCGGGCGACCACGTGCTGCTCGCGGACGACGTGTACGGTGGCACCTACCGGCTGCTGTCGAGGGTCCTGCGCGACTGGGGGCTGGCGTTCGACACGGTCGACATGACCGACCCCGACGCCGTGCGCGCCGCGGTGCGGGACGAGACCCGCATGGTGTGGATCGAGACTCCCTCGAACCCGCTGCTCAAGATCATCGACATCGCTGCCACCTCGGCGATCGCCCACGGCGCCGGCGCGTGGTGCGTGGTCGACAACACGTTCGCCACGCCGTATCTCCAACGGCCGCTCGACCTCGGCGCGGACGCGGTCGTGCACAGCGTGACGAAGTACCTGGGCGGGCACTCCGACCTCGTGCAGGGCGCCGTCGTGCTGAACGACCTGGAGGCGGCCGACCGGATCGCGTTCCTGGCGAACGCCGTCGGCGCCGTCCCCGGCCCCATGGACTGCTACCTGGCGCTCCGCGGGGTCAAGACCCTCGCCGTGCGGATGGAGGCCCACTGCAGGGGGGCGACTGCGGTGGCCGAGTTCCTCGACTCCTCCGGCGCGGTCGATCACGTGTACTACCCGGGGCTCGCGTCGCACCCCGGACACGGCGTCGCGGCGCAGCAGATGCGCGCGCCCGGCGGCATGGTGTCGTTCCGGGCCGGATCGGAGGAACGGGCCCGCCGGATCGCGGAGCGGACCCAGCTGTTCTTCCTGGCGGAGTCCCTCGGGGGCGTGGAGTCGCTGATCGAGGTCCCCGGACCGATGACGCACGCCAGCGTGGCGGGATCGCCGCTCGAGGTCCCGGCCGACCTGGTTCGCCTCTCGGTCGGCATCGAGCACCCCGACGACCTGGTCGAGGACCTCCGCCGGGCGCTCGCCTGAGCGAGCGCTTCCCGTCGACGGCGCTACGCCGCGTTCCGGTGGGCCCGTG
>DATBHM010000022.1:0-11518 GCA_036557505.1 Actinomycetota bacterium | reverse complement strand
CGCACGTCCTGCTCATCCGGGCCGCGTTCATCCGGAAGAACGCTGCGGGGATCTACTCGATGCTGCCGCTCGGGTGGCGGACGCTCCGCAAGATCGAGGCCATCGTCCGGCAGGAGATGGACGCGGCCGGTGCGCAGGAGGTCCGCTTGCCGATCGTCGTCCCCGCCGAGCCCTGGAAGCAGACCGGACGGTGGGAGACCTACGGGGACCTGATGTTCAAGGTCACGGACCGCCACGGCCGCGAGATGGGGCTCGGGCCGACCCACGAGGAGGTCGTCACGCCGCTCGTGGCGCAGGAGTTCGGCTCGTACCGCGATCTCCCGGTGAACCTGTACCAGATCGAGTGGAAGTACCGGGACGAGTTCCGGCCCCGGTTCGGCCTGCTGCGGGGCCGGGAGTTCCTGATGAAGGACGCGTACTCGTTCGACCGGGACGAGGACGGCATGCGGTCGTCCTACGACGTGATGATGGACGCGTACCGGACGATCCACGACCGGTGCGGGCTCGACTACCGCGTCGTGGAGGCCGACCCGGGGCAGATCGGCGGCGGCGTCAACCACGAGTTCATCGCGGTGGCCGACGTCGGCGAGGACTGGTTCCTGTACTGCCCGAGCTGCGATTACGCGGCCGACGTCGAGGCCGCGGCCGTCGTTGCGCCCGACGCCGGCCGGTCGACCGCGGACCACGAGCCGCTCACCGAGGTCGATACGCCGGGGGCCTCGACGATCGAAGCGGTCTCGCAGTTCCTGGGGCGGCCGGCCGAGGAGATGCTGAAGACCATGCTGTTCGACGCCGGAGGGCGGACGGTCGCGGTGCTCATCCGGGGCGACCGCGAGGTGAACGTCGAGAAGGTCGGCCGAGCGCTGTGGCCCGTTCCGGCCGAATTGATGGACGAACAGACCGTCGCCAAGCGGGGGTATGCGATGGGGTTCGTCGGACCGCAGGTCATGGGCGAGGACGTGACGGTGCTGGCGGACCACTCGGTGCGGGGGGGTTCGAACTGGGTGACCGGGGCCAACCGCGTCGACGCCCACGTGACCGGCGCCAACGAGGGCCGTGACTTCCGCATCGACCGGTGGGAGGACCTCTCGCAGGCCCGCGAGGGCGATCCCTGTCCGAACGGCGACGGCACCCTCGTGCAGAGCCGGGGCATCGTGGCCTCCCACACCTACCAGCTGGGGCCGCGGTACTCCAAGGCGCTGGGGTCGACGTTCCTCGACGAGGACGGCTCCCAGCGACACTACGAGATGGGGTGCTACGGCATCGGGCTCACCCGCATCGTGGCTGCGGCGGCCGAGCAGCACCACGACGATGCCGGCCTGATGTGGCCGAAGGCGATCGCCCCCTACGAGGTCGTGGTCGTCCCCACCAACATGGATCAACCGGCCGTGGTCGAGGCCGCCGAGCGGATCTACGAGCAGCTCCTGGCCCGGGGGTGCGAAGCGTTGCTCGACGACCGCGACGACCGCGCGGGCGTGAAGCTGAACGACGCGGACCTGATCGGCGCTCCGGTCCAGATCGTGATCGGCAAGCGTGGCATCGAGTCCGGCCAGGCCGACCTCAAGGCGCGCGCCACCGGCGAGCGCTCCCAGGCGCCGCTGGGGGACGCGGCCGGCGCCGCGCTCCGACTGCTGTCCGCGGCGCCGTAACGAACGCGCCCGCGCGACGACCGCGTCGGGTGATGCGGGACCGATTCGCCTCCTGGAAGCGAACCGAGGGATATCCGGCGTGCGAGCCGACGCCTCCGGCCGGGTCCGCCGGAGGCCGTGCTCGTCTTGCGGTGGCCGTGTCCCGGCTGTCACGCTACCGGCGTCCGAGTCGACGGGGCCGACAGGGGTGAGCGGGGTGGCCAAGCTGGGCGGGTGGCGGAAGATCGCCGGGGCCATGTGGGGGCCGCCGGACGATCCGCAGGTGTACGGGATCCTGGAGTTCGACGCGACGCCGCTCCTCGCGCTCATCGAACGCGGTCGCGCCGCCGGCTACCCGGTCACACCGACGCACCTGGTCGGGCGGGCGGTGGCCAACGCGCTGAAGGACGTCCCGGACTTCAACGTCCGGATCAAGGGCTCGAAGGTCATCCCGCGTGAGACGGTCGACGTGTTCTTCATCGCGGCGGTCGAGGGCGGCAGGGAGCTCTCGGGCGTCAAGGTCGAGCGGGCCGACGAGAAGTCGGTGTTCGAGGTGGCGAGGGAGCTCCGCGAACGCGCCACGCAGATGAAGCAGGGGGACGACAAGGAGTTCGCGAAGACCAAGAGGAACATCGCCCGCATGCCGCGCAGGATGCTGCGGCCATCGATGAGGTTCTCCGCGTGGCTCACCAATGCCCACGACCGCGACGTGAAGGCCCTCGGCGTGCGGAAGCAGCCGTTCGGCTCCGCGATGATCACGTCGATCGGGATGTTCGGGATCCCCCAGGGGTTCGCGCCGCTCGCCCGGTTCTACGGCATGCCGCTGTTGGTGCTGGTGGGGGAGATCCAGGACAAGCCGATGGCGGAGGACGGCCGGGTCGTGATCCGGCCCGTGATCTCGCTCACGGCGACGATCGACCACCGCTACGCGGACGGCTGGCACATCAGCCGGCTCATCAAGCCGTTCCGGGCCTACCTGCAGGACCCATCGGCGTTCGAACCGGATCCCGAGCCGCCGGCCGGAGAGCCGGTCGGGACGAACGCCGAGGCGCGGCAGGCCATCGGCGAACGGCTGGCGGGGGTTCCCCGGCCGGACGAGCCGGCGTCGAACGGCGGCGACCCCGCTGGGTTGCCCGCCGAACCGAGCGCACCTACGCTCGGCGGGTGAGCGAGAAGATCCCCGACGACGTCCGCCGGTTCGTCTCCGGGCGCGAGGTCGACGCGGTCGTGCAGCGGATCGGCCTCGACACGTGGGACCTGCTGCTGATCGACGCGAGCGGCGATTGGACCCGCTGGGTCACCGTCACGAAGGAGTCCGCCGAGGCGGCCGCGAGGGAGCTCGGAGCCACCGTCCACGACGGCTGGGATGCCGACGAGCTCGCCAAGCGCATGAACCGTCACGACGACTGGACCGAGCCCGGCGGCCATCGCCGCGCCGTGTAGGGAGCGCGTCCCCCGCCACGTACCGGGTTGCGTCCAGGGAGGCGGAGATGATTGGTCGAACACGCATCCGGCCGGTGGGGGGGTCGCCAGCGAGGCTCCTCATCCCAGCCTGCGTGATCGCCGTCGTGCTCGCCGGGTGCTCCTCGAGCCCCACGCCGGCTCCCCCGGCGTCCGAGTCGCCGTCGCCTGTCGGGACCTCCACCCAGACGGACCCGTCCTCGACGCCGTCCGCGGTCCTCGGGCCGACGACGGGGGCACCGACGCCGGCGACCGGAGGCGTGGTGCCGGCCGACCCCGACGGGTTCGCGGCCGTCGTGGCGCGGTCGGTGGTCGCCGTCGCCACCGCCGGCAAGGTCGAGTTCATCGACCGGATCCTGAACGACGCCCACAGCTCGTCGTCGTGCGTGCCGGTTCCCGACATCAAGGTGCGCTCGCGCGCCCAGCTGGATACCGAGCGCGGCGACGTGCGGAACGCGGTCCGAACGGCCCGGGCGCTCGAGGGCATCGACGGCGTCGGCACCGCCCGCGGGCGGATGCAGCCCGGCGTGGAATGGCCGGGCGTCCGGCACCCGTTCGTGGTGGACGTGGTCATCGCGGTCGACTGTCCGGACGCTTGACGGCGGAACGGATTGCTCGTCGTCCCCGCGCGCGTCGGGAGCGCGATCGAGCCACCGCCGTCGGGGTGGCCCCGCCGCCGCCCATTGAGGGGCAATGACGGCACTGCGCAACTGTCCAACCCGGCATACGGGATGTGCAGTCGCTATACTGGGCGAGGAATCGAGTGCAAGTCCCGAAGTGGGCAGCCGCCCACTTTTTTTTCGGGAGGTGACAAGTGGACGTGGAGGCCATGCTCCGGCCCGTGGTGGAGGCTGCGGGGCTCGAGCTGGTGGAGGCCACGTTCACCCGGGACCACCGGCGCAGGATCCTGCGGGTCACCGTTGACCGGGACGCGCCCGGTGGTGTCGACCTCGACACGATCGCCGAGGTCAGCGGGCGGATCTCCCGGCGCCTCGATCTGGAGGATGTCGTCTCGGGGCCGTACGACCTCGAGGTGAGCTCGCCCGGCGTGGAACGGCCGCTGAAGCGGCCGCGGGAGTTCCGGCGCCACACCGGGGAGAGGGTGAAGGTCCGCTCGGTGGAGCCGGTGGACGGGTCGCGAACCCACACCGGCACGCTGGAGGCGGCGGACGAGGTGGGGATCGTGGTCCGGACCGAGGCCGGCGATCGCCGGATGCGGTACGAGGACGTGGCGTCCGCTCGAACGGTGTTCGAGTGGGGGCCGGCGGAACGGAGCGTGAAGAGGTGAACCAGGAACTGATCGGGGCGCTGCGGGAGCTCGCGCGGGAGAAGGGGATCCCGTTCGAGATGATCCTGTCCGGCCTCGAGGAGGCGATGGCCTCCGCGTACAAGTCGTGGCGCCGCCAGCAGGACCCGGACCTCGACGAGGAGCTGTTCGGCACCCGGGCCATCATGGACCCGGAGACCGGCGACCTCCGCGTGTGGGAGCAGGAGCGCGACGAGGAGGGCAACGTGCTCTCCGAGCACGAGGTCGAGGTCACCGACGAGTTCAAGGGCCGCATCGGCGCGCAGACCGCCAAGCAGGTCATCTACCAGAAGCTCCGCGACGCGGAGCGCGAGCTGACGTACGAGGAGTTCGCCGGCCGCGAGGGCGACGTCGTGACCGGGATCATCCAGCAGGACTCCCACCGGTACACGCTGCTCGACCTGGGGAAGGTCGAGGCGCTGCTCCCGCAGGCCGAACAGGTCCCGTCGGAGATGTACCGGCACGGCGACCGCCTGACCGCGTACATCACCGAGGTCCGCCGGGGAACGAAGGGGCCGCAGATCGTGGTGTCCCGGACGCACCCCGGGCTGCTCAAGAAGATGTTCGAGCTCGAGGTGCCGGAGATCGAGGAGGGCATCGTCGAGATCAAGGCGGTGGCCCGCGAGCCGGGACATCGTTCGAAGATCGCCGTCTCGTCCAACGAACCCGCCGTCGACCCCGTCGGCGCGTGCGTCGGCGCAAAGGGGTCGCGCGTCCGCATGGTCGTCAACCAGTTGAAGGGCGAGAAGATCGACGTGGTTCCGTGGTCGCCCGACGCCGCGCAGTTCGTGGCGAACGCGCTGCAGCCGGCCAAGGTCAAGGAGGTCCGGATCGACCCGGACACCCAGACCGCCATGGTGATCGTGCCCGACTACCAGCTGTCGCTCGCGATCGGCAAGGAGGGGCAGAACGCCCGCCTCGCCGCGCGGCTGACCGGCTGGCGGATCGACATCAAGAGCGAGACGCAGTTCGCGGAGGAGGGTCGGCGGCCCGCGGCGCCCGCGGCTGCGGAGAGCGCCGCCGACGCCGGCGAAGCGGCCGCGCCCGGGGACGCGGGGCAGCCGGGCGAGGCCGTCCCCGACCAGGGCGCCGCCGAGTCGGAGGCCACGGGGACCGAGGCGGCGGAGGCCGAGGCGGCGGAGACCGAGGAACCGGAGGCCGAGGCGGCGGAAGCCGAGGAACCGGAGGAGCCCCCGGCAAAGGCCGAGCCCGATGCGGTGGCGGAGCCGGAGTCCGAGCCCGCCGACGGAGGCTCCGAGGAGGCCTGAGCCGTGGCCCCGGGGCCCCGGCGCGAGCCGGTCCGGACCTGCGTCGGGTGCCGCGCGACCGCGGGGAAGACGGGGCTGATCCGGCTGGTCAGGACGCCGGACGGGGTCAGGGTCGACCGGGACGGGCGGGCCCCGGGCCGGGGCGCGTATCTCCATTCCGACCCCGCCTGCTGGGACGCGGCGCTCCGCCGCGGGGCGGTGGCGCGGGCCCTGCGGACGGTTCTTCCTCCCGGGGAAGCAAGTACATTACGGGCCGACATCGAAGGAGCACGAACCACGTGAGGGTTCACGAACTCGCCAGGGAACTGAAGGTCCAGAGCAAGGACATCCTCGCGGCGCTGGACGAGATGGGGATGGGCGGCCGTACCGCCTCCTCGTCCGTGCCGGACGAGGCCATCCCGCGCCTGCGCGCGTCCGGCGGCAGGCCAGTTCCCGGGGCGAAGCCCAAGGCCCAGGCAGTCGAGCCGCTCCCCGAGCGGAAGCCGGCGCCCGAGCCGGAGTCGGAACCCAGGCCCGAGGCGTCGGGCAACGGCCAGGGGCCGCCCGCCCCGCCGTCGGCGCCCCCGACCCCGGAGCCGTCGCCGCCCGCCGAGCCGGCGCCGGCGCCCGCGCCCACGCTGCCGTCCCTCAAGCTCAGCCGGGGGGCCACCGCTCAGGACGTGGCGGACAAGACCGGCCGCACCCCGGCGGACGTGGTCAAGACGCTGTTCACCATGGGGGAGATGGTGCCGGCGACGGCGTCGCTCACCGACGACGTGCTCGAGGTCCTGGTCCATGAGCTCGGCTACGAGGTCCAGATCGTCGCCGCGATCGACGAGGAGGCGGAGGGCGAGGAGGCGGTCGACGAGTCGCGCCTCCAGATCCGGCCGCCGGTGGTGACGGTGATGGGCCACGTCGACCACGGGAAGACGCTGCTCCTCGACGCCATCCGCAAGACCGACGTGGTCGGCCAGGAGCACGGCGGGATCACCCAGCACATCGGTGCATACCAGGTGCACGTCCAGGACCGGGAGATCACGTTCATCGACACACCGGGCCACGAGGCGTTCACCGCCATGCGGGCCCGCGGTGCGGAGGTCACGGACATCGTCGTGCTGGTGGTGGCGGCAGACGACGGCGTGATGCCGCAGACCGTCGAGGCGCTCGACCACGCGAAGGCGGCGGCGGTTCCCATCATCGTGGCCGTGAACAAGATCGACCGGGACGACGCCAACCCGACCCGCGTCCGTCAGCAGCTCACCGAGCAGCAGGTCATCCCCGCCGAGTACGGCGGGTCGAACGAGTTCATCGACGTCTCGGCCAAGACCGGGCAGGGGATCCAGGACCTGCTGACCACGATCCTGCTGGTCGCCGACATCGAGGACCTCAAGGCCGACCCCGACGCCACCCCCCGAGGGTCGGTCATCGAGGCGAACCTGGACAAGGGCCGCGGGCCGGTGGCCACCGTGCTGGTGATGCGGGGAACGCTCCATCCGGGCGACGCGGTCGTGTCGGGCACGGCCTACGGGCGGGTGCGCGCGATGGTCGACGAGAACGGACAGGCCGTGGAGGAGGCGGGCCCGGCCAAGCCGGTGCAGGTGCTCGGCTGGAGCCACGCGCCCGAGGCCGGCGACGACTTCAAGGGCGTCGACGACGAACGCGAGGCCCGGCACGTCGCGGCCGAGCGCGAGGCGCGGGCCCGCGCGGCCGAGCTGGTCGCCTCCCGCCCGCCCAGCCTCATGGAGCTCATGCAGATGGTCCGGGAGGGCGAGGTCAACGAGCTGAACCTCGTGATCAAGGCCGACGCCCAGGGCAACCTCGAGGCGCTGGCGCAGTCGCTGGAGGAGCTCGCGACCGACGAGGTGCGCGTCAACATCATCCACCGCGGCGTCGGCGGCATCACCGAGAACGACGTCCGCCTGGCCATGGCCTCCCAGGCCATCGTGATGGGCTACAACGTCCGCCCGAACCCCGAGGCCGCGGCGCTCGCGGAGAAGGAGGGCGTCGAGCTCCGCCTGTTCCGGATCATCTACGAGGCCATCGACTCCATCAAGGCGGCGCTGTCCGGCATGCTCGCCCCGGAGGAGCGCGTGGTCGAGCTGGGCCGCGCCGAGGTCCGGGCCGTGTTCCGGGGCTCCCGGATGGGCGTCGCGGCCGGTTCGTACGTGCTGAACGGCGTCATCCAGCGCGGCGCACGGGCGCGGCTCGTCCGCGACGGCCGGATCGTGTGGGAGGGCCGGATCGACACGCTGCGCCGGTTCAAAGACGACGTCCGGGAGGTCGCGGAGGGGTTCGAGTGCGGCATCGGGCTCGAGAACTTCCAGGACATCCACGAGGGCGACGTCATCGAGGACTTCGAGATCCGGGAGATGCCCCGGTCGTTGTAGGAGGCCGCCGATGCTCGTGGCGGTGACGAGGTTCGACCTGCGGATCCCGGGGTGCGGTTCGCTCAAGGAGAAGCGGCACGTGGTGAAGACGCTCACGGCCGGCCTGCGGCAGAAGTTCAACGTCTCCGTGGCGGAGACCGGTCACCACGACCTGTGGCAACGCGCGGAGATCGGCGTGTCGGCCGTGGCGGGCGAGCAGTACCACGCCCGGCGTGTCATGCACGAGGTGGAGAAGTTCGTGGAACGGTTCGGCCCGGTCGAGGTGATCGACGCGTCGCTCACGCTGCACGATCCGGAGGACGCCTGAGATGACGGAACGGCTCGAACGCGCGGCGGAGGAGCTCCGGGAGATCCTCGCCGCGGAGATCCAGAGGCTGAAGGACCCCAGGCTGGGGTTCGTCACCGTGACCGGCGTCAAGGTGACCCCCGACCTCCGCAAGGCGTGGGTGTACTACACCGTGCTGGGCGAGGACCGCGATCACCGCGCGACCGCGGCGGCGCTGCGGAGCGCTCGCTCGCACCTCCGGGCGGCGCTCGGCCACCAGATCCGGATGAAGTTCACGCCGGAGCTCGAGTTCGAGGAGGACGCCGACGCGGCGACCGGCGAGCGCGTCGAGGAGCTGCTGCGCCAGATCCACGCCGAGCATCGCACCGAGGGGGAGGCGTCGTGACGACCACGGCCCCCGCGGAGCCCGTGGGCCTCGACGAGGCGATGGAACGGGCCGCCGCGATCCTGCGCGAGGCGTCGGGGGAGGTCGCCCTGGCCTGCCACGTGAACCCCGACCCGGACGCGCTGGGTTCGATGCTGGGGCTGTCGACGTTTCTGCGCTCGAGGGGAGTGCGGACGGTGTGCTCCTTCGGGAACGAGCCCTTCGACCATCCCCGATGGGTGGCCGAGCTCCCCGGGTCGGATGCGCTGGTCCCGCCCAAGCGATTCCCGCGGCGGCCGGCCCTGATGGTCACGCTCGACTGCGCGTCGGCCGACCGCCTCGGCAACCTCCAGCCCAACGCGGCGAAGGCGGAGGAGCTGGTGTGGATCGACCACCACGCCACCAATCCCGGGCTGGGGACCGTGACGGTCGTCGACCCACACGCGTCGTCGACGGCGGAGATGGTGTGGCGCCTGATCAAGCTGGTGGGCGGCGAGGTGACGCCGGAGGTCGCGGTGTGCCTGTACGCCGGGCTGGTCACCGACACGGGCCGGTTCCAGTATCAGGCCACCACGCCCGACACGCTGCGGCTGGCGGCGGAGCTGCGGGAGTTCCCGTTCGACCACGCGCGGCTCGCGCAGACGCTGTTCGAGGACAACGTGCTGCCGTACCTGCAGGTGCTGGGGACGGCGTTGCACCGCCTGGTGTACGACCCGAAGGCCTCGCTCGTGTGGACCTACCTCACCCAGGCCGACCTCCAGTCGGCCAAGCTGGGGGTGGGGGAGACCGACGACCTCATCGACGTCGTCCGGACGGCGCGGGAGGCCGACGTCGCGGCGGTGTTCAAGCAGCAGCGTGACGGACGGTTCAAGGCCTCGATGCGTTCGCGGGGCAGCCACGACGTCGCGGCCGTCGCGGCGGCGTTCGGCGGGGGCGGCCACCGGCTCGCGGCCGGGTTCACCGCCAAGGGAGGCCTGGAGGACGCGGTCGAACAGGTCACCGGGCTGCTCCGCGCGCAGCACGACCAGGGACCGTGACCTCGCCCGAGGGGCTGGTCCTGGTCGACAAGCCCGGCGGCATGACCTCGCACGACGTGGTCAACCGGGTCCGCCGGGCGCTCGGCACCAGGAAGGTCGGCCACGCCGGCACCCTCGACCCCATGGCGACCGGTCTGCTGGTGATCGGTGTCGGCCGGGCCACACGCCTGCTCCGCTACCTCTCGGGCCTCGACAAGGACTACGAGGGCGCCGCCCGTTTGGGCGAGGAGACCGACACGCTCGACGCCGACGGCGCGATCACGCGGACGGCTCCGGTGACGGCGACCCGCGCGGACATCGATGCCGCGTTCCTCGGGCTGACCGGGGACCTCGACCAGCGCCCTCCCGCGTACTCCGCGGTGAAGGTGGGCGGGGAGGCGATGCACCGGGCGGCACGACGCGGCGAGGCGGTCGAGGCGCCGGCGCGTCGGGTCCACGTCGCGTCCTTCGTGGTGACGTCGTTCGACGGGCGGGACGCCGGATTCGCCTGCACCGTGTCCTCCGGCACGTACGTCCGCGTGCTCGCCGCGGACGCCGGCGCGGCGCTCGGGTGCGGCGCCCACCTGGTTGCGCTTCGCCGGACGCGGGTGGGGCCGTTCGGCATCGACGAAGCCACGCCGCTCGACGCGCTCAGGGCGCCCCTCCCCGTGGAACAGGCGGTGCGCCACCTCCCCGCCCTCCGGCTGGAGCATCCGGACGAGGCCGCGGCGGCGTCGAACGGCCGCCCGCTCGGCCCCGCCGGGATCGCGGGGCCGTACGCGGTCCTGGCACCCGACGGCCGGCTGGTCGCCGTGTACCGGGACGAGCACGCGAAGGCGGTCCCCGAGATGGTGCTGGCCCCCGCCTGACGGCAGCCCGTCGGGTACCCTCAGGCCCCGTGGAGGTCGTGCGCGGGGTCTCGGAGCTCGCTCGGGCGACGGCGCCGTCGTCCGTGACGATCGGCTTCTTCGACGGGGTCCACCTCGGGCACCGCCGGGTCATCGGCCGCACCGTGGACGCCGCCCGGGATCGCGGCCTGTCGTCCGTCGCGGTCACGTTCGACCGCCACCCGCGGGAGGTGTTCTCGCCGGGGCGGGAACCCAGGCTGCTCACCACGCTCGAGCGCAAGATCGAGCTGATCGCCACGACCGGCGTGGACAGACTGGTGGTGCTGGAGTTCACCGACGAGTTCTCCCGCTGGACGGCGGAGGAGTTCGTCGACCGGATCCTGGCGGACGGCCTGGCGGCGCGGCACGTCGTGGTGGGGGACAACTTCACGTTCGGCTTCCGGGCGGAGGGGACCGTGCCCGTGTTGCGGGGCACCGGCGCCGAGCGGGGGTTCGACGTGGAGGGCATCGGCCTGATGATGCTGGGGGTGCGTGTGGTGTCCTCGACCTCGATCCGCCAGTCGCTCACCGAGGGCGACCTGACCTGGCCGGAGGAGGCCCTGGGGCGTCGGTTCGTGCTCGACGGGCACGTCGTCCGCGGCGCCGGCCGCGGCACCGGCCTGGGGTGGCCGACCGCGAACCTCCAGACGCTGCCGCGTCTGCTCCTGCCGGGCGAGGGCGTGTACGCGGGTCGCGCGCTGCACCGTGACTCCGGGTACCGGGCGGCGATCAACGTCGGCACCAATCCGACATTCGGGCAGGAGCCGGTGCACCTCGAGGCGTTCCTGCTCGACTTCTCCGGCGACCTGGTGGGGGAGCCGCTGGCGATCGAGTTCTGGGAACGGCTCCGGGACGAGGTCCGGTTCGACTCCATCGAAGAGCTGTCCCGGCAGATCGAGGCGGACGTCGAGCGCACCCGCGAGGTGGTGTCGCTGC
>DATBHM010000021.1:0-5781 GCA_036557505.1 Actinomycetota bacterium | reverse complement strand
GAACAGCGCTCGGCCTTCACCGTGGAGGCCGGCGCGGAGAACCCCGGCCAGATCTTCATCCCGGTGGACGTCGACGTGGAGGACCTGTAGGTGGCGCGCGTCCTGATCGTGTCGTCGTACCCGCCCCGCCACTGCGGGATCGGGGCGTACGCGGCCACCCAGGCCTCGAGCCTCCGCGCGGCCGGCGACGACGTGATCGTGTTGTCCCCGCCCGACGGCGACGGCGACGCCCGGGCTCCGTTCCTCGGCAACGGCGACGCGTTCAAGGAGGCCGGAGAGTTGGGGGTGGGCGCCGACCGGATCGTCGTCCATTTCCAGCCTGCGCTGTACTACCGGCCGGGGGCGCGGGCGGCGTGGCAGAAGACGGCGACGTCCCGGGCCCTGTTGTCGCTGGTCCGGCGGCGGCCCCAGACGGAGATCCTCGTGCACGAGGCCGACCCCCCTGTCAGGTGGCGGCCCGACTACGCCCTGCTCCGGCGGGCGTTCGCAATGGCCCGGCTGCGTTTCCACACGGACGCCGAACGCCTTGCGCTGCAACGGCAGTACGGGATTCGGCGCGTTCGGGCCAGCCTCGTCGACCACGTCGGGGGCGTGACGGTGCACGACGGCGTCGGGCGCCACGAGGCCCGTCGCCGGCTCGGAATCGAGGCGTCGGACCCGGTGTTCCTCTGCCCCGGGTTCTGGCACGCCGGCAAGGGATTCGACCGGGCCGTGCGAGCGTTCGCGGCGGCGGGCTCCCCGGGGCGGCTCGACGTGGTGGGGTCGGTGCGCGACGCGACGCCGGACAACCTCGCCTTCGCCGAGGGGCTGCGGGGCCTCGCCGCCGCCACCCCCGGCGTGACCCTCCACGAGGAGTACGCCTCGGACGAGGCGTTCGACGCGTGGATCGCGGTCGCGGACGCCGTGGTGCTGCCGTACCGCCGGTCGTGGTCGTCGGGCGCCCTCGCCCGCGCGCAGGCCATCGGAACGCCGGCGCTGGTCGGCGCGGCCGGCGGGCTCCCCGAGCAGGCCGGGCCGGCGGACCGGGTGTTCCGCTCGGACGACGAGCTGGCGGCGTTGATCGCCGAGGTCGCCGCGCGGGCCCGCGACCTCCAGGGAGCCTCGACGTGAGCCGGGTCCGCAACCACCGCCAGGCCCCGGATGAGCGTCCACCGGCGGCGCGGCGCTTCACCGGCTTCCTGCGGGGTGCCCGGGGGGACCACTCCGACGACTGGGACATCGAACACGCCGACATCGACTCGAAAGGACGCTCCACCATGCTGCTCGGCCTCATCCTCGTGTCGGTGGCCCTCGCGGCCGCCGCCCAGATCGTGCTGAAGCACGGCATGACCCAGGTGACCCACGAGCTGGGGCACCCCTTCGGGCTCAACGCGGAGTCGCTGAAGGCGGCCGGGACGACGATCTGGGTGTGGCTCGGGCTCGCGTTGTTCGGGCTGTCGGCGTTCGTGTGGCTGGCCGTGCTGTCGCGGGCGGCGCTGTCGTTCGCCTATCCGTTCGCCGCGCTCACCTACGTCGTGATCGTCCTGTACGACACCATCCGGGGCGAGAGCGTCGGCGGCCTCCGGTGGGCCGGCGTCGCCCTGATCGTCGCCGGCATCGTCCTCGTGTCGCGGACGCCGTCGCATTCCTGACCACGCATGTCCGAACCCACCGCCTCCGGGGAGGCAGCCCGGCGCGCGCCCGACCTCGCGATCGTCATCGTGAACTACAACGCCGGTGCGCACCTCCTCGCGTGTCTGTCGTCGGTGCTGGCCGCCGCCGGCGACGCCACGCTCGAGGTGGTCGTCGTCGACAACGCGTCGCGGGACGGCAGCGCGCAGCGGGCCGCGGAGCGGTTCCCCGAGGTGCGCGTGATCGAGACCGGCACCAACCGGGGGTTCGCCGCCGGCGTGAACGTCGGCCTGCGCGCCACGACGGCGCCGTTCGTCTTCGTGCTGAACCCCGACGCCGAGGTCACGGTGGGGACCCTCGGGGGCCTGGCGAAGCTGGCGCGGGAGCGCCCGAGGGCCGGGCTGCTCGGCCCGGTGATCCGCAACGCGGACGGCTCGCTGTACCCGAGCGGCCGGACCTTCCCGAGCATCGCCCAGGCGGTGGGGCACGCGTTCGTCGGCCCCTTCGATCCCGACAACCACTGGACGCGGTCCTACACGATGTCCGGCTGGGACCGGACCACCGAGCGGGTCGTGGACTGGGTGTCGGGCTCGGCCATGCTGCTGCGGCGCGCGGCGCTCGACGAGATCGGGCTCCTCGACGAGGGGTTTTTCCTGTACGGCGAGGAGCTCGACCTGTGCACGCGGCTGCGGGACGGCGGCTGGCAGGTGGTGTTCACGCCGGAGGTCGAGGTCACGCACGAGGGTGGGGTGTCCACCGGCCGGTCCCGCCGGATGAACCTCATCCACTCGCGGAGCATCTACCGCTACTACCGCAAGCATCGTGCCCGCGGCTGGCGGCGGATGTTGCTGCCCTTCGCGTGGGTCGCGCTCCGCGTCCGGGCCGAGCTGGTATCGGTCACGAGGAGGGCCGAACGGTGAAGGCCGTCGTGCTGGTCGGGGGCGAGGGGACCCGACTTCGGCCGCTGACCGAGACGGTCCCCAAGCCGTTGCTGCCCGTGGTGAACAGGTCGTTCCTGCACCGGGTGCTCGACCACCTGGCCGAGCACGGCGTGCACGAGGTGGTGCTGTCCTCGCCGTACCTCGAGGCGACGTTCGGCCCGTTCATCGCCGAGCGCCACGGCGACCCGAAGATCACCTGGATCACGGAGTCGCATCCGCTCGGGACCGGCGGCGCGATCGTCAACGCCCTGCCGTTCCTCGACCTCGAGCCCTTCTTCGTCCTGAACGGCGACATCCTCACCGACCTCGACCTGAGCGCGCTGCTGTCGTTCCACCGGTCGACCGGCGCAGTCGCCACGATCACGCTGTCGACCGTCGACGACGCCCGGCCGTACGGGCTCGTGGCGACCGACGGAGCCGGACGGGTGCTGGAGTTCCGGGAGAAGCCCGCCGACCCGGTCCCCGGCACGGTGAACGCCGGCACCTACGTCATCGACCCGTCAGCGCTCGAGGGGTGGCCGTCGGGGGACATGATCTCGATCGAGCGCGAGATCTACCCCGCGTTGATCGGGGGCGGGCGGCCGGTGTTCGGGTTCGTCACCGACGCGTACTGGATGGACCTCGGAACCCCCGAGAAGTACCTGCGGGCCCACGTCGACGTGCTGCAGGGGCGGATCCACGGGATCGACACCTCGGTTCGGATCGCCGACGACGCGTTCGTCGATCCGACGGCCGCGGTCGGCGACATGGTGGTGATCGGCGCCGAGACGGCGGTCGCGGCCCGCGTTCGCATCGAGGGGTCGGTGCTGCACGCGGGGTGCATGGTGGGGGAGGGCGCCCGGATCGAGGGGTCGATCCTCGGCGCCGGCTCGGTGGTGGGCGCGGGGGCCGAACTCCGCCGCTGCGTCCTGGGGCAGGGCGCCAGGGTCCCCGCCGGCATGCGGGCGTCCGAGATGCGCGTGCCCTCGGGGGCGGACGCCGCTTCGGGCTGACCGGCCGCTCTCGGTCGCCGCTATGGAGCGACGAGATCCGCGATTCACCCCCATCTGCGGACGATCGGGCGAGAACCGAACGAGACGTCCGTCAAGGCTCGGGCGAAAACGGTCGATGTGCTAGGTTGCGGCACACCGCCGGCCCTCACATATGCGCAAACGTCTCCTCGTCGTCGCCGTGACGGCCGCCTCGCTGGCCGTCCTCCCCGCCGGGATCGCCCACGCGAACAACGGCGATGCCTCGAGCGCCGCGGCCGTCCCGCTCGCCACCGGCCACGAGTCCGCCCGCGCCGGCAACTCGATCACGTTCTACGGCTCGGGGTGGGGGCACGGCGTCGGGATGTCGCAATGGGGGTCGTACGGGCTCGCCAAGATGGGGTGGAGCTCCACGAAGATCCTCACCCACTTCTACTCGAACACGACGGTCGGGCAGGCGCCCGCCGGAACACCGAGCTCAGTGCGCATCGGCCTGGCGTGGGGTCAGCGGACGCTGCACCTCACGGCGCAGAACGGCCCGGTGACGCTACGGTTCGGGACCCCGACCGCCAAGGACAAGTACACGATCCCGGCCGGCAAGACGTGGACGGCGTCCTCGGGCGTCGACGGGCACTTCCACCTGGTGACGGCGATGGGGCACCGGTACCCGCCCATCGGCGGCCCGCAGTGGAGGATGTACGCGAGCTACACGCCGAACCACGCGCAGCTCCACATCTCGGAGGCGTATCCCTCTCCACAGGGCCACTCCTACGGGAACGGGTACGTCGAGTTCGACTCCTACAAGATCGGGTCGTCCTTCTACGTCCGCGCCGTCGGCATCCTCGACCCCAACCGGTACCTGTACGGCCTCGGCGAGGTCCCGAGCTCGTGGCCGATCAACGCCCTCCAGGTCCAGGCGGTGGCCGCCCGGACGTACGCGTTCTACGTGATCGACGTCGAGCACCACGGCGCGAGGTACTCGGACTGCAACTGCGACCTCTACCCGGACGCCCGTAGCCAGTCGTTCCTCGGGACCGACCACGCCACCGATCCGACCTACCGGTACTGGGTCCAGGCCGTGAACCAGACGAGCGGCCGGGTCGTCCTGTACCACGGAGGCCTGATCCTCGCGAACTACTACTCGTCCTCGGGCGGCTACACCGAGAACAACGAGGACGTGTGGTTCAACCAGCCCGACCCGTACCTGCGCTCGGTGTGCGACCCCGGCGACTACGCCGCGCCGATCGGCCTGCGGACCTGGCGGGAGACGCTCACGCGATCGCAGGTCGGCGCGGACCTCGGCGTCGGCACGATCACCGGGTTCAGCGGCATCACCCGCAGCACGAACTCCGGCCGGATCATCTCCATCACCGCCAGCGGTACCGGGGGCCTGCGGGGGAGCAGCCGGAAGATGACCGGCCCGACGTTCAGCGCCGATCTCGGCCTGATGGACGACAAGGTCTGGATCGACGAGAACCGGAACATCACCGGCGCCATCCGGGTCGAGTACGACTCGCTGGGCTGCGCGCCCGGGCTCGCGATGACGCCGCCGTTCGCCGCCGCGGGCGGCGGCCACGTCCAGCGGTTCCGGAGCGGCGCGATCTACCAGAACCCCAGGGGCCACGCCACGGTGTGGCTGTACGGCGCGATCTACCACAAGTACCTCGCGTTCGGCGGCGCCGGCAGTCCGCTCGGGCTTCCCCTCACCACCGTGATGACCCTCACCCACGCGTCCGGGTGCGGCTCCCAGACGTGCCTCCGGGCCGACTTCGCCGGCGGTCGCATCTACCGCAGGGGAAGCGCCCATCCCTGGGAGATCCACGGGCCGATCGAGGCCTACTACCTCAACCACGGCGCGGCGGAGGGGCCGCTCGGATTCCCGACCTCGGACGTCACGAAGCTGTCCGGCGGGGGATCGCGGTCGACGTTCGAGCACGGCACCGTGACGTGCCGGGCGGGCGACTGCACCGGCGCGCCGTAGCTCCGGTCAGTCCTTCTTCGCCTGCAGCGTGAACGCCACCGGATCCGCCCCGATCCTCCGGGCGATGCGGGACATGATCACGATCGCCAGCACAGCGAGGAACGTGACCAGCAGCGCGTAGACGAACAACGCCACGACCTCGCTGCCAGCGCCCAGGTGCTCGAGCGCCTTGGTCAGGGCGGTGTTCCATGCGAGGGCCACCACCACGCCGAACGCGGTCGTCACCACCGAGATGACCGTCACGAGGAACTCCCGCGAGAACCGTCCGGCTCGTCGCGGC
>DATBHM010000020.1:0-2015 GCA_036557505.1 Actinomycetota bacterium | reverse complement strand
TCGGTGAGGAGCGCGAGCTCGAGGTCGGAGTAGCCGCCGCCTTCCCCAGGCGCGCGCCGGACCGGTTCACCGCCACCGTGCCGCACACCACGAGGTCGACGTGTTCGACCTCCTCCACCCGGACCGCGATCCCCGCCGACGACGACCCGCGGATCGACGCCGCCCGCCGTGGCGTCACGGTCAGCCGTTCCGGATCCAGCAGCCGGAACGGACGCTCGTCGCGGAGTCGGGGGACGGCCATGTACACGCGCTTGCCGTCGGCGAGCGCCCGCGCCCGGACGGGGAGCTGCGGCGCGTCGGGGTTCGCCTTGATCACGACGGCCGAACGCCACTCGTCGGTCGCCGTGAGCAGCTCGGCGGCGCGCTCGGCGCCGACGAAGTTCGGGATGCGACCCTCCACCCCGGGAAACCGCGCCGCCCCCGCCGCACGAAGCGCCGCCCACGCCTGCACGCGGAGCGCCTGCTTGCGCGCCGCGACGTCTGTGAGATCGCTCATCGCAGCAGAACGCGTGAGGGGCGTGAGGGGTTCATGGTGGTGCATGATGGCCGCCCTCCGAACCGTCCGCAGGGACCCTCCACGTGACCGGCCGGTGACGCCACCGCCGGCGGAACCGGGCGACTCGGGGTTCGACGCGTTCTTCCGTTTCCACTACACGCGTCTGTGCCAGGCCGTCGCACTGCTCACCGGAACCCACGCCGATGCCGAGGAGCTCGCTCAGGAGGCGTTCGTCCGGGTCTTCGAGCGATGGGACCGCGTCGCATCGATGGACTCACCGGACGGCTACCTCTACCGGACCGCCCTGAACGTAACCCGCAAGCGGATGCGCGCGCTCGCGGTCCGCCGGCGGAAGGACGTTCCCGCTCCCACGCCGGGCGACCCGCTCGGCGAGGTCGACGACCGCGTGGCCGTGATGACCATGCTCCGCGAACTCCCCGCCGCGCAGCGCGAAGCCGTGGTCCTGGTGGACTGGCTCGGCCTCGATGCGGAGACGGCCGGCGTCCTGCTGGGCATCGAACCCGGTTCGGTTCGGACTCGCCTGCATCGGGCCCGGACCACGCTGCGCGAACGGTTCGGTGGCGACGATGCCTGACCCGACGAAGCTCCTCGAACGCGCCGTCCGCGGCCTGAGCCCGGACCCCGAATCCGCCCTCGATCGGGTGCGGCGATCGGCCCGGCGGCGACGCCTGGGGCGGCGGCTGACTGCGGGTGCCACCGCCCTCGTCGTCGCGGGGACGGGTCTGACCTATGCCGCCGTCTCCCTGCATCGCGCGAACCATCCCGTGAGGCCGCCCATTCGATCCGCGCCGACCGGCCCGCCGTCCGTAGGGGTGGAACCGACGCCCTCCGGCATCGCAACCGCGTCCCCGCTCCCGGGGCTGGGTTCGTCCACGATCTGCCACTCCGCGAACCGCCCGGGCCTCATCACGTGTGACGAGGCGTTGCGGTACGTATTCCACGGGCGCCGACCGCCGCCGGGGACGCGCGCCGACCTCGCGGTCCCGTGGTTCGACCTCCACCAGGGCTCCCGGCTCGAGTGGTGGATCACCCAGCCGCACGACAAGGTCTGTCCCGTGGGCGGCCCTCCCCGCCCGCCGCCGTGCCAGCGGGCTGCATGGACCACGTTCGTCGACGCCCGCCGGGGCCACATCACGGGGGGTGCGGTGACCACGGCCGGGGGCACCGACTTCGACAGGTCGATCTGCGAGGCCCCGGATCTCCCCGGCGTCATCGGCTGCGGAGAGGCGATCCGGGTCGCCGAGCTGTCGGGTCCGCCCGGCGACGACACGCCGGACTCCGCCCAGCTCGTCGAACCCCGGCCGCACCGTTCCGTCTGGGTCGTGACGTTCCGCAACGCGGTCATCCGACAACACGGGCCGGGCGGTGGATGCTCGGTCGCGACCTATCGCGTGGTCGTCGATGCCGCCGATGCCGCCGTCGTCTCGTCCTTCACCGGCGTCGTACCCGGCTCGGCTCGCCCCTGTTCCTGACCCGACGCGAAACCCCACAACCGTCC
>DATBHM010000019.1:0-1689 GCA_036557505.1 Actinomycetota bacterium | reverse complement strand
GATGACCCTTTCGAACGAGACCGGGACGCACATCTCGCTACCCGCGCAGTTTTCCGAGTTCCGCACGAGGGCTCGTATCCACGAGATCGAGCCCGAACGGCTCACCCTGCGGGAGACAGCGGTCGTCGAGCTGCCCGCCGGGGAGGAACACGAGATCGGGGCGGGCGAGATCGACGCGGCCCTCGACGCGGCCGACGTTCGTGATGGCGACGCCGTCATCATCCGGACGGGGTGGGGCGACCGCGTCGCCGAGTTCCGGGGCGGAGACCGCTATCTGTGGCGGTCACCGTTCCTCGGCGTCGAGGGGGCCCGGCGTCTTGGCGAACGATTGAACCAGGCGGACTCGGACCTGGTGCTGCTCGACACGGCGGTGGTCGGGTTGCCCGCACGGCACGTGATCCCCGAATGGGGCCGGCTGTGGCCCCGGCCCCGTCCGTGGCCGTCGGAGGCGGCGTGGGCCTATCTGGCCTCGTACACGCCGGACCGGGTGATGGACGACTGGGCGGCGGACCACGCCCTGGCCGCAGCGGGCGTGATGGTGGTGTCCCGGGTGGTCGGATGCGGCGCCCTGCCCGCGGGGCGGGTTCGGATCATCGTCGCGCCGCTCTGCCAGGTGCGCGGCGTCGGCGCGACCTGTCGCGTGGTCGCGGTGGCCTGAGGAGGAGCGATGCGATTCGTCGACCTGTCCATGCCGATCTGGGAGGGCGCCGGCTACGGCGAGATCCTCCCAATGCCGAACGTCCCCGTCCGGTTCTTCGAGTACATGAACTACGACGACCACGGGATCCGCCGCACCGAGCTCAAGATCGACGACGAGTCGGGCAGTCCGTTCATGACGATCTGGCAGCGCGCGCCGCACACCACCGAGCCGCTCGAGGAGGGCGGGAAGTACCTGTGGACGCTCGACGAGATCCCGCTCGAGCGCCTCGTGCTCCGAGACTGCGCGGTGATCGACGTGCCGGGCGGGGACGGGTACGAGATCAGCGGCGAGGACATCGACCGTGGCGTCGAGGCGGCCGACTTCCGGGAGGGCGACGTCGCGCTGGTCCGAACGGGATGGGCCACGCGGGAGCGGGCGTTCGAGCTCGGGGCCGACTACGCGATGATCGGCCCGAGCTGGACCTCCGACGCCTGCCTGCGGATGGCCGCCGCGATGCGCGAGCGCGACAGCGAGATCGTGATGACGGACGCCCCTCTGATCATGACGCCGACCTACCAGGGGTGGGGCTGGTCGGCCGGCCCCCACCGGATCGTCCCCCGCCCGAAGCCGTGGCCGTCGATCGAGTCGCGCGAACGGCTCATGGACCTTCCCCGCGAGAACCGGCCCGGCAAGTCCGAGCAGCCGGAGCGGCCGCCCGAGCTCGGGAAGGGCGGGTATCGGCAGTGGATCGTCGACCTCATCGCGATCTGCAAGTGCCTGGTGGACGCGGACAAGATCACGAAGCAGCGCGTCAAGATGATCATGATGCCGCTGCTCCTCCGACGGGGCGGGGCGGCGCCCTGCCGCTTCATCGCCGTCGAGGAGGACTGAAGCCCGCGCGCGCCGGCCGGGATCCCCGGCCGGCGCGCGGAACGGCGCGCCCCTCAACCCGCGGGGACGGCTTCGGCCACGAGCAGGGTGGCAACGGCGTTCTCCGGGTTGCGGATGGAGACCAGCTCGCCGGGCTGCGCCGCGACCGAGTCGAGCGG
>DATBHM010000018.1:0-12864 GCA_036557505.1 Actinomycetota bacterium | reverse complement strand
ATGCTGTTGGCGTGGGCCCTGATCGGCGCGACCCGCCGGCAGACGGCCCACTTCCGGAGCCTCGTGTCCGCGTCGTCGGACCTCGTCGTGGTGTTCGGCCCCGAGGGGTGCCGGTATGCCAGCTCGTCGGTATCGGAGATGCTCGGCAAGCCGGAGGCCGAGCTGCTGGGAGCGGGGTTCGAGCAGCACGTCCACCCCGACGACCTCGCCACATTCCGGGCCGCGTCGTTGAACGGCGAACCGCGGGAGCTCCGGTTCCGGCTGACCAACCGGTTCGGCGAGGAGCGTCACATCGAGGCCGTGGTCACCGACCTCCGCCGCGACCGCCACGTCCGGGGCATCGTGCTGAACACCCGCGACGTCACCGAGCGGATCGCCCTGGAGGAGGAGCTCACCCGGCAGGCGTTCCACGACAGCCTGACCGGCCTGGCCAACCGGGCGCTGTTCCGGGACCGGCTCGACCACGCGCTCGCGCGGTCCGTCCGAACGGCCGAGTCCGTGTCGCTGCTGCTCGCCGACCTCGATGGCTTCAAGGCGGTGAACGACAGCCTCGGCCACGGCGCCGGTGACGAGCTGCTCCGGCACGTCGCGCGGCGGTTCATCGAGGCCGTCCGTCCGACCGACACCGTGGCCCGCCTCGGTGGGGACGAGTTCTGTGTGCTGATGGAGGGGACGGACCAGGACCGGGCGGAGATCGTGGCCCGCCGCCTGCTCGACACCCTCGCCGATCCGATCCGGGTGGCCGACCGCGAGCTCCAGATCGGGGCCAGCATCGGGGTGGTCGTGCACATGGGCGGCGCCGCCAGCAGCGAGGACCTGCTGCGCCACGCCGACGTCGCGATGTACGCGGCCAAGGAGGGCGGCCGGGGCCGCTTCGAGGTCTTCAGGTACGAGATGGCCCGGGAGCTCGGGCAGCTGCTCGGGCTCGAGCACGAGATGCGGCAGGGGCTCCTCCAGGGCGAGTTCTCGGTGCACTACCAGCCGGAGGTCGACCTCGGGTCCGGCAACGTGGTCGGCGTCGAGGCGCTCCTGCGGTGGTCCTCGCCGACCCGGGGGAGCGTCTCGCCGGCGGAGTTCATCCCGGTCGCCGAGAGCAGCGGCGTGATCATGCAGCTCGGGGAGTTCGTGCTGGAGTCCGCGTGCGGCCAGGCGGCGGCGTGGCGGCGGGCCGCGCTCCTGCCCTCACCGTTCCGGATGTGGGTGAACGTCTCCGCCAAGCAGCTGTCCATGGGCGGCATCTGCCAGCAGGTGCGGCGGGTGCTCGCCGACACCGGCCTCCCCGCGGAGTGTCTCGGCCTCGAGGTGACCGAGACGGCGATCGTCACCGGAGGACAACCGCTCGAGCGGGCCCAGGCCGAGCTCCGGGACCTCCACGGGGACGGCGTGCAGATCGCCATCGACGACTTCGGGACCGGGTTCACGTCGCTCGGACAGCTCCGGCGCTTCCCGGTCGATGTGCTCAAGGTGGACCGGTCGTTCGTCCAGGGGATCGAGCACGACCCCAAGGACGCCGCGATCACGGCGAACCTCGCCAGCCTGGCGCACGCGCTGGGGCTGAAGGCCGTGGCGGAGGGCATCGAGTCGAAGGGCCAGCTGGCGTCGGCCCGGAAGCTGGGATGCGACCTCGCGCAGGGATTCCTGTTCGCGAGGCCCGCGCCGGCGGAGGAGGTCGTCGCGTACCTCCGGCCGGGGGCCTCGTCCATCCCCCCGGACGAACACGCCCGGGACGAACGCGCGGCCGCGACCCGGCCCTAGGGGCGGGTCGAGACGTCGCCCGGTCGGCGGATGCTTGATCCGTCGGTGCCGGATGGTACGTTCGGGCCGATGACGGTCTCCCCCCAGGACGACACGGGGCTCGCCCACGGCCTCGACCAGCGCGAACGGGACATCCTCGACTTCGAGCGCGACTGGTGGCGCAGGGCGGTGCCCAAGGAGCGGGCCATTCGCGATCGCTTCGGACTGTCGAGCGCGCGTTATCATCAGGTGCTCGGCGGCCTCCTCGACCGTCCGGAAGCCCTCGCCTACGACCCGATGCTCGTGCGCAGGCTCCGTCGGATGCGGGAGACCCGCCGGCGAAAGCGCTCGGCGCGACGGCTCGGGTTCGAGGTCTGACCCGGACGGCGGCCGGGCCCCGAACGGCCGAAGGGACGCCGACGTGAGGACGGAACGATGAAGACGGGCGCCGGACGTCTGATCGTGATCGTCGCGGCCGTCGTGGTCGGGATCCTCGTGCTGGCGAAGGGCCTCCAGGGATCGGCCGCGGTGGTCGGGAGCGGCGCGACGACGTCGCCGCACTCGGGGACGTCGCCCTCGCCGTCGGCGACCGGCTCGACGCACACCCCGAACGGCAACGGAAACGGGAACGGGGGCAACGGGAACAACGGCGGCGGCGGGAAACCCACGCCCAGGCAATCGGGCGTGATGATCGCGCTGTACAACGCGACCAACACCGACGGCCTGGCCGGCGCCACCGCGACCCGCCTGCAGGCCAAGGGCTACGTCCTGGCCGGACAGCCCGGGAACTGGCCGCCGTCGACCACCACGATCATCTACTACAAGGACGATCAGGGGAAGATCGACGCCCAGCACCTCAAGGAGCTGGCCATCCCCGAGGCCCAGATCAAGCCGCTGCCGAAGAACCTGCCCTCCGAGGCGCAGATCCCCCCCAATGCCGAGCTGATCGTGGGGCTGGGCAGCGACTACGCGCAGTCCCACCCGGTCAACGGCTGACGCGGCCCTCCTCCCCGGCGCTACGCTAGCGAGCCGATGCGCATCGCCATGCTCGCGCCGGTGTGGGTGGCCGTCCCCCCCGAGGGCTACGGGGGGATCGAGCTGGTCGTCAGCCTGCTGACCGAGGAGCTGGTTGCCAGGGGCCACGACGTCACCCTGTTCGCCTCCGGAGGCTCGCGGACCAAGGCCACCCTGCGGACCGTGTTCGACGAGCCGCCCACCGACCGGCTGTGGGAGACCGAGCCCGACGCTTCGCACGTGGGCGCCGCCTATCGCGCCGTCGCCCGCGAGTACGCCGACGAGCACGCGTTCGACATCGTGCACGACCACACCGACTATCTGGGGGCGGCGTTCGCCGCGACGCTCCCGACGCCGGTGGTGCACACGGTCCACTTCCCGCTGGAGGAGCCGCGGGGGTCGTTCCTGCGGCGGTTCGCCGACGACGTGTACCTCGCGGCGATCAGCGACTTCCAGCGGAGCGCGGCTCCCGACCTCCCGTGGGCGGGCATGGTGCACAACGCGGTCGACACCGAGGCGTTCGAGTTCCGGACCCGCAAGGACGGTTACCTGCTGTGCATCGGGCGGATCTGCGAGCGGAAGGGCCAGGACGTCGCCGTCCAGGTCGCACGGCGGTCGGGCTGCCGGCTCGTGCTGGCCGGCCGCGTCCACCCCAAGGAACGGGACTTCTTCGCCGAACGCGTCCTCCCGCACATCGACGGCGACCAGATCGTGTTCGAGGGAGAGGTCCCGAACGACCGGAAGCGCGAGCTGATGGCCGGGGCGTCGGCGCTCCTGCTCCCGGTCCGTGAACCGGAGCCCTTCGGCCTGGTGATGGTCGAGGCGTTCGCGTCGGGGACGCCGGTGATCGCCACCCCGCTCGGCGCGGTGAAGGAGATCGTCACCGACGGTGTGACCGGATTCCTCTCGGGCTCGGTGAAGGGAATGGCCGCCGCTGCCGCCGACCGGCTTGGCGAGATCGACCCGGAACGGTGCCGGGCGGAGGCCGCGGAGCGGTTCGACCCCCGGGCCATGGCCGACGGGTACGAGGAGCTCTACCAGTCGGTGCTCGGCGGGCTGTGACCGAGCCGCTCCCATCGCCCCTGGCGCCCCTGGCGCGCGACCCCGGTCACGCGGCCGTGCTGCTCGACTTCGACGGAACCCTGGCCGAGATCGTGGTGAGCCCGGAGCTGGCCCGTCCGGCCGTGGGCGCGGTGGACGCCGTCCGGGCGGCGGTCGGGCGCTTCGCGGTGGTGGCGGTGGTCTCGGGCCGGCCGACGTCCGACGTCCGCGCGCTGCTGGGCGTCGACGGGGTGCGGTACCTCGGGCTGTACGGCCTCGAGGCCGCGTCCGGGGCGGGCGCCGTCCCGGCCGCCGTGTCCGCCGCCGCCCGGGTCGCGGCGGCCGCCGTGGCCGGCACCCGCGTCGAGGAGAAGGGCGGGTCGGTCGCCGTTCACTACCGGCAGGCGCCGGACCCGGCCGCGGCCAGGGCGGCGCTCCTGTCCGCGTTCGCCGAGCCTCCCGCCGGCTTCGAGGCCATCGAGGGCAAGATGGTCGTCGAGCTGGTGCCGGCAGGCAGACCCCGGAAGGGCGGGGCCGTCCGCCGGGTGCTCGAGGAGCTCCGCCCGTCGGCCGCGATGTACGCCGGAGACGACACAGCCGACCTGGAGGCGTTCGGGGAGCTTGAGCGGCAGGCCGCCGCGGGCGCGATCGCGGTGGCCCGCGTGGCCGTCACGGGCCCGGAGACGCCCGGCGAGCTGTCGTCCGCGGCCGACATCCGGGTGGCGGGGCCGGCCGGCATGGTCCGGCTCCTCGCCGCCCTCGCCGCGGCGGCGGGTTGAACGGAGCTAGGCGCCGGCGGCGCGCTCCAGGTCGGCCAGCTGTGCGCCCACCCATCGCGCGGGCGGGTTCGCGTTGATCGTGCGACGGAGGCCGGCCGCCCGGCGGTTGCGTTCGTCCTCCGGCATGCGCAGGGCATCGAGCAGCGCCTGGGCCGTGCCGCCGACGTCGAACGGGTTCACCGTCAGCGCGTGCCTGCCGAGCAGCGCGTCGGCGCCGGCGTTGCGCGACAGCACCAGCACACCGCCGTTCCGGTTCAGCGTGGGGCCCTCCATCGCCACCAGGTTCATGCCGTCGAACACCGGGTTCACCATCAGGACGTCGTACATGGAGTAGGCCGCCAGCGCCCGGTCGAGGTCGTCGCGGACGGTGACGGTGACGGGCTGCCAGTCCGGCGTCCCGAGCTCGAGATTGATCCGCTCGGCCGCCCGCAGGCACTCCCGGGTGTACGAGCGGTATTCGGGGATCGCCCGGCGTGACGGGTTCAGCAGGGCCAGGAACCGCACGCGCCGCCGCAGGCGGGGGTGCTCGTGCAGGAGCGTCTCGTAGGCGAGGAACCCGCGCAGGATGTTCTTCGACAGCTCGGTGCGGTCGACGCGGAGGATCATCCTGGCGTCGCCCTTCCACCGGACCAGCTCCCGCCGGGCCCGCCGGACCTCGGGGCTGCCCACCTGGCGGCGGAGCGCCGGCGCGTCGATCGCGATCGGGTAGACCCGGACGGCCACGCTCCGGCCGTCGATCTCCACCCGCCGACGCCGGAGGTCCACCCGCGCCCCGTCGACGTGGCGGCAGCACAGCAGGAAGTTCTCCGCCCAGTCGTCGCAGTGGAAGCCCAGCACGTCGGCGCCCAGCAACCCCCGGAGCACGGCCTCACCCATGTCGAGGGGGAGGATCCGGAAGTAGTCCGGCCCCGCGAACGGTGTGTGCGAGAAGTGCGCGACGAGCGCGTCGGGCCGGCGGTCGCGGAGCAACTTCGGCACGAGCGACAGGTGGTAGTCCTGCACGAGGAACGCGGGCCGGCCGCGTTCCTCCGCCAGCGCGTCGGCGAACGCCTCGTTCACGCTCACGTAGTCGCGCCAGGCGTCGCGGATCGCCCGGCCGAACCGCGGCGTCCGCGGCGCGTCGAACAGGTAGTGGTGCGCGAACCACAGGAGGCGGTTCGACACGACGTTGTAGTAGCGGTCGAACGCCTCGGCCGGAGGGGCCAGATAGCGGACGTGGTACTTGACGTCCTCGTCCGCGATCTCGATGCGCCCGTCGGGGGATCGTTCCGCCGCGATCCGGTCGCCGTCGGTCATCGCGGCGGCCACCCACAGGCCGCCGGTGGCGGCGAGCGCCCCGGTGAGGCCCGTAACCAGCCCCCCGCCACCCCGGGCATGCTCGACGTCGCCGTCCCCCGCCACCGCGAACTGCACGGGGCCGCGGTTCGATGCGACGACCACGCCGCGTCCGGGGTCGTGGGCAGGACCCGGGTCCGCGGGCGATCGTCCGGGGGGCATGGAGCGAGTGTACCCACGCACGCCGAATCGACCGCCCGAGTCCCGGGTCCGGTGCGCGGGTATACCGTGTCGGGGCAGGGCCCACTGCTAGGATCCACCGGCCAAGGAGCGAGCGTGCAGCGCCCCCGAGAGCCCATCCTCCACAGCCCGTTCGTCGCTCGGGCCGGTCGGGTGCTGGCCGTCACGTGGGCCGCGGTGGGGATGTTCATCCTCGCGTTCCTGATCCTCCGCTACCTCCTGTACCCGACCCGCATCATCTTCGCCCCGCTGCTGCTCGCGCTGATCCTCGTGTATCTCCTCAATCCGGTCGTCAACCGGCTGCAGCAGCACCACGTCCGGCGCGTATTGGCGACGCTCATCACCTACGTCGTGGTGCTGACCGCGCTCGCGCTGCTGCTGACGTGGCTCGTCCCGATCGTCAAGGAACAGGCGGTCGCGCTGGGCCATCAGATCCACGGCCTCCTCGATCGCGCCAACGAGGGACTCCTGAAGTTCTCGAAACGGCTCGGGCTGCACGTGAAGAACACGAACCTGTTCGACACGTTCGGCACGTCGGGGTCCGTGGGCGAGTACGTCCGCCGCGTGACCTCGGTCAACTCCGCGGTGGGGCTGGCGCTGATCCTGGTCCTCGGCCCGATCCTGGCCTTCTACCTGCTGGTCGACCTGCCGAAGCTGTCGCGCAGCCTGGAGTCCGCGGTCCCGCCGCGCCGCCGCCACGAGGTGCTCGCCGTCGGACGCCGCGTGTCGACGGCGTGGGGCGGGTTCTTCCGTGGGCAGCTCCTCATCGCGCTCGGGGTCGGCGCGTGCTGCATGCTGGGGTTCTGGATCATCGCGCTGCCGTTCTGGGCGCTCCTCGGCCTGGTGATCGGGCTGTTCAGCCTGATCCCGATCATCGGGCCGTTCCTGGGGGCCATCCCCGCATTGTTCATCGCGTTCACCTCGCCCGAATCCGGGACCGGCGGGCTGTTCCATCCGCGTCCGGGGTGGCCGCTCGCGGTGGCCGCGTCCGTCGTGCTGCTGATCGTCCAGCAGGTCGACGTGCTGTGGGTGAGCCCCCGCCTCGTGACGCGCAGCATCAAGCTGAATCCGGTCACGGTGATGATCTCCGTGTTGATCGCGGGGACGATCGCCGGCGTGTACGGGATGCTGCTCGCCATCCCCACCGTCGCGTCCGTGAAGATCCTCGTCGTCCACTACTGGGACACGCGCATGGTGTGGCCGCCGCCCGCGACCGAGGCGACGGGCAGGCCACCCGATTCCGATGGCGAGCCCTCGGCCGTCGCCGGCGTCCCGGATCCGGGCCCGGGCATGGTTGCCGTGCTCCCCGAGGACGATCCGGCGCTGGAGGAGGGGCCGGCCGACGGGCCGCCGAGGGAGCGGACGCGCGGCGCCTCGGAGAAGGCCGGGCGGAACGGGAACGGCCGGGGCCGCTCCGCCGCGGACGGCGTCAGCCCTGGTCCGGTCCCAACAGCGAGGCGACTGCCTCGGCCACCCCGTTCCCGCCGGCGCTCGGGGTGACGAACGCGTTCCCGACGTGGCCGCCGGCCGCGCGGATCGCCCCGGCGCCGTTCGCCACGATGAACACGGCGCCGACGACTGGCGCCGCCTCGAGGTCGGACGGCGAGTCGCCGACCGCCGCGGTCTCCTCCGGGGCGAGACCGCGTCGCTCGCGATGCAGGGCGATCGCCCGTCCCTTGCTCACCCCCCCGGGGACCAGGTGGTACGCGTGGACCTCGGGCAGGTCCAGGCCGGGGAACCGCCGGTGGATCACGCCGTTGTCCCGCACCTCCAGCCAGCCGTAGCCGGCGGCCGCCAGGGCCGCCGTGGCCTCCGCCGGGTCCACCAGGCCACGCAGCAGCAGCGTCGCCTCGCGCGGCTCCGCCGACCATGGGGTGTGGGGCTCGAGCCGTCCCGTGTACCGTTCGAGCAGGAACCCCCCGGCCCCGGAGCGGACGATCGCCTGGAACGGCGTCCCGGGGCCGTGCTCCTCGAACGTCGTCACGACATCGGCGCCATCGACCAGGAACGCCCCCAGCTCGGCGACGTGGCACCCCGCCCCCAGCATCCGGGCGGCCTCCCGGGCCTGCGGTCTCGTCCGGCCCGACACGACCACCAGCTCGACGCCGGCCCTGTGAAGGTTGGCCACCGCCGCCGCCGCGCGGTCGGTCCACCCGTCGGGGATCGCGGCGAACAGCGACCCCCCCGGACCCGTGAGCGTGCCGTCGAGGTCCGCGTACAGGGCCCGGAGGCGGCCGGCCGGCCGGAACTCGGCGAGCGGCCGCATCACGGCGCGGCCGCCGGCCCCTCCACGTCGGGCGGGGTGTGGCGAACCGGCCGGTACTCGGGAAGCGTGACGGCGGGCGGGCGTTCGCGGATCGGGATGTCGGCGGTCTCGGCCCGGTAGCCGGTCGACTCCGGGACGAACTGCCGAAGCACCGAGCCGAGGGGTTCCCGGACCTCCAGCCGCCCGAGCTGCTGGAGCTTCATGACCGCGGCCTCGAGCACGCCGAACGCCATGCGGCCCACGCTCTGCAGGGGGTGGTTGCGGTGGATCCGCTGGTCGAGGTCGACCTGGGCGATCGCGTCGAGGCCCGAGGTCCGCAGGACGTCGACGAGCAGGCCGAGCTCGACGCCGTAGCCGGAGAGGAACGGCACCGACTCGAGCAGCTCGCGCGTGCCGGCGTACTCGCCCGAGAGCGGCTGGATCAAGGCGGCCAGCTCGGGAAGGAACAGGTTCACGAGCGGTCGGGCCATCAGCTCGGTCACCCGCCCGCCGCCGGTGGGGGCCAGCTCCGCGCCCTGCTGGATGGGGCGCTCGTAGAACGCCTTGGTGAACCGGACGCCCTCGTGCAGCAGCAGCGGCCCGAGCAGCCCCCGCACGAACCGCGCGTCGAACTGCCGGATGTCCGCGTCGATGAAGCAGATGAGGTCGCCCTTGAGGACGAACAGCGACTTCCACATGGCGTCGCCCTTGCCGCCGTACGGCTCGAGCAGGGGCAGGATCTCGGCGTCCTGGTGGACCACCGCGCCGGCCTCGGAGGCCGCCGTCGCGGTGCCGTCCCCCGAGCTCGAGTCGATGACGGCGATCTCGTCCACGAGCGGGACGGCCTCGACCAGCTCCTCGCGGATGGTCCGGACGATGGCGCCCACCGTGTCGGCCTCGTCGCGCGTGGGCAGGCAGACGCTGACCGTCAGGCCGAGCTCGTGCTTGCGGTCCGCGAGCAGGCCCACGTCCGCGAATCGCGAATGGTGGAACGTGTGGTCCGCGAACCACTCCCAGGGGTCCCTGGAGGTCGCCACGAGCCGATGATACCGCCGGCTTCCCGCCTGGGAGCGGTACCGTACGCTCGGCGTTTCGGCCCGAGGCAACGGGTGGCCGGCGGGCCCGATGTGCGACACTATCCGGGTCGAAATCGGACCGGGTGAGGCCATGTTCAGGGTCGCGCAGAAGACCGAATACGCGCTCCGGGCGATGACCGAGCTGGCTCTGCGGAAGGACGCCGGGCTGGTGGCGGCCCGCGAGATCGCCGAGGCCCAGCAGATCCCCCTGCGGTTCCTCGAGCAGCAGCTCGGGACGCTGCACAAGGCGGGGCTCGTCGAGAGCTTCCGCGGCGCCGGCGGGGGATGCCGCCTCGCCCGCGACCCGGCCGAGATCCGTGTCGCCGACGTGGTCGACGCCATCGAGGGGCCGATGTACCCGATGTTCTGCCTCAACCCGGAGGACCACACCTGCTCCAGGGACGCCGCATGCGGGCTCCAGGAGCTGTGGGGCGACGTGCGGGTGGCGGTCCGTGCGGTGTTCGAACGAACCACGATGGCCGACCTGGCCGAGCGGCACCGCGGCCTGTCCGCCCGGCCTCCGATGTGGGCGCCGGCCGACCTCATCCGGCCGCCGGCGACCGCTTCGTCGGCGAACTAGGGCTCAGGCCGGCACCGACTCCAGGCCGAGGGCCCGGAGCATGCGGTCGAACACCTCGTCCTCGTCGCCCGAGGAGTCCACCACCACGAGCCGCTCTCCGTAGTGGCGGCGGATGGCGGGCGCCTCCCGCTGGTAGTCCTCCAGCCGCCGAAGGAACACGTCCGGCGAGTCGTCGCCGCGGTGCTCGTGCTCCGCCCGGAGGAACATCCGCGCGCAGAGCGTGGCCTCGTCGAGCGTGAGCTCGACGGCACGTTCCACCGGCCGACCGTTCAGGAGCTGATCGAGCCGCTCGGCCTGCCGGCCGGTCCGCGGGTATCCGTCCAGCAGGAAGGCCTCCCCGAGCGCGGGCGCCAGGACCGCCTCGACCACGTCGTCGGGAACCCGCCGGCCGCCTCCCACGAGCGCGGCCACCCCGTGCGGGTCGCCGTGATCGATCGTCCGACGGAGCAGCGCGCCGGTCGACACGTGCGGCACGCTGATCCTGGCCGCGAGTCGGGTCCCCTGGGTTCCCTTGCCCGAAGCCGGCGGACCGAGCATCACGATCCGGCGGACGTGCGGTTCGCCCGAACCCGTGTCGATCGCCATGGTGGGAGTTTGGCCGGGGACGACGCTCGCCGCCAACCCGCAGCGGAGGGGCGTCGTCTCAGGCGGGTTCGAGCGACGCGGCGGCCTCGACGGCGAGCCAGAACAGGCGCTCGCGGAGGGAGGTGTCGGGGATGAACCCCCGGTCGTCCCACTGTTCCTGGGAGAGGTCGTCGGCGGCCGCCAGGATCGCTCCCAGCCGAACGCCGCGGAACCGGGCGATGGCGAACAGCGCGGCCGCCTCCATGTCGACGACCAGGCAGCCCTCGGCGACCCGTCGCTGCACCTGGCTCCGGGTCTCCCGGTACGGCGCGTCGGTCGTCCACACCTTGCCGGCCACGAATGGCACCCCGTGAGCCCGCATCGCCCCTTCGATGGTAGCGACCGCCACGGGGTCGGGTTCCACCTCGCGGGCGGCCGGGAGGTAGTGGTACGAGGTGCCCTCGTCGCGGACCGCGGAGGTCGCGAGCACGACGTGGCCCACGGTGAGGTCGGGGACGAGGCCGCCGGCCCCGCCGACGGCCACGAATGCTCGGCACCCCGCCGCGACGACCTCGTCGAGGAACATGCCCGCCAGGGGCGCCCCCACGCCGGGATGAAAGACGGCGACGGACTCCCCGTGCCACGAGATCTCGTACACGGGATGGAGGCCGTGGGCCGACTGGAGCGTCATCAGGACCGGTGCTCCCGCATCGATGCACACCTTCTGCAGGACGTCCGAGAAGAAGCACGGGACCGCCCCGTCCGGGACATCGAGCGGGGGGCGGACCATGTGGGGCTCGATCACGGCGTGTGGGTCGGGATCGAACTCCAGGATCGGATGGTCGTGGTCCACGGGGGCACGATAGAGCCCTCGCCGGCCGGTGGCCGGTGGCCGGTGGTTCAGCCGTCCCACAGCCCGGCGAGGAACCGGTCGACGCCGGCGGCCGCGCTGCCGTTCGTCGCGGCCGCGGCTTCGCCGTCGTCGCGGGCGTCGGAGTCGAGTCCCGCGGCGTCGAAGCGCTCCATGACGTCGGGTGGGAGGAACCTCGTCAGCTGGGAGTACGTGTGGGCGTCCTCGCCGGCCCGGCCGCGGGGCCGCCGGTAGAACCGCAGCGGGAAGTACACGTACAGCGCGTCCCGCGCGCGGGTCAGCGCGACGTAGAACAGGCGCCGTTCCTCCTCGATCTCCTCGGCCCGGCCGGTCGCCATGTCCGACGGGATCATGCCGTCGGCCGCGTGGATGACGTGCACGACGTCCCACTCGCCGCCCTTGGCCGAGTGGATGGTGGACAGGACGACGTAGTCCTCGTCGAGCAGCGGCGGCCCGGCCAGGTCGGATGTCGACGACGGCGGGTCGAGGGCCAGCTCGGCCAGCAGCCGGGGCCGGGCGGGGAACCGGGCGACCAGCGCCTCGAGTTGCTCGAGGTCGCGCAGCCGCGCCGCCGCCGAGTCGTACCGCCGGGCGAACACCGGCTCGAGGAACCGCCGCAGGCGTTCGATCTGCACCGCGGCCGGCGGGTCGCCCTCGCTGCATTCGGCCAGCGCCGCCTGCAGGGACTCGAGCTCGAGCCCGGCCGCGGCCGGCGCCGGGGGCAGCGACGCGAGGAACCGCGCGAGCGGGAGCCGGCGTTGTTCGGCCTCCCCGGCCTCGGAGGCGCCGTCCAGGCCGATCGCAGCCATCGCCCGCCGGGCCGAGGCGGGGCCCATCCCCTCCGGCAGCTGGAGCGCCCGGAACCAGCCCACCTCGTCGAGCGGGTTCTCCAGCACGCGGAGCAGCGCGAGGACGTCCTTCACGTGGGCCGACTCCATGAACTTCATCCCGCCGTACTTCACGAACGGGATGTTCCGGTGGGCGAGCTCCACCTCGAGCAGGTCGCTGTGGTGGCCCGTTCGGAACAGCACCGCCTGGTGCCGGAGCGGGACGCCGCGCTCGCGGTGCTCGAGGATCCGCCGGGACACCTCGTCGCACTGTTCGGCCTCGTCGCGGCACCGAACCAGCCGGGGGCGCTCGCCGGACGCCCGGTCGGACCACAGCGTCTTCTCGTGGCGCTGCGGCGACCCGGCGATCACGGCGTTGGTGGCGTCGAGGATCGGCTGGGTGGATCGGTAGTTCTGTTCCAGCTTGACGACCCGGGCCCCCGGGAAGCGCGACGGGAACTCCAGGATGTTCTGCACGGTGGCCGCCCGGAACCCGTAGATGGCCTGCGCGTCGTCGCCGACCACCGTCACGTTCTTCACCACGCGGTGCATGGCCAGCAGGACGTCGGCCTGCAGCGCGTTGGTGTCCTGGTACTCGTCGACGAGGACATGGTCGAA
>DATBHM010000017.1:0-5677 GCA_036557505.1 Actinomycetota bacterium | reverse complement strand
CCCGATGGCCAGCAGGATCGGGAACGACAAGGCTCCGGCCCAGTGCAGGATCGGGATCAGCGCCACCAGCCCGGCCCGCGAGAGGTCGGACACGAGCAGCGTCCGCCGGGGGCCGAGGGAGCTCGCCGCGTGGCCGCTCGGGATGCCGCACACGGTCATTCCGAGGAACTCCGCCGCCATGACGAGCCCCATCCGGGCCGCCGAGCCGCTCGCGATCAGCACGAACCACGGCAGCGCGATCGCCGCCATCTCGCTCCCGGTCGTCGAGATCAGCTCGGCAGCGAACAGCGCCGCGAGCGGCCGGGCGACCGGTCGCGCGGGAGCGGAGGTGGCTGGCGTGACGTCGTGCTGCACGGTGGCCGGAGTGTAGGTCGGGGCCCGGGCGATTCGAACCATCAGCGGGCCGGACGATCCCCAGGCCGCCGGCCCGCCGTCCGAGCGCCCCCAAGGGCGCCTGACCGGATCTCGCTGGCCTCGGATCTCGCTAGCTCGTGACCTTCACGTGGTGAGTCGAGGTCGTCACCACACCGCTGCTGTCCCTGATCGAGAGCGTGACGGTGAACTGGCCGGTGTGCGCGTAGGCGTGGTGGACCGACACGCCGCTCGCGATGTGGCCGTCTCCGAAGTTCCAGCTGAAGCTCTTGATCGTCGCGCCGGTGTTCGGTGTGGTCGTGCCGCTTCCGCTGAACGCGCCGCTGTGGTGCACCTTCAACGTGGAGGGGCCCTGGTAGTGCACCGACGCCGGCTTGCCGATCGTGTTCCTGACGGTCTCGATCACGATCTGGAACATGCTGTCGGTCACGGTGAGCGTGGTCGTGAACGTGCCGGCGTGCGTGTAGGTGTGATGGACGGTCGAGCCGGTGCCGGTGTGTCCGTCGCCGAAGGCCCACTTGAAGCTGGAGCTCGACAGGGTCGCGGTGACGCCCTGGGGCTCGGTGCCGTGCCCCGAGAAGGCCAGGGAGGTGTTCAGCTTGGGGTGGGCGGGCGCGGTCAGGGTCACGGTCGGTGCCGTCGGCGTGAACAGGTGCACCCCCCCGTTCGGCGTGCCGAGGCCGGTTGGTCCGTCGTAGCCGCTCGCCGTGTTGCACTCGGTCTTCGCGACCGACGCGTTGACGTCGGCCGTCGTGTGCGGCCAGCTGCAGTCCATCAGCCCGACCGGATGCTGCGTGTCGTTGTAGACCAGGCCGTTGGGGTTGTGCGTCCCGGTGTGCGAGAACAGGTGGTTGCCGCAGGTCGACACGCTGGCCTCGTCGCAGAACGAGTTGCCCGTCTGCGTCACGGTGCCCAAGAGCGGGGTGGTGATGGTCCCGGGCACGATGTCCTTCACCGAGCTCGGCGACAGGGCGGCGTTCGTGTAGAGCGAGGTCGCCGGGTAGGCGGCGCCGCCGGAGCCGCCGGCGAGCGCGAACATCGCCGCCACGACCGGCGAGGCCAGCGACGTGCCGCCGATCGGGAACCACGGCGGGTTGAACGCGGGCGGCGCGTCGGTGTCGACGATGTCGAAGCCGGTGTCCGGGTCCGCGATGGCGGCGACGTCGGCGGCCAGTCGATGGGTGCCGCACCCCGCCGCGGGGAAGCCCGCGAAGTGCGACTGCGCGCCCTGGGCGGTGAACTGGGTGCTGCAGCCGCCGCCGGTCGCTCCGCTCGCGTCGCTGTCCTCGGGGCCGTTGTTGTTCCAGACGGTCTCGGCCGTCCGCGCTCCCGTGGTGGTGTTGATGTCGATGCTCGTGCCGCCGACCGCGACGACGTTCGGGTCGGTGGAGGGGAACGAGGCGGCGTTCTGCGAGCCCGCTTCGTTCGCGTCGGCGAAATCCCAGCCGAACCAGCCGTCGTCGCCGGTCGAGGCGGTGATCACGACGCCGGGGTGGTGGTAGGCGGCCAGAGCGGTCGGCGACGCGCCGCCCTCGGGCCGGCCGAACGAGTTGCTGATCTCGGTGGCGCCGAGCCGGACCGCGGTGTTCTCGGCGATCGCGAGGTCGGCGTCGGTCGGGGCGTCCGCCTCGACGAGCAGGATCCTGCACGTGTGGCAGACGGCACGCGCCGACTCCACGTCGAGCGAGATCTCGACGGAGCCTTCCTTGTCGTTCTGGCTCGGCAGCGGCGAGGCCTTCCCGGTCTGGTTGACGACGCGGAACGACGCGGCCGTCTCCGCCGGGAACCCGTAGCACGCGTCGAAGGTGTTCATGTCGGGCTTGACGTCGGGGTCGTTGTGCCAGTCGATGATGCCGATGACCTGGTTGGTGCGGCTCGTGTTCGCGTTGTAGCCGTAGGCGCCCGCGAGGTCGGCGGGCGTGTAGCCGAAGCCGCTCGGGCCGAAGCCGAGGGCGTCACTGCCCGGGCAGGTCCCCGACTTGCCGGCGCCTCTGCCCGCCGACACGTGCACCTCGTGCGCGCCCGGCGTGCCCGCAGGGACGGTCACCTGCGCGATCGCGTAGCACTGCATCGTGCGGGGCGTCGTCGGCCGTGGGCAGACGCGCCGCTCCTTGACGTATCGAACGCTGCCCGAGGGCGCGGCCTTCGGCGGCGGAGCCGCCGTCGCGGACACGGTCGTGATCATTCCCACCGCGAGCGCGATGGCCGCGAAGATCGTCGCGTTCCGGAGCCACACAGGGCGCGTGACAGTCATGATTCCGCCTCTTCCCTTCCCGATCGGTTCGGCGGCGCAGTATGCGTCCTCGAGGAAGAAATGGGTACCCCCCGCCGAACACCAGGAGCGGGATTCGGGCGGGGCGCTACTCGGCGGCCGGCGGCGCAGCCGCAAGCGCCCGGCCGCCGTCGCTCTCCGCCGCACGTGCCGGCGTTTCGAGGGCCGTGCGGACGGCGGGGGCGACCTCGGTGCCGAACAGCTCGATCGACCGCAGCATCTCGCCGTGCGGCAGGGTCCCCACGCTGAACTGCACGAGGAACCGGTCGTGCCCGAAGATCTCGTGCTGGAACAGGATCTTCTCGATCACCTGCTGCGGGCTGCCCACGAAGTTCGCGCCGCGGAGGTCGGCCGCGGCGTCGTACTGCTCGCGGGTCATCGGCGGCCAGCCCCGCTCGCGGCCGATGCGGTTCATCATCTCGGCCGCGTGGGGCCAGCTGATGTCGAGCGCCTCCTGCGATGTCGGGGCGACGAACCCGTGCGAGTTGATCGACAGGGCCGGCGGGGGCTCGTGGCCGGCGCGCCGCGCCGCCTCGCGATGGAGCTTCGCGAACGGCGCGAACCGCTCCGGCATCCCGCCGATGATGGCGAGAGCCATCGGCAGGCCGAGCGTCCCCGCCCGGATCACCGACTCCGGGTTGCCACCGACGGCGACCCAGATCGGGATGCGGTCCTGCACGGGCCGCGGGTACACGCCGCGGTCGTCGATCGGCGCGCGGTGCCGGCCCTCCCACGTGATGCGTTCCTGCCGACGAAGCTGCAGCAGGAGCATCAGCTTCTCCGCGAACAGGTCGTCGTAGTCGGCGAGGTCGTAGCCGAACAGCGGGAACGACTCGATGAACGAACCCCGTCCCGCCATGATCTCGGCCCGCCCGCCCGAGAGCACGTCGAGCGTCGCGAAGTCCTGGAACACCCGCACGGGGTCGTCGGACGAGATCACGCTGACCGCGCTGGTCAGGCGGATGCGCTCCGTTCGTTCGGCGGCCGCTGCGAGGACGACCGCCGGAGCGGAGACGACGAAGTCCGGCCGGTGATGCTCGCCGAGGCCGAACACGTCGAGCCCGACCCGGTCGGCCAGCTCCACCTCCTCCATGACGTTCCGCAGCCGCCGCTCCGGTGTGATGCGCTCACCGGTCACCGGGTCGGCCTGGAGCTCCGCGAACGTGAAGATCCCGATCTCCATCGCGCCAAGACTAACCGTTGCTCGCGCAACGATGTTCCCCTCGGATGAATGGATTCGTCGTCAGCCCTGCCGACCGCGGGTCAATCCGCCGAGGTCCAGTAGCCAGTGGTTGCAGCGCAGCGTGCCCTGGGGGTCGTGGTCGACCTCGCCGACCAGGGTGAACCCGAGTCCGCGGCACAGCGCGTTCGACGGGTCGTTCGTCACGCTCGGGAACGCCTCCAGGACGTGCCACCGGCCCGAAGCCCGTGCGCGATCGATGGTGGCGGCCACGGCGGCCTTTCCGATGCCCCGGCCCTGGAACGCCGGCAGGATCATCCAGCCGATCTCCTCGACCGGCCGGCCCTCCGACTCGTGTTCCCACACCGCGACCGTGCCGGCGCCGGCTCCGGTCTCGTCGGGCATCACCACCAGCACCCAGTACTCGTCCGCGGCGGTGGCCGCGACATCGCGCTCGAGCTTGTCCTCGAGCCCTTCGCGCGGACGCGGACCCCCCAGGTGCGTCCACATCTGCGGGTCGCAGTACTGGGCGACGTAGAGGTCGAGGTCCCCGAGGTCGAGGTTGCGAAGCCGCATCAGGCCCGCGGGAGGATCGGCGGCCGGCCGGCCCCCGGCCGGGTCACATCGTCGCGGACGTGTCGTCGACGAAGATGCCGATGATGTTGCCCTCGGTGTCCTTGTACTGGGCGAAGTAGCCCACGCCGGGAACCGGGGCCTTGTCCACGATCAGCTCGCCGCCGGCAGCCTGGATCCGCGCCCCCGCCTCCTCGATCGAGCCGACGCTCATGGTCAGCGTGACCTGGTTCATGTCCCCGCGCTGGTACAGGGCGCCGTTGATGCCGAGCTGGGAGTCCTCGCCGGTGGTCGCGAGCCCGTAGTACTGGGGCGCGCCCTCGAATCGGTTGAACGTCCATCCGAACGCGTCGGCATAGAACTTCTCGGCGCGGTCCGGGTCGTCGACGGGAACCTCGAAGTGGGTGGGACGGTCTGCCACGGTGCCTCCCTTCGGATCGGCCTGCTCCGGTCGCGTCACCCTACCCCGAGCCCCCGACGCCGATCGAACCAGCCTCCGACCGGACACACGTGGCGTGCTCCGGGTCAGGGCTCGAGGTAGCGCAGCACCGCGTACTGGCTGACGGTCGGTGGTGCAAGGCCGAGCTCCGCGGCGAGGGGCCCGACCGACTCCGCTGCGAGCCGGTCCGCGTCCTCCTGCGTCGCGTACACGTCGGTCGCCCGGATGCCCTCCTCGGTGACCGTCGCCCAGTGGAACAACACGCCGGGCGCCGAGTGGCCCCCGAAGCCCATCCGCTCGATCAGCTCTCCGTACTGGTCGGCGGTCCACCCCGGACCGTCGAACACCCGCGCGATCGCCATGGTTCCCCTCCCCCGCGACGAGCCCGAACCGTCTTCGGGCGACTGCGCGGAATCTACTCCTAGTAGGAGTAAGATGTCCAGCCGGCGGCCATGGCGAGAACGGCGACCACGTCCAATGCGATCCTCGGGCTCCTCGCCCTCCGCCCGTCGTGGCCGGCGTACGAGATCACCCGCCAGCTCCGCAGGAACATGCGGTTCTTCTGGCCCCGGGCGGAGAGCCGGATCTACGCGGAGCTCCGACGGCTCCAGGAGTCGGGGCTCGCGGCGGCGCGCACCGAGCGCACCGGCGATCGGACGAGGACCGTGTACTCGATCACCGGAGCCGGCCGCCGGCACGTTCGCGCCTGGCTCTCGTCGCCGCCCCGGGCCACGACGCTCGAGAGCGAGCCGATCCTGCGGTTCCTCCTCGGTGACCTCGCTCCCCCGGAGCTCCTGATGGACTCCGTCCGTCAGGTGCGGGCGGATGCGCTCGCGGTCCT
>DATBHM010000016.1:0-8594 GCA_036557505.1 Actinomycetota bacterium | reverse complement strand
CCGGTGATCACGAGTCGAACCGGTTCCCGGGTTCCTTCCCGACCGCGGGTCCCGGGGGTACGATCCGCCCGCCATGGACCGGCGTGAGTTCCTCCGCTCAGCCGGCCGAACCGCGCTCGGGGTCGCCGGGCTGTCGATGCTCGGTGCCGCCTGTACCCCTGCCGGTGCCCGTCGGGCGCCCGCGGCTTCGACGGCATTCGACGGACCGCCCGCGGACGGGGACTGGTCGGCGTTCGGCCGGTCCCTGGCCGGGAAGCTGATCCGCCCGGGCGACCCCGCGTACCCCACGGCCAAGCAGCTGTTCGATCCCCGGTTCGACTATCTCCATCCGGCCGCGATCGCGGAGTGCCGGTCGGCGTCGGACGTCCAGCAGTCGATCCAGTTCGCCCGCAACCACGGCCTGCCGTTCACGGCGCGGAGCGGAGGTCACAGCTACGCCGGCTACTCGAGCGGGTCGGGGCTGGTCTGCGACGTCGGTCACCTGTCGTCCGTCTCGGTCAACGCGGCGGCGAAGACGGCGACGATCGGTGCGGGGGCGCGCCTGGTCGACATCTATGCCGTGCTGGCGCAACACGGGCTGGCCTTCGCCGGGGGCTCGTGCCCGACCGTGGGGATCTCCGGGCTCACGCTGGGCGGCGGCCAGGGCGTGCTGGGGAGGAAGTTCGGCCTGGCAAGTGACAACCTCCGCTCGCTGAAGATCGTGACGGCCGCGGGCGACCTGCTCACCTGCGACGCCACCCACAACTCCGACCTGTTCTGGGCGTGCCGGGGCGGCGGAGGCGGGAACTTCGGCGTCGTCACGTCGTTCACGTTTGCCGTGCACCCGGTGACGACGCTCTCACGGTTCTTCCTGTCCTGGCCGTGGAGCCACGCGAGCGACGTGCTCCACGCCTGGCAGTCGTGGGCGCCGAACCGGCCGGACGCACTGTGGTCGACCTGCCACCTCCACGCGGCCGTCGGACAGCCCGGCGTGTCCGTGTCCGGGGTGTACGTCGGACCGCAGACGGGGCTCTCGGCCCAGTTGCCCTCGCTGATCAACGCGGTCGGGGCGCAGCCGACGACGAAGCAGATCGCCTCCGACTCCGTCGCCGAGACCATGATGGTCGAGGCCGGTTGCTCGGACCTCACGGTGGCCGAGTGCCACCTGCCGACCCAGAACCAGGCCGGGAAGCTGAGCAGGCAGATCGAGAAGGCCAAGTCGGACTTCTTCGGCCACGTGCTCCCGCCTGCGGGGGTCCAGGCGGTCGTCGACGCCATCGACGCGCGGCTGCACGACCCGGCCCTGCAGACGGGCGGCGGGGTGCTCATCGACGCCTACGGCGGAGCGCTCAATCGTCCGGCGCAGGACGCGACGGCGTTCGTCCACCGCGACCAGCTGTTCCTCGCGCAGTACTTCACGACCTGGTCGACGTCGACCGCGAAATCCACGGTGAACGCCACCCTGAAGTGGCTCTCCGACTTCGCCCACACCATGCGTCCGTACGCGAGCGGGCAGGCGTACCAGAACTACATCGACCCCGACCGGGGGGACTGGGAGCACGCCTACTACGGGTCGAACCTGTCACGACTCCGGCACGTGAAGTCGACCTACGACCCCCACGGGTTCTTCCACTTCCGGCAGTCGATCCCACCGGCTTGACCGGCTCCCGCACCGGCGCGGGAGCGTTCGAACGCTCGTGGGGCACGTCGAACCGTTATGCTCGGGCATCTTGAGCGTCATCACGTCCAGCCGGTCCGCACCTCCCGGCCCCCGCCACGCTCACGAGCCTCGCCGGCGCCATTGGGGTCTGGTCGTGTTCCTGGTCGTCGTCCTGATCCTGGGCGGCCTCGCGTTCGCCGGCATGCATTACGTGTCCGGGTGTAAGAGCGGCTCCGGCCCCCACGAGCCGGTGGCCGTCACCATCCCCCAGGGCGCCAGCAGCGGCGACGTCGTTGACATCCTGCACAACGCCGGGGTGATGAGGTGCGGAGGCCTGATCGGGAAGTTCCTCCTGCGCAACGACGACCGCGCCGGTCGGATCCTCGCCGGTTCCTACGACCTGAAGACGAACATGACGGTGGCCCAGATCCTGGCCGTGATCACGGTCAGGCCGCACCACGATCCGACGGTCACGATGGACATCCCGATCGGGTTCCGCCTGACGCAGATCGCCCAGCGCGTCCAGGAGCACCTCCACATCCCGGCGAAGGCGTTCCTCAAGGTCGTCGACAGCGGCAAGCTGTCCTTAGCGCCGTTCTTCTCGAAGGGAACGAAGAACCCCGAGGGGTTCTTCTATCCGCACAACTACTCCTTCGACGCCAAGCAGCTCCCCACGGCGCAGCAGGTGGCGGAGGCGATGCTCGACGAGTTCCGCAGGGGGACGGCCGACCTCCCGTGGAAGAACGCGAGGACCCTCGGGATGACCCGCTACCAGATCGTGATCATCGCCTCGATGATCGAGCGCGAGACCGGCCTCGCGACGGACCGGCCGAAGGTCGCAGCCGTCATCTACAACCGGCTGAAGGACAACATGGCGCTTGGGATCGACGCGACGCTGCTGTACGACGACCCGACGCCGGGCGACGGGACGCTCACGGCGAAGGACCTCCAGAGCGACAGCCCCTACAACACCCGCATTCACAAGGGCCTGCCGCCGACGCCGATCGCCAGTCCGTACGTCGACGCCATCCGGGCCGCCCTCCAGCCGGCACACGCGGACTACCTCTACTACGTGAAGTGCGACAAGGACGGGCCGGGGAAGAGCCGGTTCGCCTCGACGTACGCCGAGTTCCTGCACGACAAGTCGGTCTGCCTGGGGACCTGACGTGGCCGGGGGAGGCGCCTCCCCGCGTCAGCCCGGGGCCGGGGGAGGCGGCGGCACCGCGCCGCCGTCGTGGGTCTCCGGGGCCACCCGCGTCGTGGGCTTGATCGGGTGGCCCGTCGAACACAGCCTGTCCCCGGTCATCCACAACGCGGCGTTCGCAGCCCTGGGTCTCCACTGGGTGTACGTGCCGCTGCCGGTCCCGCCCACGGCGGTGCGCGCGGCGGTCGAGGGGCTGGCCGCGCTCGGACTGGCCGGAGCGAACGTCACCATGCCCCACAAGGAGGCGGTCGCCGGCCTCGCGGGCGACCTCACGGAGGACGCGACGCGCCTTCGTGCCGTGAACACCCTGGTCGTGGCCGGCGACACCCTGGTCGGGCACAACACCGACGCGCCGGGGTTCGGCCGCTTCCTCGAGCGGGACGCCGCGTTCGAGGCGGCGGGGCGGCACGCCCTCGTGCTCGGGTCGGGGGGCGCGGCCCGCGCCTGCGCGCTGGCGCTGGCCCGCGCGGGCGTGGCATCGATCGCCGTGGCGGCGCGCGACGCCGGCCGGGCGGCCGAGGTGGTGCGGTGCCTGTGGGGCCTCCCGGCCGAGGTCCGCACCATCGCCTGGTCCGAAGCCGATGCCGAGGAACCCGACGTCCTGGTCAACGCGACCCCGGTGCTCGGCACGGAGGAGCTCCCGCTCCCTGCGCTCGGGGCGGTGGAGCTGGTGGTCGACCTCCGGTACCGGCCCGCGGTCACGCCGCTCGTCGCGGCCGCCCGGGAGGCGGGCGCCGCGGCGTTCGGGGGGCTCGGCATGCTGATCCACCAGGCGGCGCTGTCGTTCGAGATCTGGACCGGACAGGCGCCGTCGACCGGAGTCATGTCGGCGGCCGCGGTGGCGGCGATCGCCGAACCGCTCGTGGAGCCGGCCCCTCCGTCCGACGCCCCCCGCCCGTCCGACCCCCCCCGCTGAGCCGACGACCTCGGCCGACGGCCGTTTGGGGGCGGGTCGGTTCAAGGTCCCCTCGGGGCGGTGCCGATGCTCGGAGGAACACATGGACCCCGATTTCACCGCGCTGGCGTCCCGGGTGGCGGCCAGGGCTGAGGTGCTGGGCTGCGTCATCCTGTCCCGTGACGGCCTGGTGCTCGGCTCGTTCCCGCCCCACGGTGAGCAGGACATCACGCCCGGATTGCTCCGGTTCACCGCGCTGGGCGACCCGGACCGCGGGTTCGCTGAGTTCGCCGACGAGCTGTGGGCGTATGTGCGGCAGGGGGCCTACGCGGCCTTCGCGGTCGCGGAGGCCGGCACCCGTCCGGGCATCCTCCTCGACTACCTGGAACAGGCCCTCCTGGTCGCGGAGGAGGCGCGCCAGTTCGGGGTCGCCATGAGCGAGCCCGTCAACGTCGACCTCAGCAACAAGGGGTTGAACCTGGGCCGGCGGCTGCGCGCCGCCGCTCCGTCGGTGGGGGACGACTTCCGCGCGTCCGTCGTCGCTCCCACGCACGCCACGGACTCCGGCGGGATCGGGCACGTGGAGCCGCCTCCACGGCGGGAGGTTCCCGCCGTGGAGGACCGCGTGCTCGACGAGGCGCTCGCGGCGGCCACGGCCGCCGCGAGCGGCATCGACCCCGAGCCCGCCACCGCTGAGCCGGCCGCGGGCCTCGAATTCGAACCCGCCCAGGCCTCGATCGGGGCACCGCCGGAGGTGCACGAGGAGGCCCGCCCGGAGTGGCCTCGGGAGGCCGGCCAGGACGTGGTCCCCCAGGAGGTGATCCACGAGGTTCCGCGGGAGGTGATCCACGAGGCTCCCCATGAGCCCCCTCAGGAGCCGCCGCAGGACGTCTTCCGGCCGGTCGCACAGGAGGCGCCGCAGGACGGCTTCCAGCAGGTGCCGCGGGAGGCGCCGCAGGAGATTCACCAGGAAGCGCCTCCGGTCGCGCCCCAGGAACCGCCGCAGGAGGTCCACCGGGAGTTCCCGGCGGAGGCGGTTCACGAGGCGCCCGCGGGGGCCCACCAGCAGGTCCCGCCCGAGGTGCACCAGGAGTTCGCACCGCAGCCGGTCGACGAGTCCCCGCCGGACGTTCACGAGGCGGTTCCGCCGGAGGTGCCCGAGGAGCAGCCGCAGGAGGTCCCCCAGCCGGTCGCCCGGGAGGCGGTCCAGGAGGCCCCCCAGCCGGTTGCCCAGGAGGTCCATCACGAGACCCCACACGCGGTCATGGAGGCTGCGCCGCCCGCTCCCGTCGAGCCCGCCCCGTCGCCCGAACCCGGGCACGATCCCACGTCGGAGGAGCCATCCCAGTCCCCGGAGAAACGGAACGAGGAGATCGACCGCATCGCCCTCGCGCGGGAGTTCGCCCAGCTCCTTCAGGAGGGCCCCGCGCCTGCCGAATCTGACCAGTGACCACCGGTTGCTGGACGGGGACGGAGCGTGAAGAAGAAGACCAAGCAGCTTGGCCAGATCCTGATCGAACAGGGTCTGATCAGTGAGGAGCAGCTCGGGGAGGCACTGAAGGTACAGGAGCGCGTCCCCAAGTCCCTCGGCCGCATCCTGATCGACCTCCAGCTCATCAAGGAGACCGACCTGGTCCGTGCGCTCGCGCATCAGATCGGGCTCGAGTTCGTCGACCTCTCCGAGTACCCCGTCGACCCGTCGTCCACGGCCCTGATCCCCGAGGCCGTGGCCCGTCGGTACCGCGCGTTGCCCATCGCCGTGCGGGACGGCCGGCTGCTGGTGGCCATGTCCGACCCGGCGAACGTCTACGCGCTGGACGACATCCGCACGATCACCGGACGCGAGGTCGAGCCGATCGTGGCCACCGCGGCGGACGTCACCGCGGCCATCCGCAAGTACTCCGACGTCGGCGGCGAGGTGGAGCAGCTGGCCAGCGAGGCCGCCGCCGCGGCCGACGAGTCCCTGGACCTCGACGTTCCCTCGGCGGCGGTCGAGGACGCCCCCGTCGTCAAGCTCGTGCACATGCTGCTCAGCCGGGCGGTCAACGAACGCTGCTCCGACGTCCACATCGAGCCCACCGAGAAGGACGTGCGGATCCGGTTCCGCGTCGACGGCGTGCTCCACGAGGTCATGCGGTCGCCCAAGAACATCCAGAACGGTCTGATCAGCCGGCTCAAGGTCATGGCCGACATCAACATCGCAGAGAAGCGCGTCCCACAGGACGGCCGGGTCGGCCTGAAGGTGGGCGCGATCTCCGTGGATCTTCGCGTGGCGACCCTGCCGACGGTGTACGGCGAGAAGGTCGTCATCCGGATCCTGAACAAGGAATCCGTGCTGCTCCGCCTCGACCAGATCGGGTTCTCCGACGAGGCGTACAAGCGCTACGAGCAGTCGTTCCGCAAGCCGTACGGCGCGATCCTGGTCACCGGGCCGACGGGGTCGGGGAAGTCCACGACCCTGTACGCGACGTTGAACATCCTCAACCAGCCCGACCGCAACATCATCACGGTCGAGGACCCGGTCGAGTACCGCCTGCCCGGCGTCAACCAGGTGCAGGTGAACAACCGGGCCGGGATGACGTTCGCCGCCGCCCTGCGGTCGATCCTGCGGGCCGACCCGGACATCATCCTCATCGGTGAGATCCGGGACCACGAGACGGCCCTCATCGCCGTCGAGTCGGCGCTGACCGGACACCTCGTGCTGTCCACGCTCCACACCAACGACGCGCCTTCGGCAGTGGCCCGGATCACCGAGATGGGCGTGGAACCGTACCTCTCGGCGTCGGCGCTGGACGGGATCGTCGCCCAGCGGCTCGCCCGGAAGCTCTGCGATCGGTGCCGCGAGCCCTACACGCCCACGGAGGTCGAGCTCGTGGAGGCGGGGTTCCTTCCCCACCAGTTCCAGGAGATCACCGAGCTGTACCGGCCGGTCGGCTGTACCGCCTGCTCGAAGACTGGATATCTGGGACGAATCGGGATGTATGAGGTCATGAGCGTCACGGAAGAGGTCGAACGGCTAACGGTGGAGCGTGCAGCGTCCGATCGTATTCGGCAGGTGGCGTTGGAGCAGGGAATGATCCCGCTCCGGGTCGACGGGCTGCTGAAGGCCGCTCGAGGCCTCACGTCGATCGAGGAAGTGTTGAGGGTGGTGGTCTGACATGACGAACACGATCGGAACGACCGGACACGCGGCTCCGCCCGACGTGCCCATTCCCGAGCTGCTCGACGTGGTCCTGCAGCGGCAGGCCTCGGACCTCCACCTCACGGTGGGGACGCAGCCGATGATCCGGATGCACGGGCACCTGGAACGGCTGGACCAGTACCCGGTCCTCACCCAGCAGGGGCTCCGGGCGATGATCTACGCGATCCTGCCCCAGCGCCGCCGGGAGCAGTTCGAGCAGGAGCTCGAGCTCGACATGTCGTACTCGCTCCCCGGCAGGGCCAGGTTCCGGGTGAACGTGTACTTCCAGCGGGACTCGATGGGCGCCGCCTTCCGGCTCATCCCCTACGAGATCAAGACGGTGGAGTCCCTCGGGCTGCCGCCGGTCGTCACCGAGCTCGCCCGGTACCCGCGGGGGTTCGTCGTGGTCACCGGGCCGACCGGCTCCGGGAAGTCGACGACGCTCGCCTCGCTCGTCGACATCGTGAACGTCGAACGCCGGGCCCACATCATGACCGTCGAGGACCCGATCGAGTTCCTGCACAACCACAAGAACTCGATCGTGAACCAGCGTGAGGTGGGCTCCGACACCCACGGATTCGCACCCGCCCTCAAGCACGTGCTGCGCCAGGACCCGGACGTCATCCTGGTCGGCGAGATGCGCGACCTGGAGACGATCCAGACCGCCATCACGGCGGCCGAGACCGGCCACCTGGTGTTCGCCACGCTGCACACGCAGGACGCCCCCCAGACGATCGACCGGATCATCGACGTGTTCCCGCCGCATCAGCAGCAGCAGGTTCGGGTGCAGCTGTCCACCACGCTGCAGGGCGTCGTGACGCAGCAGCTGCTGCAGACGGCCGACGGGCAGGGACGGGTGGTGGCGTCCGAGATCCTCATCGCGAACTCGGCCGTCCGGAACCTCATCCGTGAGGGAAAGGTCCACCAGATCTACTCCGTCATGCAGGCGGGTGGCCGGTTCGGGATGCGGACCATGGACGCGTCGCTCGCCGAGCTGGTCCGGTCGGGCCGGATCACCAACCAGCTGGCGATGGAACGCTCCCACGACCCGGAGGAGCTGACTCGACTTCTGGGCAGTGCCCCGCCGATACAGAACATGAACGGGGGCGGCGGCTACGCGATGGGCAGCGTGATGTCAGGAGGCCGGAATGGCTAGCACCTACACGTACCGGGTCCGGGACCGTCAGGGCAAGATGGTCACCGGATCCCTGCAGGCGGACAACGAACGCCTGGTCATCTCGAAGCTCCAGGAGATGGGCTACGTCCCCGTCTCCGTCGCCCAGAAGAAGGACAGCCTCGGGGCCAAGGAGTTCTCGTTCCGTCCGGGCTTCGTTCCGCTGAAGGAGCTGGCCGTCTTCTCCCGGCAGTTCGCCACGATGGTGAACTCCGGGCTTCCGATCCTGAAGGCCCTGGCCATCCTGTCCGAGCAGACGGAGAACAAGACCCTCGCCAAGGTCCTGACCGAGGTCCGGCTGGACGTCGAGCGGGGGTCCTCGCTGTCGCAGGCGATGGCGAAGCACCCCAAGGTGTTCCAGAACCTCTTCATCGCGATGATCCGAGCCGGTGAGACCGGTGGTGTGCTCGACTCGGTCCTGCTGCGCCTGGCGGACAACATCGAGCGCGAGGTCGAGCTGCGCCAGCGCGTGAAGTCGGCGATGACCTACCCCATCGTGGT
>DATBHM010000015.1:0-1821 GCA_036557505.1 Actinomycetota bacterium | reverse complement strand
CCAGGTAGCCCTCGCCGGGGTCGAGCGTCCACGGCAGCTCGTCGTACGGAACCCAGCCGTCCCATTCGTGGTCGCCGGTCCAGCCCGGGACCGGGACCGTGCCGTCCCAGCCGCGGCGGACCGGATGGAGGCCGGTGCACTGATAACCGATGTGGCCGTCGACGTCGGCGTAGACGGCGTTCTGGCCGGGGGAGTGCCACTCGCGCATCGCCTCGCGGAACTCGTCCCACGACCCCGCCGTGTTGAGCGCCCACGTCGTCGACGGCTGAATGGTCTCCTCGAATCCGACGAACCGAAGGGCGTACGTCTCGGTGATGCCGCCCTCGACCACCAACGCGTCGCGCGTGCCAAGGAGGTACGAGTCCAGGATCGGACCGTGGCGGGTCTCCCGGGCGTGGACGACGTCCGGCTCGTCGCGGCCGCGGACCGTGATGTGTTCCTCGAACGAGGTCACCGGCTCCCACGCGCCCCGGTAGAGCGCCGCGGTCCCATCCGCGTTCAGCCTCTCCAGGTAGAGGGCCTGCGTGTCGCCGCCGACGTTCGTGAACCCCCATGCGATGCGCTCGTTGTGGCCGATCGTGATCCCGGGAGCGAACGGCAGCGACACGCCGGCGGCGTCGATGCCCGGCGCGGTGAGGTGCATCTCGATCCATATGGACGGGAGCTGCGCGAGGAGGTGCGGGTCGTTGGCCAGCAACGGTTCCCCGGTCTCGCTTCGCGCCCGGCTCACGACCCAGTTGTTCGAGCCCTGGCCCTTGGGGAGCCCGGGGGCCTGCCGAAGGAGCTCGAGGGCGGCCGCGCGGGTCGCGCCTCCGCGCTTCCCGGGCACCAGCGGGCCGGCCTCGCCCGGCAGGCTGGGGAACAGGTCGAGCATCGCCTCCCACCCGAGCCGGTCGGCGATCTCGGCGCGCAGCAGCTCCGTGTCCCAGTTCCCCGACAGCGACCACGCCATGAACACGATCGAGGCGGCGACCACGTCGTGCTCGTCCGGACGGGGGAGCCACGGCTGCACCCCGCCGAGGATGCCGTACTCGATGGGCGGGGCCGGCATCTCCGCGAGCCACGCCCGCGCGCCGGACAGGAACGCCGTAACGATCTCGCGGGAGAGGTCGTCGCTCCGCTCGGCGATGCGGCGGCCGGCGCGGTTCCAGCCGACGGTCCGCACGAAGCGGTCCATCGGCAGGGTCAGGTCGCCGAACAGCTCGGCCAGACGGCCGGTTCCGAGCCGGTACACCAGCTCCATCTGGAACAGCCGCTCGGAGGCCTGGACGAAGCCCTGCGCGAAGAAGAGATCCTGACGGTTGGCGGCGCTGACGTGGGGCACGCCCCAGCGATCGCGGATGACCTCGACCGGCTCGCGCAGGCCGGGGACGGCGACCTCGCCCTCCACCGGCGGGAGCGCGGCCTCGGCTGCACGCCGCACCTCGTCGAGGAAGTCGCTCATCGCCCCGCCGAGGCTAGGGACCCTGTCGACGGACCGCAACCGTGCTCGTCGATGGCCCGCGCCGCCGGCGGAAGGCGTCAGAGCGGGCCGAAAGGCACTCGTCCCAAGGGCGCGCTTCCGGCGTGACGACCAATCGGTGGGATGTGCCCACCGGCCCGGCCGGGCGCCCCCTTCCGCGAAGGACGGCCCCAGCTTACGGCGGCCGGTGAAGGGGTATCCACCGACTTCCGGGGTGGGTTCGTCGCGGCGGAGAACTTCGCGCACGTCAACTTGAGAACCATTCCCCGTCCCGGGCGCCGCCGGAGACGGCGCATAATGGCGCGGGGCCCGACGGAGGGTCGGGCCGGGAAGGCGGTTCCGTGAACGATCGGCCGTGG
>DATBHM010000014.1:0-4344 GCA_036557505.1 Actinomycetota bacterium | reverse complement strand
GCCCGCGACCTCGAACGCGACCAGTACTTCCCCTTCGCGGTTGCCGCGTTCATCTGCTTCGGACTGACCCTCCGCGCCCTGATGACGGGGCTCGGTCTGGGCTGACCGAGGCCGGTCAAGCCCGCGCGGCGGGGTGCCGATGTGTCCGCCATGCCCGGACGCGATGCCGCACGTCCCCCGACCGTCCTCCCCGAACGCGAGCTGCGCAAGCTCGACCGGTGGAGCTTCCGCGTGCTGCCCGGGGAGGAGCTGGGGTGTGACCACATCGTGCTCGGCACGACCGGAGCGTTCGCGGTGCTGTTCCGGGGCGACTCGGTTCCCCAGGGGTTCCTGATCCCCGGCATCCACCGGGCCCGCCGGGCGGCCCGGCGGCTCCGGGCCCACGTGAGTGCCATCGGCGTCGAGGGCGGGACCGTTGCGCTGCTCTGCCCCCGGACCAGTGCCGTCATCGCGCCGCGGACGATGCGCGGCGTCCGGGTCGTCCCGCCGGTGCTGCTCGCCAAGGAGATCTCCGAGCGGAACCGCTCGTCCCTGCCGCACCAGATCCAGCGCGCCGCCGAGTCGCTCACCCGGTCGCTGGCGCAGTCCCGCTAGCCCCGCCGGATCGGGGCCCGGAACCCGCCCTTGACCTGGTCCTCACCCGAACACCCACCCGTCTCGCCCGGCAGCCAGGTGTCGTCGGGCAGGTGGAGCAGCGTGGCGAGGACGATGTTCCGGCCGTCCCGCACCAGCGCGAACTGCCGCCGGAACGCCTCGGGGTAGCCGACCGGTCTGATGACGTCGCCGGGGACGGCGTACCCGTCCAGCGCCTCGTGCACGGCCCGGTCGAGCGGCTCCCCGTCCACGCCCGCCGGATAGTCGCCGACGCCGCCGAACTCCTGGTCGGTCGTGCACTGCAGCCGATCCGAAACCCAGAACCCGTTCGGATCGACCACGTGCAGCGTCGCTCCGGCGATGGCGTCGGGGTCGGTGGCGGAGTTCGGCACGCACTTCACCGCGTAGTCGCCCGGCCCGAGCGGCCAGCCGGTTCCGCCATCCGGGTCCTCCAGCTCGTGCCTCCCGCGGGGCGCGTTGGTCCCACCGAGCGGCTCGTCGAACCCCATCGCCTCGCCGGACGTGTTGTCCACCTCGATCCGGACCCCGGCGGGCCCGGCCGTGACCGAGACGTCGGCGGGAGAGGTCGTCGAACCGTCGCACGTGAACGCCGCGACGAGCGGAGCCGAAGGCTGGGTGAACGATGGAGCCGACGCGCTGCTGCCGGACCCGCGCGACGAGCCACCTCCGAGGATCGTTCCATGACGCCGGAACGAGGCGAGCCCGACCAGCGAGGCGGCCGTGACGCCGAGCGCGACCACGACGCTCACGGCCGTCACGGCCGTCCTCCGTCGACGGTGGCGACCGGCCCGACCGATGGCGTCCCCCGGATCCAGGCGCCAGACGGGCGCCGAGTCCAGCTCCCGCCGGAGCTGCGTTCGGATGTCGTCGTCGTTCACGTCGTCCGCTCCATCGTCAGCCGGGCGAGCACCGCCCGGGCCTTGAACAGGTGCGACTTCACCGCGCCCTCGCTGCACCCCATGGCCGCCGCCACCTGCGCGACCGGCAGGTCGAGCGCGTAGTGCAGGACCGTCGCCTCCCGCTGCCGGCGGGGGAGTCGTCCCACCGCGGTCCACAGGTCCGTCCGCGCGGCGACGTCCACCTCGGCGGCGGCCGGGTCCGGGACCGGGTCGGCGGACCCTCGGTTACGGCCCCGGCTCCGCTTGACCACGTTCAGCGCCGTCCGCATCACCCAGCCACCCGTCCACTCCTCGCCCCGCAGCCGGTCCCACCGCTCGAGCGCACGAGCGAACGCCTCCTGCGTCGCGTCCTCCGCTGCGGCCCGGTCGCGCGCCAGCAGGAAGCACGCCCGCAGCACGGTCGGGTGTTCGCGTTCGTAGAGCTCCCGGAACTCCGGCTCGGCGTTCACGTGGGCATGCTGCCCCTTCCTCTCCGTCGCGTCGATCATCGGTTCAAGTCCCCGGGAGCCCCGTCGGTTTACCCCGTCCCGAGGGAAACTCCGAACCTGGCGTAGGCTCAGGTGCATGCGGTTCCGCTACTCGCAGTGGGACGACACGCAGGACCCGTTCGGTCCCGACGTGGCCGCCGCAGACCTGCTGGACGCGATGTCGGACGAGCTGCTGTCCGGCGAGGGCGCGGAATTCGCCATGCGGCGGCTACTCCGGCGCGGCGTGCGAGGTTCGTTCAACGGGCTCGACACGCTTCGGGCGCGCCTGCGCCAGCGTCGCCGCGAGGAGCAGGACCGCCTGAATCTCGCCGGTCCCCTCGAGGAGGTTCGCCGGCGCCTGGACGAGATCCTCGAGCGCGAACGCACCACGCTCAGCTTCGACCCCGGCGACGACGCGCGCCTTCGCGAGTCGTTCCTCGACGCGCTCCCGCCCGACGCGCCCGGCAAGATCGGGGAGCTTCGCGAGTACCGCTTCACCGACCAGCAGGCCCAGCGCGAGTTCGACGAGCTCATGGAGTTCCTGAAGAACGAGATCCTGAACTCGTACTTCCGGCAGATGACGCAGGGGATGCAGGACATGTCCCCGGCCGAGATGCAGGCGCTGAAGGACATGCTCGCCGAGCTCAACTCGATGATCGAGGCCCGCGAGCGGGGCGAGCCGTACGACTTCGACGGGTTCATGCAGCGCCACGGCCGGTTCTTCCCCGGGAACCCGCAGACGCTCGAGGAGCTGCTCGAGCAGATGGCCCAGCGCATGGCGGCGATGTCGCGACTGCTGGCCTCGATGTCCCCCGAGCAGCGCCGCGAGCTGCAGGGCCTGATGGAGCAGATGCTCCAGGACATGGACCTGGCGTTCGAGGCCGACCGGCTGGCCCAGAACCTCGAGGGGATGTTCCCGGGAATGCCGTGGGACGAGCAGGTGATGGGCGACGGCGACGAGGCCATGCCGATGTCGGCGGCGGTCGACGCCCTGGAACGCATGCACGACTACGAGGACCTCGACCGCTCGATGAAGGGCGACTACGCCGGCGCGGCGCTCGATGACGTCGACGAGGAGGCGCTCCGACGAACGCTCGGCCAGGACGCCGTCCGCGACCTCCATCGTCTGAAGCAGATCGAACGCGCCCTCGAGCAGGCCGGGCTGGTGTCCCGCAAGGACGGCCGGATGGAGGTCACCCCGAAGGGCGCCCGCAAGCTCGGCGAACGGGCGCTTGTGAAGCTGTTCGAACACCTCCGCAGGGACCGGGAGGCCATGCACGACGCCCGCGACACCGGCGGACAGGCCGAGCCGACCGGCGCCACCCGGCCGTGGCGGTTCGGCGACACCGGCCAGATCGCGGTACAGCGGAGCGTGTTCAACGCGGTCGTCCGCGGCGGCGCCGGGCGGACACCCAGCTTGCATCCGGACGACTTCGAGCTGGTCGAGGCGGAGACCCGGACCGAGACGGCGACCGCGCTCCTGCTCGACCTCTCGTTCTCGATGCCGCTGCGGGGGCACTTCGTCCCCGCCAAGCGCATGGCGCTCGCGCTGCACGCCCTGATCGAGGGCCGGTACCCGCACGACACCCTGTACCTGATCGGGTTCAGCGACTACGCGCGGCGGATGCGGCCCGAGGACCTCACCGCGACCGGGTGGGAGCGCGTGTACGGCACGAACATGCACCACGCGTTCCACCTCGCCGGGCGGCTGCTGTCGAAACATCCCCGGGCGACCCGGCAGGTGATCATGGTCACCGACGGCGAGCCGACCGCGCACCTCCGTGGCGAGCTCGCCATCTTCGCGTGGCCGCCCGAGCCGGAGACCATCCGGTTGACGCTCCAGGAGGCCATGCGGCTCGCACGCTCCGGCGTGACGCTGAACGTGTTCATGCTCGAGGACTCGCCCGGCCTGGCCCGGTTCATGGAGCGGCTGGCGCGCCTCACCGCCGGCCGGGTGTTCCTGATGAACGGCGACGCGCTCGGCGACTTCATCGTGCGGGACTACGTCGCCCGCCGCGCCTCCTAGCGCGGTGGCCCTCCCGGACCCCCGCGAGTACTTCTCCGACGAGGAGATCGACCGCGCCCGCCGGTACCACCGCCCGGCGTACCTGCGCGCGGTGGTGGGCGCCGTCGTGTCGTTCGCCTATCTGGCGGTGCTCGCGTTCACGGGGGCGGGCCGCGCGATGGCCGACGCGGTCGGGTCGTCGGTGGTCGTCGTCGCGATCGTCCTCCTGGGAGGTACCGTGCTGGGGCTGCCGCTCCGGGCGTGGGGGTTCGCGCACGAACGCCGGTGGGGGTTCGCCAAGCAGTCGTGGCGGGCCTGGTTCGGCGACTGGGCGAAGGGCGCGGTGGTCGGACTCGTG
>DATBHM010000013.1:0-10880 GCA_036557505.1 Actinomycetota bacterium | reverse complement strand
TCAGCAGGGCGAGGACGTGCTCGATCTGCTGGATCGGTGTGTCGTAGGGCGGATCGAGGAACACGACGTCGGCAGTGCCGTCCGTTCTGCCCAGGAATGTCGCAACCTCCGCCTTCCGGACGGTCGCCCGCCCGGTGAAGCGCGCTCTGTCCAGATTCGCGTTGATCGTCCGAACCGCCTGCGCCCCGCTGTCGACGAACACGGCGTGCCCGGCGCCCCGGGAGAGCGCCTCGATGCCCGTCGCCCCCGTGCCCGCGTAGAGGTCCCAGACGGTCGCGCCGACGACGGCCGGCCCCAGGCTGCTGAACAGACCCTCCCGGGCCCGGTCGGACAGCGGCCGGGTCCCGTCGGGGACCGGGGCCAGCCGGAGCCCCTTCGCCTCCCCAGCGATGACGCGCACGTCAGGAGTGGAACAACCAGTCGATCGAGTCCGCGAACCGGTCCTCGAGCTCGGCGCGAAGCCGGGGGTTGTCGCTCAGGTCCGGGTCGGCCTCGATCTGCCGGAAGGCCCTCGCCCTGGCCCGCTTCACCAGCTCGACGTCCTGCACCAGGCGGGCCAGCTTGAGGTCGGGCATCCCCGCCTGCTTGATGTCGAACAGCGTCCCCTCCCCGCGGAGGCGGAGGTCCTCGTCGGCCAGCGTGAACCCGTCGGTGGTCGCCGCCAACGCGTCCAGGCGGGCGCGGGCCTCGTCGTTGCCCGGTTCGCTCTCGTCGAACAGGAAGCAGTGCGACAGATGCTCGCCCCGGCCGATCCGGCCCCGGAGCTGGTGGAGCTGCGCCAGGCCGAACCGTTCGGCGTTCTCCACCAGCATCACCGTGGCGTTGGGGACGTCGACGCCCACCTCGATCACCGTGGTCGAGATGAGCAGGTGGGTCCGGCCGCTGCGAAACTCCTCCATGCGCCGGTCCTTCTCGGCGGGGCGCATGCGGCCGTGGAGCACCTCGAGCTCGAGGTCGGGGAACTCCTCGGTCTTCAGGCGTTCGGCCTCCTGTTCCGCGGCCTTGACCTGGAGCCGGTTGTCCTCGTCGATGGCGGCGCACACCACGAACGCCTGCCGGCCCTCGCGGATCTCGCGGCGGACGACGTCGTAGGCGGCCGCGCGTTCCAGCGCCGTGCGCACCACCGTGGTGCGGATGGGCTGCCGGCCGGCGGGCAGCTCGTCCAGGACGGCGACGTCGAGGTCGCCGTAGTACGTGAGCGCCATCGTCCTCGGGATTGGCGTCGCGGTCATGATGAGGACGTCCGGAGCGGTTCCCTTGCTCTTGAGCGCCATGCGCTGGTGGACGCCGAACCGGTGCTGTTCGTCGATGACGGCGAGCGAGAGGTCGCGAAACGTCACGCCCTCCTGCACCAGGGCATGGGTTCCGACCACGAGGTCGACCTCGCCGCTGGCGATGCCCTCCCGCACCCGCTCGCGGTCCTTGCCGGTCACCGCGGCCGTGAGGAGGGCGAACGTCACCCGGTCGTCGCCGTCGGTCTCTGGTTCGTCGGGCTCGTTCGCGTCGTCGAACATCGAACCCTGCCCCGCCGCGACCTTCGTCTTCTGCGCCGGGGCGAGCGGACGGCCGACGCCCTCGAGCAGCTCGGCCACCTTCCGATGGTGTTGCGCCGCAAGGACCTCGGTGGGCGCCATGATCGCGGCCTGGTGTCCGGAGTCGATCGCGGTCATCGCTGCGGCCAGCGCCACCACGGTCTTGCCGCTCCCCACGTCGCCCTGCAGCAGGAGGTTCATCGGGTGCGGCCGGGCCATGGCCTCGTCGATGGCCGCCGACGCCTTCCGCTGCCCCGCGGTCAGCTCGAACGGCAACGACTCGACGAACCGCTCCTCGAGCGCGCCGCCGGTGGCGTGCGCGACCCCGGCCTCCTGCACGCCGACGCGATGCTTGCGGAACGCCACGCCGAGCTCCAGCGTGAACAGCTCGTCGAACTTCAGCCGTTCCTCGGCGCGGCCCAGCTCGTCCTGGGTCTCGGGGAAGTGGATGTTGCGCAGCGCCCAGTCGTAGCTCGCGAGCTCCTCGGCGTCGACGACCGCCGCGGGGAGCGGGTCGTCGATGCGCGGGAGCTGTTCGAACGCCCGGTGGACCAGGTCGCGGATGGTCCGTGAGGAGACGCCCTCGGTGGCGCCGTGGATCGGGGTGATGCGGCCGGTGTGGACCTGTTCGGCCTCGCCGCGCAGGACCTCGACCTCCTGCTTGCCCATCTGGAGGTCGCGGCCGTACCGCTGCACGACCCCGGAGACGGCCACCTCCATGCCCGGCTTGTAGGTCGTCGCGGTCCACGGCTGGTTGAAGAACGGCAGCTTCAGGTAGCCCGAACCGTCGTACAGCGTCACGGTGACCATCGACTTCCGGTACCGCGTCAGGCGCTTCTCGACCTTGCGGACCGTGGCGACCACGGTGGCGTACTGGCCGATCTTGAGGTCGCGGATGCGCCCCGTGTCTGACCGGTCGATGTACCGGCGGGGGTAGTGGTGGAGCAGCGCCCGAACCGTACGGATGTCCAGCCCTTCAGCGAGCGCGACATGCGCCGGCGGGCCCTTGTCCTTCACGCCCATCTGCCGGTTGGCGACGCGCGCGTCGATGCGCTCGATGGGGTCGTCGAGGCTCAGCGTCATCGGATGCAGGTTCTCACGCATCACCGACCCGTTCGACGACCGGCCGGGCTCACTCGAGGCCGAACACGTACGCCTCGCCGGGCTGGCCTCCGACGTGGTGCTCGATCCGCAGGTCGGCGAACGCGGAAGCGAGCGCTTCGAGGAGCTCCCGGGTCTCCCGTGCCCCCGCCGCTTCGCCGGTCAGCACCGTGAGGATCTCGTGCTCGTCGGTTCGGATCGGCGACAGCACGCCGACCGCGGCCTCGCCGACGTTCGTGCCGTGGGCGACGACGTCACCGTCGATCGTCCCGATCCAGGCGTCGTCGGCCCGTCGCACGGACGCGGTGGCAACCGTCCCGACCGCCTCCGCCATGCGCTCGGCCACGGCGGCCGGCGACTCCGTCGGGTTGAAGGCCGCGGCCGCGGAGAGCGCCTCGGGGATCGTCCGCGCGAACACCACCCAGATGTCCCTGCCGCTCTCCCCGGCGACCCGTTCGGCCACGGCGAACGACTCCTGATCGGTCGGCAGCACGACCACCGCGTCGTCCGTGACGGCCGAGACCGCCGCTCCCAGCCCGGTCGCGGCGTTCCCGGGCGACGCGACCGCCGCACCCAGCGACCGGAACAGGGACGCGATCCCGTCGCCCTCGGCGACGACAACCAGGCCGGTCGTCCGGCGTTCCCCCATCCGAACCGCGCGCGCCTGGCCGGCGACGCAGGCCTCGGCGACCTGTTCCTCGAGGTCGACGACGCGGACGTCCTCGACCGTGCCACCACGTCCGGCCAGCGCGACCGCGCCGTCGGCCTCGTCCGTGTGCAGGTGCACGCGGTACCGCCCGTCGCTCCCGACCACCACGAGCGAGTCCCCCATCTCGTCGAGCCGATCGCGGACCTCCGGAAGCCGCTCGTCGTCGATGCGGAGCAGGAACATCACCTCGAACTTGAACCCGACGTCCTGGTCCGACGACGCGGCGCCGGCCGACCCGACCGGGCCAGCCCGGCCGACCTCGACCGTCATCTCCGAGCCGTTCGCCACGGAGGCCAGCGCGTCGAGGAGCAGCAGCGCGCCCAGCCCGCCGGCGTCCACGACCCCCGCCGCGGCCAGCTCGGGCACCGCAGCCGTCGTCCGCCGGAGTGACTCGGCCGCGGCGTCACGGGCTGCCGACGCCACGTCGGAGGCGGCGCCGTCGGCAGCCCGTCCCGCCGCCGAGGCGGCGTCGGCCAGCACGGTGAGCACGGTCCCCTCCACGGGTCGCGCGACCGCCCGCCGCGCCTCCGACGCGGCCGACCCCAACGCACGCGCCAGGGTCCGGCGTGCGGACGTCCCGTCGCCGAGGAGGCCGTCCACCAGCGCCCGGAGGACCTGGGCGAAGATCACGCCCGAGTTCCCCCGCGCGGACATCAGGGCGGCGTCGGCCACCGTCGTCGCGAACCGGTCCGGGTCCCGGCCGTCGAGCGCCGCCATCACGCCGCGCATCGTGAGCAGGAGGTTGGTCCCGGTGTCGCCGTCCGGCACCGGGAACACGTTCAGCGAGTCGAGCTCCTCCCGGTGGGCCTCCAGCGCCGCCGTGAACCGGCGGAGGGCCTCGGCCAATCCCTGTGTGTCGAGCGCGGCATGGTCCACTGAATCGGCAGCGTACTCGTGCTTCGCCGAGCCATCCCGATCGTTGCGCCGGCCGTAGCATTGGCAGCCGATGTTCCGTCGTTCCCTGTTCCTCGTTGCGTCGCTCGCCGTGCTCGGCACCGCATGCACGAGCGGAGCCAATCCGGTCCCGACGCCCCCGCCACTCGGCTCGTCGACCGCGGCAACGAACGCCACGACCGCGCCGCTCCTGCCCAAGGGCCGGTTCGACCTGCCCACCATGACGCCCGACCAGTTCCAGCAGTTGCTCGCCCAGCTCAAGGGGACGCCCGTCGTCGTGAACTTCTGGGCGTCGTGGTGCGGCCCCTGCCGTCAGGAGGCGCCCGGCCTGTCGGCGGTCGCCCACCGATACGGCGGCAAGGTCCAGTTCCTCGGGGTGGACCTCAAGGATTCGAAGTCGGACGCCCAGGTCACGATCCGCGACTTCGGCTACCCGTACCCCAGCGTCGCAGACCCCCAAGGCAAGATCCAGAGCTCGTTCGGATTCCTCGGACAGCCGGTGACGATCTTCTTCGATCGCAACGGCAACAAGGTGGCGATCGACCAACCGGTGGCCGGGCGGGTCGACCACTACAGCGGGCCGATCCCAAAGGACATCCTCCGGGCCACGGTCGCGAAGCTCGCGGCTTCGAGCTGATCCTTCGGGGGGGTCGTCCGTCACTGTCCGGGATTCCAATCGAACGCCTGATCGATCACGTTTTCACGCGTTCACGTAATTCGTCCTAACATCGTGGTACGAGCTGATGGACGGTCCAGAGCGATCCCGCGGGGGGCGGGGAGGGTCTGGACCCGCGCACCGGCTCGGGAGCGGATCCCCGCCCCCCCGATCTCCTCCTTCGTCGTTGCGTTCAACCTGATGCCCGCGCCTTCCAACGTTGCAAGGAGGATTCAGATGGCACGAATCGAAGCCGTCGAGCCGGCCCGCGTGACCGCTACGGCGGCTCCCATGTTCTCGCCGGTCGCGGACCCGGCCCCGCTGGGGCTCGCGGCGTTCGCTCTGACGACGTTCCTGTTGAGCGCGCAGAACGCGAAGCTGACCGACGGGCCCGATGCGTGGCTGGGGTTCGCCCTCGCCTACGGCGGGTTCATCCAGCTGCTGGCGGGGATGTGGGAGTTCCGCAACCGCAACGTGTTCGGGGCCACGGCGTTCTCGACGTACGGCGGGTTCTGGATCGGGCTGGGTCTGTGGGCCCTGCTCGTGGCACCCAACGCCACGTCGGCTGCCGCCGCGGCCAGCGACCTGGGCTGGATCGTGCTCGCCTTTGCGATCTTCAACACCTACATGCTGCTGTGGAGCACCCAGGTGAGCGTCGCGGTGTTCCTGGTGTTCCTGACCCTGCAGGTCACCGAGATCCTGCTGGTCATCGGGAACTTCCAGAACTCGGCCGGCATCATCAAGGCCGGCGGTTGGGCCGGGATCGTCACCGCGGCGGTGGCGTGGTACGCGTCGGCGGCCGGTGTGATCAACGGCATGAAGGAACGGCGCGTCATGCCCGTCGGCGTGCTGGGCGCGGCGCGCGCCAGCGAGAGGGCCGGGCGGTCCCACGTGGAGAGGACCGCCGCCTGAGGCGACGAATCGCGCTCTGATGCCTGGCTCAGGTCGATTGAGGGACGTGCGTCTTGACGAACACGTTGCCGTCGGGGTCGGTGAGCTTGTCGCCTTCGATGGTGCCGGAGCCTGCCGTCCGCTCGCCGATGGTGAACGTGATCTTCGATCCGTCCAACGTGTAGGTCCCGCTCACCACGGTGTTGTCGGCCTGCGCGACGCTGAACCTGCCGTCCTCGGAGAGGACGATCGCGCCCTTCTTCGGGTTGAGGTATGCCCCGGCCACCGACGCGTTCCCGTTCGACGAGCACGCAGCCAGGACCACGACGGCGAGCAGGAGCACCAGCGCTCCGGCGGCGGACGTGCGCCTGCGGATCGAGTCGTTCATCTGCGCTCCCCTCCGGAGGTGCTCGCAGCATGCCCCACGGTCCGGCCGCCCTCAAGCAGGGCGCGAGATCACGGCCTCACCACAGGTCGTGCGAGCATTGGCGTGACTACACCGGATCATCGAATCCAACGCGGTCGAGGAGGTTCGAGCAATGGCGGAAGCGGAACAGGAACGCGGCAACACGATCGACGCACTGCTGGACGAGCAGCGGACCTATCCCCCGCCGAAGGAGTTCGCCCTCCAGGCCAACGCCAAGGCCGACATCTACGACCGCGACGCGGACGAGTTCTGGGAGACCGAGGCCCGCGAGCGGATCACCTGGCGCAAGCCGTTCGAGACGCTCAAGGAATGGGACCTGCCGTTCGCCAAGTGGTTCATCGGCGGGACGCTGAACGTCTGCGAGAATTGCGTCGACCGCCACGTCGAGAACGGCCTCGGTGACAAGGTCGCCTACCACTGGGAGGGCGAACCCGAGGGCGACCGCCGGACGATCACGTACGGCGACCTCCTGCAGCAGGTCGTGAAGGCGGCCAACGGCTTCAAGGAGCTCGGGATCGAGAAGGGCACCCACGTCGCGGTGTACATGGGCATGGTCCCCGAGCTGCCGGTCACGATGCTGGCGCTCGCGCGGATCGGGGCGCCGTTCACGGTGGTGTTCGGCGGGTTCAGCCCCGACTCGCTGTCGGGCCGGATGAACGACATGGAGTGCACCCACCTGATCACGCAGGACGGGGCGTGGCGCCGCGGCAGCGTGGTCTCGCTGAAGAGCAACGCCGACGCCGCGCTCGAGGCCGCGCCCGGGGTGAAGACGTCCGTGGTGCTGAAGCGGACCGGCAACGACGTCGAGTGGACCGAGGGGCGGGACCACTGGTGGTCGGACGTGGTCGACGGGCAGTCGGACGACCCGGCCTCGTACCCACCCGAGGAGATGGACGCCGAGGACCTGCTGTTCCTGATGTACACCAGCGGGACCACGGCCAAGCCGAAGGGCATCATGCACACGACGGCCGGCTACCTCGTGGGGACGTCGGTCACCCACCAGTACATCTTCGACATCAAGCCCGAGACCGTGTACTGGTGCGCGGCCGACATCGGCTGGATCACCGGCCACAGCTACATCGTGTTCGGCCCGTTGGCCAACGGCACCACCTCGGTCATGTACGAGGGAACGCCGGATCACCCGGACAAGGACCGGTGGTGGGACATCGTCGAGCGGTATCGCGTGCAGGTGCTGTACACGGCGCCCACGGCGATCCGCACCCACATGAAGTGGGGGCCGGAGTACGCGCAGAAGCACGACCTCTCGTCACTCCGGCTGCTGGGCTCCGTCGGCGAGCCGATCAACCCCGAGGCATGGATCTGGTACCGGACGCACATCGGCGGGGACCGCACGCCCGTGGTCGACACGTGGTGGCAGACGGAGACCGGCATGGTCCTGATCACGCCGCTCCCCGGGGTCAGCACGCTGAAGCCGGGATCGGCCATCCAGCCGTTCCCGACGATCCAGGCGGCGGTGTTCGACGAGCAGGGGAACGAGGTCCCGGCCGGGGGCGGCGGGTACCTCGTGATCAAGAACCCCTGGCCGTCGATGCTCCGTGGCATCTACGGCGACCCCGACCGCTACCGCGAGACGTACTGGTCGAAGTACGACGGCGTCTACTTCGTCGGCGACGGCGCCCGGGTCGACCAGGACGGCGACTTCTGGCTGCTCGGCCGGGTCGACGACGTGATGAACGTCGCCGGCCACCGCATCTCGACGATCGAGGTCGAGAGCGCGCTCGTCGACCACCCGTCCGTCGCGGAGGCCGCCGTGTGCGGCCGGATGGACGCGACGACCGGCCAGGCCATCGTGGCGTTCGTGACGCTGAAGGGCGGCGCCGACGGCTCGGTGGAGGAGATGGAGACCCTCCGGAACCACGTCGCCAAGGTCATCGGGCCGATCGCCAAGCCGGCGAACATCGTGTTCACGCAGGAGCTGCCGAAGACGCGGTCGGGCAAGATCATGCGGCGGCTGCTGCGCGACGTGGCCGAGAACCGCGAGCTGGGCGACACGACGACGCTGGCCGACCCGACGGTGGTCGAGGAGATCCGCCAGCGGGCCGTGACCGAGGGCTCGAAGGCCGACTGAGTCCGGCAGGCCGGTTCCTGCCGTTCATCCGGCTCACGTAGCCTCGTCGCCGGATGAACGTCGGCCAGGCGGCGATCGTGCTCGTGGTGGGCGTGGTCGCGGGCGCGCTGAACTCGGTCGCCGGTGGCGGCACCACCATCACGTACCCCACGCTCGTGTTCATCGGGCTGAACCCGATCGTGGCCAACGCGACGTCGACGCTGGCGCTGTGGCCGGGATATGTCGCGGCGACGGCGGGATTCCGCCGCGAGCTCGTCGGGACCAGACGGCTCCTGCTGGAGCTGGCCCTGCCGTCGCTCGCCGGCGGGATCATCGGAGCGATCCTGCTGCTGCTCACGCCGAACCACGCGTTCGAGCTGCTGGCCCCGTTCCTGATCCTGATGGCGGCCGTGCTCCTGCTGCTGCAGGATCTCCGGCCGGGCGCACCCCACGCCGACCGTGTCCCGCGGGCGACCGCCGGACTGCTCGCATGGCAGTTCGGCGCCGCCGTGTACGGCGGCTATTTCGGGGCCGGGCTGGGGTTCGTGCTGCTCGTCGGGTACGGGATGTTCGGCAACCGCGACTACCTGCAGTCGAGCGGGCTGAAGAACGCCACGACCGTGCTGATCAACGGGATCGCGCTCGTCTACTTCATCGCCCAGGGCAAGATCGTGTGGGCCGAGGGCCTGGCGATGGCGATCGGCGCCACCGCCGGCGGCTACTCGGGCGCCTCGATCGCCCGCCGGGTCGGCGCACGCCGCCTGCGACGGTTCGTGGTGGTGCTGGGGTTCGCGTTCGCGATCGCGTTGCTCGTCAAGGCCCTGGCCTGAGAGCCGGTCAGTGCAGGACGCGGTATCGGATGTGCGTCGCGAGCTGCGAGTGGAGCACCTCGAGCGGCTCGAGGTCGAACGACTCGTCGAACCCGTCGAAGAGGAGCTTCCCGGCACCGAGCACGACCGGCGCGATCGAGATCGAGAGCTCGTCCACGTACCCCGCGCGAAGGGCCTGTCGGATGACGTCCGCCCCGCCCATGATCGACACGTCCTTGTCCACGGCCGCTTCCCGCGCCCGGGCGACCGCCTCGTCGAGCCCGTCCACGAACGTGAAGCCGGACTCGGGCGCGGGCGCGTCCTCCGGGTGGTGCGTCACGATGAAGAACGGCACCTCGAACGGGTTGCTGCCGCCCCACGCGTCCGCGGCCCGGTAGGTTCCGCGACCTCCGACGACCGCGCCGAAGCGGCTGAAGGTCTTGTCGATGTAATCCTTGTCCGCGCCGGTCGCCTCGCCGCGGGTCTCGCCCCCGTACGTCCAGGGACCGCCGAACACCCAGTAGTGGAGACGCTCACCGCCCTCGCCCAGCCCCTGCTTCGGTCCATCATCCGGCCCCGTGATGTACCCGTCCACCGAGGTCGTGATCCCCGCGATCACCGTGGTCATCGCCAGCTCCTTCCCGTCGTCAGGGTCAGTATTGGTGACCGCGCCCGACTCCGAAATTCATCGAATGTGTGCGCTGGGCCCATCGTTCCCGGTGGGCCAGTGCACGGGCACCGGCGCCCGGTGACATCGACGAACGCTGGGGTGTCGCAGCGGGCTACCATCCCGTCATGAGGACGCGGGCGATGGCCGTGGTGTCCGTGCTCGCGTTGGCTGGCTGCGGACATGCAAGCTCGCCATCGGGACCTGCAGGCCATGCCGGTCCCACGTATTCTTCCGCTGCCACGATCGAGAACCTCCCCAGCCCGACACCGTTGGTGGGCGTGGCTGACCCGGGTGGCAGTCAGGTGGTGGAGGCGGTGCCTTCGCCAGGTTCCACGTCAAAGATCTCCGGCCAGGAGGCGGTGGATGCCGCATGGGTGCGAATGCCCGACTACGTCAGGCCCTCGTCCGTGGTCGCGGACTTCGGAATGATGGAGGGCCATCCCAGCTGGTTCGTGACCTTCTCCGGAATCTGCATGAGCGTCAGTGGTGGGCCACCTGGCGCTTCGCCCGTCGCATGCCCAATCACCCGAATGACCGTCGAGATCGACGCCGACAACGGCGAGTGGATTCATAGCTACTGGTGATGGCGCTCCACTGACCCTCGGACGGTGCCGGTCGAGTGTCATTCCGAGTCGCTGGCGTGCGCGACTGACTTGCCGCCCGACTTTCCGTGTGGAGAGTGAGTCTGGTCTGTCTTTTCAGGCTGGACGGGCGGACACGGTCGAAGCGATGCGGAGCAGGTCGTCGTTGGAGAAGTGACCGACCACATCCGCGACCTCATGACCTAGATAGAAGGTGACCGCTCCAGCAGCCCCCTGTGACTTTCCATTCGCCCACATCGCGGCTCCCTCAGGGACGAGGTACGCGGGCTCCCCGTTGACGCGCGTGACCCGAGCCTGACCTCCGGTCTGCTTCGCGTCCTCGGCTGCCGATGCCTCAAATCTCTTGAGCTGTGCCTGGGGGTCTCCCAAGAGACTCGGGATTCCTGGCCCTAAATCGATGTAGACGCCCGTGGAGTAGACCACCTCGATCTGCGTCTCCGTGCTCCCGTCATCGACCGGCTGCTTGGCGACCCAGACGTCCTGGATCTGTCCATCGTTTGCAAGCGGGTCATCCGGCCGCGG
>DATBHM010000012.1:0-16212 GCA_036557505.1 Actinomycetota bacterium | reverse complement strand
CGGCCGTGGTCGCAGACCGAGGTGCTGCTCGAACCGCGCCCCGGTGCGGTGCTCCACGTCCGGGTGCGGTTCCTGCAGCTGCAGCGGCGGTCGGTGGAGCGCCTGCTGGAGGACGGGTCGTTCGCGCCGGCGGACGAGCTCGCCACGGACGACGGAACCGTGTTCGGGTTCGACGAGGCGGTGGAGCACGAGGTGGACCTCGCCGTGCCGGTCGCCGCCGCGCTCGACGGCGAGCGGGCGACCGAGGTCACCGTCCCGGGGGGCCGGACCGACGAGGACGCCCCGCTCGACGGGAGACCGGCCGGCCGGCTGGCCCGGGAACGGTGGCCGCTTCGGGGCGTCGTGCGGGTCCGGGCGGAGGAGCTGCCGGGACCCTACGGGGTGCTGCGGGTCCGCGTGGGCGTGGAGAACCTGTCCGCCGCCGGCCCACGCGACTCGGTGCGGGAGGACGCGCTCCGGCGGGCATTCGTCGCCACGCACGTGCTGCTGGGGGCCGAAGCCGGCCGCTTCCTGTCCCTGCTCGAACCGCCGGAGTGGGCGCGGCCGTACGCCGAGGGATGCACCAACGTCGGGAGCTACCCCGTGCTGGTGGGCAGCGGGGACCGCGACGACCTGGTGCTGTCCTCGCCGATCATCCTGTACGACCACCCGCAGATCGCGCCGGAGAGCGGCGGCGACCTGTTCGACGCGCTCGAGATCGACGAGATCCTGCTGCTGCGGACGATGACGCTCACCGACGAGGAGAAGGCCGAAGCCCGCGCCACCGACCCCAGGGCGGCCGCGATCATCGACCGGGCCGACACCATGCCGGCCGAGATGCTCGACAAGCTGCACGGCGCCGTCCGCTACCTCCGCGGTCCCACGGGGTCGTCGGTTCCGGACGACCCGGTCCCGACCATGGGGAACGGTCACTCCGGCGGCAACGGCCACGCCGACGGGGGCTCGGCCGGGCACGATCGGACGCCGTGGTGGGACCCCGGCTCGGACTCCTCGGTCTCGCCGGAGACGGACGCGGTGACCGTGGCGGGGCTCGAGGTCCGGCGGGGCTCGCGGGTCATCCTCCGGCCGGGGTCGCGGTCGACGGACGCGCAGGACATGTTCCTGCGGGGACGCTCGGCGACGGTCGAGGCCGTCCTGCACGACGTGGACGGCAACCGGCATGTCGCCGTCACGGTGGACGACGACCCCGGGGCAGAGCTCCAGAAGCGCCACGGTCGGTTCCTGTACTTCGCGCCCGACGAGATCGAACCGCTGGAGGCGGCCGGATGACGGACCGCGTCCTGGTGGCCGGGGTCGGGAACGTGTTCCTGGGCGATGACGGGTTCGGAGGCGAGGTGGCCCGCCGGCTGCTCGCCGACGGCGGCGTCCCGGACGGCGTGAAGGTGGAGGACTACGGCATCCGGGGGGTGCATCTCGCCTACGAGATGCTCGAGCCCTACGACCTCGTGGTGCTGGTCGACGCCGTGTCCCGCGGCGAGCCGCCGGGGACCGTCACCCTCATCGAGCCCGACCTCGGCGAGTTCGAGGAAGCGGCGCCGCACGTGGCGGCCGGCGAGAGCCCGCTGGTCGACGCCCACAGCATGACGCCGGGGTCGGTGTTCGCCCTGGTACGGGCGATGGGCGGCAGGCCGAGCCGCGTGCTCGTCGTGGGGTGCGAGCCGGCCGAGGTCGTGGAGCGGATGGGCCTCTCCCCCGTCGTGGAGGAGGCCGTGGGCGAGGCGGCCAGGACCGTGCTCGACCTGGTTCGGGAAGACGTCGGCGTGACGGCGTCCCGTGCTGCGGGGCGCCCCGGAAAGGAGGAGTGATGCTGGGGAAGCTGGTCAAGGCCGCGATCCTGATCGCGATCGCCGCGATCGTGGTGCAGTCGCTGCCGGACTTCAAGCGGTATCTCGAGCTGCGGAACATGTGATGCGGCGTTCGGCTCCTCGGCTGGCGACGCCGCGGTGACGACCTACCGGATCGTCCCGGAGCGATCGAGGGTGCACTTCGACGGGAGCACCAACCTGCACCCCGTCCACGGGGAAGGGGACGGGCTGACGGGGTCGATCGACGTCGCCATCGCCGATGGTGCGATCGACCTGTCGCAGCCGCCGAAGGCCCGCATCGAGTTCGACGTCGAACGTCTCCACTCGAGCTTCACCCTGTTCGAGCGAGAGCTGCAGCGCCGGATCGACGCACGGCGGTTCCCGACGATCACCGGCGAGGTCGAGCTGGCGGAGGCGGCCGGGCCCGGCCGGTATCACGTCCGGGGCGACGTCACCTTCCACGGCGTCACGAAGACGGCGGAGGGCGACGTCACGGTGGCCGTCGACGCCGACGGCACGCTCCGTGTCGACGGGCAGCAGGTGTTCGACATCCGCGACTACGGCATCGAGCCGCCGAAGCTGCTGCTGCTGAAGGCCAACCCGGACGTGACGATCCGGGTCGAGGTGGTGGCGGCGCCGGAATAGGAAGGGGGAACGATGGAGGTCATCGCCGGGTTCATCGTCGGCTACCTGATCGGGACGAAGCAGGGCCGGGAGGGGTACGAGAAGCTCGTCGACGCGTGGAAGTCGATCTCACAGTCCGAGGAGTTTCGCGGCCTGCTGTCGTCCGCGATCTCGATCGGCGGTGCCGCCCTGCAGCAGGGACTGGACCGGACCCCGGGCGGCCAGTTCGCCACCGGCGCGGCCGAGGCGATCGTCGGCCGGGCCCGCGACGTGGTCGGGCAGCGCTCGAGGCTGCACGCGGTGGGCTGATGCACGAGTCGGGGTTCTCGGACGCGATCCTCGCCGCGGCGCTCCGCCGGGCCGACGGACGCCGGCTGCGGGCGCTGACCGTCCGGGTGGGGGCCGCCCACCAGCTGGCCGGTGACGCGCTGGAGGACGCGTTCGCCCACGCGGCGGAGGGAACTCCTGCCGAGGGCGCCGACATCACGTTCGTCGTCGTCCCCGTCCTGTTGCGCTGCAACGACTGCGGGGCCACGACGGCAACCGAGGACGCGTGGGCGACCTGCGGGTCGTGCGGGTCGGCGGACGTGGAGAGCTCCGGCGGCGACGAGCTGCTGCTCGAGTCCATCGAGCTGGCGGGCGCCGACGCCGGGGGGACGTGAAAGGAGCGACGCATGTGTCTCGGCATCCCCGGTGAGGTGGTGGAGATCCTCACCGAGCGCCCGGACCTCGCGAAGGTGAACGTCAGCGGGGTCCGGCGGAACATCAACATCGGACTGCTGGAGAACGAGGTGGTCGAGCCGGGCGACTGGGTACTCATCCACGTCGGGTTCGCCCTGTCCAAGATCGACGAGGAGGAGGCGGCCGCCGCGCTGTCGTTCCTCGAAGGCGTGGGGCAGGCCTACCAGGACGAGCTGCGCGCCCTGGCGGACTCCACGATCGAATGACGGATCCGCGTGGCCCGGCCGCCGGTTCGCGGCCGCGTCGCGCCCGGGAGGTGGTCGAACGGTGAAGTTCGTCGACGAGTTCCGCGACGCCGAGAAGGCCCAGGCCCTCGCGGCCCAGATCGCCGCGCTGTGCGAGCCAGGCCGCGAGTACAAGTTCATGGAGGTGTGCGGGGGGCACACGCACACGATCTACAAACACGGTCTCGAGGACTACCTGCCGGAGAGCATCCACCTGATCCACGGACCGGGCTGCCCTGTGTGCGTGATCCCGATGGGCCGAGTTGACGACGCGATCTACATCGCGGAACAGCCCGACGTGATCATGACCTCGTTCGGCGACATGATGCGCGTGCCCGGCGGGCGGGGATCGTTCTTCGACTCGAACGCCGCGGGCGCGGACATCCGCATGGTGTATTCGCCGCTCGACTCGCTGAAGATCGCACGCGACAACCCGGACCAGCGTGTGGTGTTCATGGCGATCGGGTTCGAGACGACGGCGCCATCCACCGCGATGACGATCCTCCGTGCGGCCGCCGAAGGCCTGGAGAACTTCAGCGTGTTCTGCAACCACGTCACGATCATCCCCGCGATCAAGGCCATCCTCGACTCGCCGGACATGCGGCTGGACGGGTTCATCGGTCCCGGCCACGTCTCCACCGTGATCGGGTGCCGCCCCTACGAGTTCATCGCGCTGGACCACGACAAGCCGCTGGTGTGCGCCGGCTTCGAGCCCCTCGACATCCTCACCTCGATCTACATGCTGCTGGTCCAGCTCCGGGACGGCCGGTGCGAGGTGGAGAACCAGTACACCCGCGTCGTGCCCTGGGACGGCAACATCAAGGCCCTGCAGGTCATCAACCAGACCATGGAGCTCCGGCCGTACTTCGAGTGGCGGGGGCTCGGGTTCATCTCCCACTCCGCGCTGAAGGTGCGCGACGCGTACGCCGCGTACGACGCGGAGCGGATCTTCGACGTCCCCGGCGTCCGGGTGGCCGACCCCAAGGCCTGCCAGTGCGGCGAGGTGCTGAAGGGCGTCATCAAGCCGTGGGAGTGCAAGGTGTTCGGGACGGCCTGCACGCCGGAGACGCCGATCGGGACGTGCATGGTCTCCCCGGAGGGCGCGTGCGCCGCGTACTACAACTTCGGCCGGTTCACGCGCGAGCGCGTGAAGGAGGCGACGCGGGCATGACCGACCAGACGACACGCGAATCCGGGGGGTTCGGGGGGGGAGTCCGGCCGGAACATCCCGTGGCGCTCGACGACGCACAGCCGGCGGACCCCCCGATCGAGATGGTCGCGGATTGGGCGGCGAAGGCGGTCGAGGAGGCAGCGTCCGACGACCTCGGGCACGACCACGCCGCGTACCAGGCGCTGTCCCGGGAGGAGCAGGTCCTGTACCGGATCGACCGGGCGAGGCGGCGCCGGGCCAAGATCAAGGAGGAACGCGTCACGCTGGCCCACGGGTCGGGCGGCAAGGCGACGCACACCCTGATCGAGGCCATGTTCCTGGAGCTGTTCCGGAACCCGCTGCTCGAGCCGCTCGAGGATCAGGCGGTGTTCGGCGTCGGCGACTCGCGGCTGGCGCTCACGACCGACTCGTTCGTCGTGTCGCCGCTGTTCTTCCCCGGCGGCGACATCGGCGACCTGGCGGTGAACGGCACCGTGAACGACCTCGCCGTGTCCGGCGCGCGGCCCCTGTACCTGACGGCGGGGTTCATCCTCGAGGAGGGGTTCCCGATCGGGGACCTCCAGCGCGTCGTCGAGTCCATGGCGCGGGCGGCGGCGGCGGCCGGCGTGCAGATCGTGACCGGCGACACCAAGGTCGTGCAGCGGGGGAAGGCCGACGGCGTCTACGTCAACACCGCCGGGGTCGGCGTGCTGGAGCGGGACGTGACGCTCTCGGCGGCGAACGCCCGCCCCGGCGACGCCGTCCTCGTGTCCGGCCCGATCGGCGACCACGGCGTGACGATCATGCTGGCCCGGGGCGAGCTCGACATCGAGGCCGACCTCGAGTCCGACACGGCTCCGCTGCACGGCGTGATCGCCGCGCTGCTCGACGCAGTCCCGGACGGCGTGCGGTGCCTCCGTGACGCGACCCGGGGAGGCGTCGCCACGATCTGCAACGAGGTCGCGGCGGCCTCCAATGTGGCCGTGGTGATCGACGAGAACGAGGTTCCCGTGCGCGCGGAGGTGCGCGGCGCGTCGGAGATCCTCGGGATCGACCCGTTGTACGTGGCGTGCGAGGGCCGGTTCGTCGCGGTGGTCGACGGCGCGCAGGCGGACGCGGCGCTGGCCGCGCTGCGCTCGCACCCGATGGGCGAGGGCGCGGCGATCATCGGCCGGGTCAAGGACGACCCCCCCTCGCTGGTGTTGTTGAAGACGGAGTTCGGAGGAACGAGGATCGTCGACATGCTGATCGGCGACCCCCTCCCCCGGATCTGCTGAGCCCTTCCGACGTGGCGGCGGGGGGGACGAGGCGGGTCGAGGCGTCGGTCGTCTCGATCTCCTGGATCCCGCGGGAGGCGGTCGAGGGCATGGCCCGGCTCCCGTTCGACGCGGGCATGGCAGCCTACGATCTGCCGCCGCCCGACCGCGTCGCGCCCGGCGAGCTCCTCCGGCTGCGCGAGGCCGGGGCGTTCCGGTTCGCCAACGAGCTGCGGGCGTTCGTGGAGTTCGACGACGACGCCGGCGGTCGGCCGGTGCGGTGGGGGTCGGTCGGCAGCGGCCACATCGGCACCACCACGGTCGCCTTCGGCGAACGGGACGTCACGTTCCGGGCGGTGGCGCTCCCCGACCTCCGTCCGGATCCCGTGGTCGGCCCGACCTCGGTGCGGTTCGTCCAGACCGCCGGCGGCCGAACCGGGGCGCCCGCACCACGGCGGGTCCGCCGGCCGCCGTTCGTCCAGCTGGCCGCGCCGGTGGCGTGGACGACCCTGGCCCTGACCGTCGAGCGGAACGGGACGTCGTCCTGGGAGCTGGCCGGGGCCAGCCCGTTCCCCCGGCACTGGATCTACGACGCCGCCGGGGAGCACGTCGCGAAATCCGGGCTGATCGACTTCGAGACGTGGTGGCGCGAGGCGTTCGGCGACCAGACGCCCTGGGGCGGTCGCGACTCGGTGGCCATCCTGCACCCCGCGGCGTCCGAGCTCGAGCGCGAGGTGTCCGTCCTGATGATGGACGGGCAGCCGGACATGCGGCGCGTGGCGACCGGCGACACGCTGGTCCGGCAGGGCGACCCCGGCGACGAGCTGTTCCTGCTGCTCGACGGCGTCCTGTCGGTGGAGGTCGACGGGACGGCCGTGACGGAGGTCGGGCCGGGGGCGGTGCTCGGCGAGATGGCGCTGCTCTCGGACGGCCGTCGCAGGGCCACGCTGCGGGCGGTCACGGCGGTACGCGTCGGCGTGGTGCCGGGCTCGCTGATCCACCGCGACGCGCTCGAGCGCATCCGCCGTCGTCGCGAGCCGGAGGCCTGAGCGCCGCTCCATGGCACGAGCCGAGCGGTACGACGCGGTGGTGGTCGGCGCGGGCCCGAACGGGCTGGCGGCCGCGGTCCGCCTCGCGCAGGAGGGCCGGACCGTGCTCGTTCTGGAGGGCGCCGACACAGTGGGCGGCGGGAGCCGGTCGGCGGAGCTCACCCTGCCGGGATTCGTCCACGACGTCTGTTCGGCGGTGCACCCGCTGGCGGCGGCGTCGCCGTTCCTGTCGGGGCTGCCGCTCGCCGTCCACGGCCTGGAGCTGATCCAGCCGGGCGTTCCGCTCGCCCACCCACTCGACGACGGGACGGCGGTCGTCGTGCACCGGTCGGTGCGGGACACGGCGGCCGGCCTCGGCGACGACGCGCGGGCCTACCGGCGGCTGATGGACCCGTTCGTCGAGCGGTTCGGCGACCTCATGACCCAGCTGTTGGGGCCGCTGCGTCCCCCGAGGCACCCGGTGCTCATGGCCAGGTTCGGCCTCCACGCCCTCCGGTCGGCGACCGCCGTGGCCGAGGGGTCGTTCGAGGGGGAACGGGCCCGCGCCGTCTTCGCCGGCCTGGCCGCCCACTCGGTGCTCGCGCTCGAGGAACCCCTGACGGCGGCGTTCGGCATGCTCCTCGGGATCACCGCGCACGGGGCGGGGTGGCCGGTCGCGCACGGCGGGTCGCAGCGAATCGCCGACGCCCTGGCGTCGCTGCTGGGATCGCTGGGGGGCCAGATCGAGACCGGTGTGCATGTGCGGTCCATCGACGAGCTCCCCCGGGCGCGCGCCTACCTGTTCGACGTGGTGCCGGCCTCGCTCGACCGGATCGCCGGGCACCGGCTGCCGGGGTCGTACCGGGAGCGCCTCCGGAAGTTCCGGCACGGGCCGGGGGTGTACAAGCTGGACCTGGCGCTCGACGGCCCGGTGCCGTGGACGGCGGACGGGTGCGCCGACGCGGGCACCGTCCACGTCGGCGGGACGCTCGCCGAGATCGCCGCGTCGGAACGCGCGGTGGCCGACGGGCATCACCCCGAGCGGCCGTTCGTCCTCGTGGCCCAGCAGAGCCGGTTCGACCCGGCCCGCGTGCCCGTCGGCAAGCAGGCCCTGTGGGCGTACTGCCACGTCCCGAACGGCTCCACGGTCGACATGAGCGAACGGATCGAGTCCCAGATCGAACGCTTCGCGCCCGGGTTCCGCGACCTGATCCTGGAACGACACACCATGGGCCCGGCCGACCTGGCGGCGTACAACCCCAACTATCCGGGGGGGGACATCTCCGGCGGCGCCCACGGCGGGCTCCAGCTGTTCGCCCGGCCGGCCCCGGCCATCGTCCCCTACGCCACGCCGGCCGAGGGCATCTACCTGTGCTCGTCGTCGACCCCGCCGGGCGCCGGCGTTCACGGCATGTGTGGGTTCCACGCAGCGGAGGCTGCGCTCGAACGGATGGGCTGATTCCGGGCGATTCACGCTGCCCGGCGACGGGTATCCATCCAGTCGAGACGTGCGTGCTCCACGCGCTTTCGAGGAGGCGACCGATGTTCCGACCGGAAGACAAGGGCGGCGACCCGGGCGATCTGTCGGACCGCTCGATCCGTGACCTGCTCCGACTGATGGCCGACGAGGCCTCGACGCTGGCGCGACTGGAGATCGACCTCGCCAAGGCCGAGCTCCAGGAGAAGAAGGAACGGGCCATGCCGGCCGCACGGACCCTGGGCGTGGCGGCCGCCGTCGGCGTGGTCGCGCTGGCCGCGCTGACGACCGCGGCCGTGCTCGGGCTGGCCACCGTGATCCCGGGCTGGCTCGCCGGACTGGTGATCGGCATCCCGGTCGCCGTCGTGGCGCTGACGCTGGCGGCGTCGGCCCGCTCGATGCTGCGCGCGGCCGGGCCGCCGGTCCCCGAGGCCACCCTCGAGACCCTGAAGGAGGACGTGGAGTGGGCGAAGCACCTGCGGCCATCCGCCGCCGCATAGACGAGACGCGCGGACGCCTCGATCGGATCGTGGAGGAAGCCGTCGCCCGCATGAATCCCCGTGCGAGGGCCCAGGACGTGATGGAGCGGGGCCGGTCGGCGTTCAGGGAAGCGGCCGACGCGGCCGTCGAGATTCCCCGCCTGCTGGCAGAGGTTCGGAACAATCCCCGGCCCCCCCCGGCGCTGAGCCGGCGACGGCCCGGGGTCACACAGCCAGGGAGGAGTTGCACCGTGAGCGGACACGACGAGGCCGGTCACCCCGAGAACGTCCCCGCGGAGGGAACGACCACGTACCCGCAGGACCCGGAGAAGGCGACGCCCGAGGGCGAGGGCGACTTCGACTCGGCGAGTCGCGGGGGGCCGAAGGAACCCGAGGACGACGAGGGCAAGCACGAGCAGCGCGGCGCCTGACGGCGCTCAGCGCGACCCGGCCACGGCGACCTGACCGAGGCTGATCCCCGCGTCGTTCGGCGGGACCCGTGCGTGCGTGAGCACCCGGAACCCCCCGCGTTCCAGGCGGGGCACGAGCCGGTCGAGCAGCAGGACGTTCTGGAACACCCCGCCGGAGAGCGCGACCGTGTCGAGGCCGGTCTCGTCGCGCAGCCGTTCCGCGGCGGCGAGGACGATGCCGACGACGCCGTTGTGGAACCTCGCGCTCACCACCTCCACCGGGACCGAGCTCCGGAGGTCGTCGACGACGGCTCGGATCAGGTCGATGCCCCGGACGCGGAACGCCCCGTCCGACCCGTCGATCCCCACCTCGTACGCGGCGCGTTCGTCGGGTTCGGCCCGCTGCTCCAGCTCGATCGCCGCCTGGCCCTCGTAGTTGACGACGTCGCGGACGCCTGCGATCGCCGCGACCGCGTCGAACAGACGTCCCGCGCTCGACGTCGGCGGCGAGTTCACGCCCGCCCGGCCCACCTCGACCACGTCGGGCCACCGGTCCGCGTTGCGCCGGACCACGTCCAGGCCCTCCGGCACGTCGCCGCCGTACGCGGCGTCGAGATAGGCGGCCGCCATCCGCCACGGCTCCCTGATGGCCGCGGCGCCGCCGGGGAGGGGCACCGTCGCCAGGTGCCCCCGGCGCTCGAACGACCCGAGGTCCGCCACCAGGAACTCCCCGCCCCACACCGTCCCGTCCGTGCCGAACCCCAGGCCGTCGAACGCCACGCCGATCACCGGTCCCTCCTCGCCGTTGTCCGCGAGGCAGGACGCGACGTGCGCGTGGTGGTGCTGCACGCCCACCAGCTCGACGCCCCCGAGGTCCATGGCGAACTTGGTCGATAGGTACTCGGGGTGCAGGTCGTGAGCGACCAGCTCGGGCTCGACGTCGAACAGCCGCCGGAAGTGCGCGATCCCCTCGGTGAACGACCTCAGGGTCTCGTAGTTCTCGAGGTCACCGATGTGGTGCGAGACGAACGCGTGCGACCCCCGGGCCAGGCAGAACGTGCTCTTCAGCTCGGCGCCCACGCCGAGCACCGCATGGTCGACGCTCCGCGACAGCGCGATCGGGTGCGGCACGTATCCCCTCGACCGCCGGACCGGCAGCTCGCGGCCGCGGTGGATGCGCACCACCGAGTCGTCGGTCCGGACGTGAATCGGACGGTCGTTCGTGAGGAACGCGTCGGCGATCCCCCCAAGTCGTTCGAACGCGTCGTCGTCGAGGTAGGCGATGGGTTCGTCGGAGACGTTCCCGCTGGTGAGGACGAACGGCGAGCCGAGCTCCCGCGCCAGCAGGTGGTGGAGCGGCGTGTACGGCAGCATCACGCCGAGGAACCGGTTCCCCGGCGCGACCGAGGGCGCGACGCCGGCACCGGGGCGGCGCCGCAGCAGCACGATCGGCCGGCGCGGGCCGGTCAGGGAGCGTTCCTCCTCACGCGCCACGTCCCCCAGCGCGCGAGCCGCGCCCTCGTCGACGGCCATCACGGCGAACGGCTTGTCCTCGCGGTGCTTGCGCGACCGGAGCGCGGCGCAGGCGGCTTCGTTCGCCGCGAGGGCGGCGAGGTGGTAGCCACCGAGCCCCTTGATGGCCACGACCGCGCCGTCCCGCAGGAGGGAGGCGGTCCGTTCGACCGGATCGCCGTCGACCTCCGTGCCGCGCGCGTCGATCAGGCGGAGGTGCGGTCCGCAGGCCGGACAGCACACCGGCTGGGCGTGGAACCGCCGGTCCGAAGGGTCGTGGTACTCCCCGGCGCAGGCCGCGCACATCGGGAACCCGGCCATCGTCGTCATCGGCCGGTCGTACGGGACCCCCCGGATGATGGTGAACCGCGGCCCGCAGTTCGTGCAGTTGGTGAACGGATAGCGATACCGGCGGTCGGCGGGGTCGAACAGGTCGTGGAGGCAGTCGTCGCACGTCGCCGTGTCCGGCGAGATCAGCGCCCGCCGTGCTCCCGCGTGGTCGCTCTCCACGATGACGAACCCGCCTTCGCCTGTGGGCTCGAGCGCCACCACGGTGACGCGCTCGATCACGGCGAGCGGTGGCGCCTCCGCCTCGAGTCCCCGGAGGAACCGGTCCACGGCCTCGGGCGGGCCCTCGACCTCGGCGAACGCCCCCGCGGCGTCGTTGCCCACCAGGCCGGACAGCCCGAGCCGCGTCCCCAGCGAGTGTACGAACGGCCGGAACCCGACGCCCTGGACGATGCCCTCGACGCGGACCCGCCGGCGGACCACGGTGGCTTCCACCCAGCGATTCTAGAAACGGCGAACGGGCGGGGGCTCAGCCGGGGGACTCGAGCAGGCCCTGCAGGGTCCGGAGGTCGCGGCTGATGCCCCGCCGCACGCCGGCAGCGAGGAGCGGGGCCGCGATCCGGTAGAAGCCCTCGCCGGCGCCCTCGACACGGATCCGAGCGAGGGTCCCGGCCCCGGACGGCGCCTCGTCGAACTCGTAGGTCACCCGCATGGGGAACGGGCTCCGGACGGATCGCATCAGCATCCGTCGCCCCGGCGCCATTCGGGCGACCTCCATCACGTACTCGATCCGCCGTCCCAGAAACGACGCCACCCGACGGACCTGCGAACCCTCCCGCACCGGCGGGTCGGTCAGCAGCTCGGCCTCGCGGACGCCGCCGATCCAGGCGGTGTCGTTCGCCGGGTCAAACGCGAACCCGGCGACCTCCTCGCGGGGCCGCGCGATCGTGCGCTCCGCGGTGACGTCGACCGCCACGACTCAGCCCACGACGTCCTGCAGCTTGGCGATCATCCGGCCCCAACCGCCGGCGTGGGAGGCCGCCGCACCGGGGGGGAGGTGCTCGTGCGTGAGCGTCAGCTCCGTGCCGCCGTCGTGCTCCGCCAGGCGGACGGTCACGACCGAGGGCCCGTCGCCGGTGAACGGCGACGACCACGTGAACACGAGCAGCGCCGGCGGTTCGACCGTCCGGTACTCGCCGGTGTGCTCCAGCTCACGGCCCGCGCCTCGCATCACGACGCGGAACGACCCTCCGGCGCGGAGGTCGACCTCGGCCTCGGCCGTTCCGACGGGCGACATCCACCGGGCCATGAGCTCCGGATCTGTCCAGGCCCGGAACACCTCCTCCGGCGTCGCCGGGAGCACGCGGCGGATCTCGAGGCCGGTGGTCGGGTCGACGGCCATCACCGCCCCCCGCGCATCAGCCGATCGAGCGCGTCCAACCGCCCCTCCCAGAACGTCCGGTAGCCCTCGAGCCACAGCGACGCAGTCTCGAGCGGCTGCGCGCGGAGCGACATCCAGTGGTCGCGGCCATGCACGTCGCGCTCCACCAGGCGGGCGGACTCGAGCACGCGGAGGTGCTTCGACACGGTGTTCAGGGAGAGCTCGAACGGCCGCGCGAGGTCGGTCACGCGAGCCGGCCCTTCACGGAGCACCGAGAGCACGGATCGCCGGACGTCATGCCCGAGCGCCGCGTAGGTCCCGTCGAGGATGTCGCCCTCTCGCAAACGTTCACCCATATGGGTGAATGTTACCCGACGAGCCGCTGCGCGCGCAACAGGTCACGACGCGGGTCTGATCCGGCTCCCCCGCTGCGTCTTCTCGATCTCGATCCGCGCCGGCATGCGGTCGGCGAGCTCGCGCACATGCGTGATCACGCCGACCACGCGGCCGTCGCCGCCGAGGTGCTCGACGGCGTCGATGACCGTCTCGAGGGTCTCGGGATCGAGCGTGCCGAACCCCTCGTCGAGGAACAGGCTGTCGAGCGACGCGTGCTTCGTCACCGCGAGGCTGGACACCTGTTCGGCCAGGGCCAGCGCGAGGGCGAGCGACGCCAGGAAGGTCTCACCGCCGGACAGCGTCCGCACGCTCCTGGTCTCGTCGCCGTTCCACCGGTCGACCACGAGGAACTCGTCGCCCTCGTACCGCAGCTCGTAGCGTCCGCCGGAGAGCGACGCCAGGCGGTTCGAACCACCCACCGCCAGCAGCTGGAGCGCCTCCTGCTGGAGGAACGCGATCAGCCGGTCGGCGCGGAGCTCGGTGGCGAGGACCTGGAACACCCGGCCCCGCTCGCGGAGGTCGGCCGCGTCGGCGCGAAGGGCGGCGACCTTCTCCAGGTCTCCCTCGAGCCGATCGACGGCGCCCGAGCGCTGCTCGTGCTCTCGGATCGCAACGTGCACGGCGTCGGTCATCGCCGCCGCAAGGTCCGGGAGGGACCGCTGCGGCGGGATCAGTTCCCCCGCGAGCTCGGTGGCCTCGCGGAGGAAGCCCGGCTCGGAGCCGGCCCGCCGATCCGCCTCCGCGGACAGCCGCTTCGCGTACTCGACGGTGGTCGTCGCGCGCTCGGTCGCCGCCGTCGCCAGCGCCGGGAGGTCGGCGGCCCCGGGGAGCTCGGCCTGGCCGGGTTCGACGAGCGCACCGTCGATCGTCCCGGCCCGTCCTCCGACGCCGGCGAGCGACACCGCAGCCAGCCCCGCCCGGGCGGCGCCGGCGTCGGCTGCGATCCGGTCGCGGAGCCCCGCCGCCCGCTGCAGGGCGCGCTCGGTCTCGACGGCGCGTTCGGTAGCGCGGCGCTCGACGGCCGCCAGCCGCTGCAGCGCGTCGAGGCGCTCCTGAACGGACGCGGCAGGATCGGAGGGGAGATCCCCGAGGGCCTCCCGGATCGCCGTCTCGAGCTCGCGGACCATCAGCTCGCAGCCATCGACCTCGGCCTGGGCTCGCTGCGCCTCCTTCTCCGCGGCCGCGGCCGCGTCACGGGCCCGGTCGAGGGCGCGCCCGGCCTCCACGACGGCGTGCGCCATCTCCGTGTCGGTTCGACGGGCGCGTTCCTCCGCTCGCAGCGCCGCCTCGACGGCCCGGTCGCCGGGACTCGACGGGATCGATTGGAGCGGGTCGCCGCACACGGGGCACGGGTCGCCGACCTTCAGCGCGCCGACCAGCGCGGCCACCGTGTGCCGGTGCTCGACCTCGCGGAGCCCGGCGGCCGCCGCCGCCAGCCCGGCCTTGGCCGCTTCCGCATCCGACGTGGCCTTCCCGAGCGACGCCTCGGCGGTCTCCGCCTCCCCGGCGGCGACCGGGATTCGTGCGGACGCGCCGGCTGCCTCGGCGGTGCGGCGCTGCAGGTCGTTCCGTGCCGCCGCAAGGGCCCGGGCCCGTTCGCCGACCCTCGCCAGGTCGGCCGCCGTGCCCCACTCGCGCTCGGCTCCTTCCACCGCCGTCCGGGCGGCCGCCGCGTCGACTGCGGCCGCGGTCGACGCCTCGGACGCGGCCCGGAGCGCCTCCCCCGCCGTCGACGCCTCGGCGGCCAGCGACTCCAGCCGGGCGGCGTGCCCGGCGACGGCCGCCGCGACCGATTCCGTCTCCGCGGCACAGATCCGAAGCTCGCGCGCGGCGTCGTGGACGGTCTTCCAGCGGTCGGCGACCTCGGCGACGGACGCTGCGGCGGCCGCCAGCGCCTCCTGTCGCGTCGACGCCTCGGCGACGGCAGCGCGCGACGCCTCCAGCGCCTCGGGCGTCGCGTCGGCGTACCGCGTGGCGATCATCTCGTCGTACGTGCCGGCCTTCCCCGACGCCGCCGAGGCGATCTGCCGCGCCTGCTGCCCCAGGACGAGGAACCGCCCCAGCCCGAGCAGGTCCGTGAGGATCTCGCGCCGCCGCCGGGGGTCGCCCGACATGAAGGCCGAGAACTTTCCCTGGGGGAGCATCACCGAGCGCGTGAAGCCGTCGAAGTCCAGCCCGATGGCCCGTTCGAGCAGGCGGTTCGCGTCCTTGACGCGGTCGGCGCCCTCTCCGGCCTGCTCCCATCCGCCGTCGACGACCCGTTGCACCAGGATCTTCGTCGCGCCGGTCCGCGGCGTCCGGCGCGTGACCCGGTAGCGTTCGTCCCCCACCTCGAACTCGAACTCCACCGCCATCGACGGCTGGCCCTGCGTGATCATCTCCCTGGTGCTCCGCTCGTCGACGCGGTCGACCTGGCCGTACAGCGCGTAGGTCATGGCGTCGAGGATGCTCGACTTGCCGGACCCGGTCTGGCCGACGATGGCGAAGGGGGTCTCGACCGACTCGAAGTCGATCTCCTGTTCGTCCCGGAAGGCCGTGAAGCCCCTGATCTCCAGGCGAAGGGGCCGCATCTAGGCCAGGACCTCCACGTCGGCGGCGACCTCGTCGAACGCCGCCATCAACGCGTCCTCCGGCTCCGCGCCGTGGAACGAGCGGTAGTAGGCGAGGAACTGCTCGCGCGGCCGCAGGCTCGACAGCGGCGTCTCGGAACGCTCCACGTCCGCCCGGTCGTAGCGCAGGTGGACGTCGACGGCGTTGGGCAGGAACTCGCGGATCTCCTCGGCGATCCCCGGCACCGGCCCGTCCGTGTCGACGAACACCCGCAGGTAGGCATCGCCCACGTCGGTGGCCAGGATCCGGATCTGGTCGAACGTGCCGGCGACGTCGACCAGTCGCCGGCCCGCAGTCACCGGGATCTCGGTGGCCTTGACGGGCCTGCCCGGGTGCGCCTCGACGACCACCACGGACTTGTCCTGGTCGGTCTCGCCGAAGTCGAGCTGGAGGAGCGAACCCGCGTACCGCGCCGGCGCCCGCGCCCCGGGGACCCTCTGCGGCCGGTGGATGTGGCCGAGGGCGACGTACGAGGCGTTCGCCGGGAGTCGCCCGGCCGGCACCGCGTAGTCGAGCCCGACCGTGGCCTCGCGCTCGCCGCCACCGAGCTTCGCGCCCGTTGCGTACCAGTGCCCCAGCACCACGTTCACCGCGTCGGCCCGGAACCCCCGCGCCATCTCCTCGAGCAGGCGCCCCATGTTGTCGGCGTAGCTCTGGAACCACGTCTCGACCGAGCCGAACAGGTCGACCTCGTGCGCGAACCGCCGTTCGGGGACGAACGGCACGCACGCCACCCGTAGCGTCCCCGACCCATCGCGGGACCCGACCTCCACGACGCCGCCCCCGTCGGGCGGCAGGACCCTCGACGCGACGTCGACGCCAACGGCCCGG
>DATBHM010000011.1:0-5167 GCA_036557505.1 Actinomycetota bacterium | reverse complement strand
TCCGGCGATCTCGGTCCCCGGTGCGAGCTCCACCCCGATCCCCTCCAGCGATAGCGGTCGAAGGGTAGTGCCAAACCGTTGCAAGCGGTACACCGCCCTGTCCCGACCTACCGCGCGGTAACCACGTTCGGCCGGATGTGGTGAAATGAGTCGAGGCGGTTCGAGGGAGGTGCTCGTGCCCGACAAGGGTGGACTCGAAGAGGTCGTCGCGGCGCAGACGAAGCTGTCGGACATCGACGGCAAGCTGGGGCGGCTCTCCTACGTCGGTTACGACATCCACGACCTGGCCGACCATTCCACGTTCGAGGAGGTCGTCTACCTCCTGCACCACCTGCGGCTCCCCGCCCAGGACGAGCTCGACGAGCTCGACGAGCAGCTGATCGCCGACCGCGAGGTGAGCGGGTTCCTCTCCGAGCTCATGCCCACGCTCGCGGAGCAGACCTCACCGATGTCGATGCTGCGGACGTCGATCTCGGCGGCCTCGGCCCACGACCCCGACGGCTGGGAGCACGACGACCCCGCCAACCTCCGCAAGGCCATCCGGCTGATCGCGATGACGCCGACCCTGATCGCCACCTACCACCGCATGCGGACGGACCAGGACCCCGTGCCGGCGAACCCCAAGCTCCCCCACGCAGCGAACTTCCTCAACATGCTCCTCGGCGAGGAGCCCGACCAGGAGTCCGCGCGGGCGCTCGACGTCACGCTCGTGCTCTACGCGGACCACACGATGAACGCCTCGACGTTCACCGCGCGGGTCATCGCCTCGACGCTCTCGGACATGCACTCCGCCATCACCGGCGCGATCGCCGCGCTGAAGGGCCCGCTGCACGGCGGCGCCAACGAGGAGGCGTTCAAGATGCTCGAGGACATCGGCGACGTGGACGACGCCGAGCGGTGGATCCACGACGCCCTCGAGCACAAGCGGAAGATCATGGGGTTCGGCCACCGCGTGTACAAGACCGAGGACCCTCGGGCCACGCACCTCCGCCGCCTGTCGCGCGAGCTCGGAGAACGGGCCGGCGACACCAGGTGGTACGAGATCTCGTCCATCGTCGAGAAGGTCGTGATGGAGGAGAAGGGCCTCTACCCGAACGTCGACTTCTACGCGGCCTCCGTGTACCACTCCCTCGGCATCCCGACCGACCTCATGACGCCGATCTTCGCGCTCGCCCGCATGGCCGGGTGGACCGCGCACGTCCGCGAGCAGTACAACGACAACCGCCTCATCCGGCCGGAGTCCGAGTACATCGGTCCCAACGACCAGACCTACGTCCCCATCGAGGAGCGCGCCGACGCCGAGGCGGCATCGTCATGAAGGTCTCCGAGATCATGACTCCCGCGGCGGTGACCGACCGGCCGGACGACACCCTCGTCGAGGCGGCCCGCAAGATGTGGGAGCAGCAGACCGGCTCGCTCGTGGTGACGGACGGCGACGAGCTGATCGGCATCCTCACGGAGCGCGACGTCCTGAAGGCCGTCGCCACCGGAACGTCACTCGGCGACACCACCGTGTCGGACGTGATGACCAAGGACGTGGTCACCGCCCACCCCGGGATGTCGCTGCGGGAGGCCGCCGGGATCATGACCGACAAGTGGATCCGCCACCTGCCCGTCATCGACCGGGGCTCGCTCGTGGGCATCCTGTCCCAGCGCGACCTGTCCGGCGTGCTGGCGAGCGCCCTCAACGAGCCGGAGACGCTGGAGCGCGTCGTGGACGCGTCGACCCTCGCCAGGGAGCGCCGCCTGCGGCGCATCGAGCACGGCCACTGGGACTGAGGCCGCTCAGGTCCGGTACTGCCCCGAGCTGGAGCGGAAGTACTCCCCCGCTCGCCCGAGCAGGATCAGCGCGGTCAGGTTCATCGCCAGGAACACGAGCGACAGCACGATGCCGCCGCCGTTCGGGCCGTGGTCCTCGAAGCTGTCCCGGTTCCCGCTGATCGAACCCACGAGCGCGAGGACCCAGAACGCCGTCCCGAGGGCGGAGAGGACGATCCCGGTGACCCGCCACGCGTTCCGCCCGGCCAGCGAGCGGATCCCGGCGACGAGCTTCGCCACGCCGTAGGCGAGCGACACCACGCCGAACACCACCGCCACCCGGGCCAGGGCGTCGCCGAACCCCGAGAACGGCGTGTCGTTCAGCTGGCCGTTCGCGCTGTGGAACATCCCCGCCCCCACGAAGGCCAGCAGGGCGAACAGGATCGGCGGGACCGCCAGGATGATCAGCAGCACCGAGGCCGCGGTGACCGACCCCGGGCGGTCCCGCCGGACGGACGGCACCGGCGCCGCGCCGGGCCACGGCTGCGTCGCGTACTGGCCCTGCGGCGCCGGGTACTGGGCGGGGGGATACGGCGCCGTCGGGGACTGGACCGGCGGCGGAGGGAACTGGCCTTGGGGCGGCGGCGGATACTCGGGCGGCTGCTGCATGCCGGCCCACCCTATCCCGGCGGCGGAGGGTGGTCTACGGGGTGAACGATCCCGGCTCCTGCCCGGGCGACGGCGGCAGGGACGACCCCGGCTGCGTCGGGGGCTGCCCCGGAGGCAGGGGTGCCTGGCCCGGCGGCGGCAGCAGCGGCTGGGCCCCCTGGGCCTGCAGGTAGCGGTTCCAGATGCGGTTCAGGTGCTCCTGCATGTAGGGCATGTCGAGCCTCGACACGAAGAACAGCAGCAGGCCGATCCCCGGCGAGATCTGGTCGGGGACCCCGGCCTGCGCCTGCATCCGGCCGATCCGCTTGCCGGTGTTCAGGATCGAGACGATCGGCGGGATGAGGATGAGGATCCAGCCGAACAGCACCGCGAGCACCGAGATGCCCGGCTTGATCGTCTCGTCGCCCAGGTAGTCCCGGGCCTCCCGGTTGATCTTGTAGTACCAGACGAAGAAATAGACCCCGAGCGTGACCAGGGCGATGAACCAGATCGCGATGGGGCCACGCTTCTTGTACTCGCGATCGCCGATGCGAACGATCTCGGCCATGAGCGCTCCCTCCTCTCCGGGTCGAGCCTAGGCGAAGACAGCGGGGACCGTGAACACCCGCGAACCGGTCAGGCGGAGGCGGGGCGCGGCAGCAGCCCGGCGTCGGCGATCACGCGGCGGACGGCGTGCTCCCGCCCCAGGCCCATCACGTGCACGCCGGCCACGCCGTCCACCTCCCGAAGCCGGCGGACCACGTCCACCGCGAGCGCGACCCCGGCGTCCTCCGCGTGCTCGGGGCCCGCGTCCTCGAGGCGTGCGATCACGTCGTCGGGCACCACGACGCCGGGCAGGTGATCCCGCATGAACCGCGCCGAGGCCGCCGACCGCGGCGGCGCCACGCCCGCCAGGACGAACATCCGCTCGAACAGCCCGCGCGCCCGGATCGCGTCGGCCCACGCACCGAACGCGTCCACGTCGTACACGATCTGCGTCTGCACGAACTGCGCCCCGGCGTCGGCCTTGCGCTCCAGGCGCCCGGGGTCGGTCCCTGCGGCGAGCGGCAGGTCGGCCACTCCGACGAAGAACTTCGGCGCCGGCCGGAGATCGTGACCCGCGAGGGAACGCCCCTCCGATCGGAGCGTCGCGGCCAGCCGTACGAGCTCCATCACGTCGAGGTCGAACACCCCCGTGGCGTCCGGGTGGTCGCCGAGCGAGGTCGGGTCGCCGGACAGGCACAGCACGCTGCGGGCGCCGAGGGCCCAGGCCCCCAGCAGGTCGCTCGTCAGGCCGAGGCGGTTCCGGTCCCGGCACGTCATCTGGACGACGGGCTCCAGCCCGGCCTGCGCGACGATCGCGCACCCCGCCACCGGCGTCATGTGCACCGAGCCGGTGGGGTTGTCGGTGACGTTCACGGCGTCGGCGTAGCCGACCAGCGACCGCGCCTGGACGCTCACCGGGCCGCGATCGGACGACCGGGGCGGGACGACCTCCGCCGTCACCCCGAAGGTGCCCGAGCGCAGGATCCGCTCGAGGCGGCTCTTCGACCGCTTCACCGGGCGGACGCCGCGTGCCCCGCCGCGCGCTCCGCGGCGGCGAGGGTGTTCACGAGGAGCATCGCCCGGGTCATCGGGCCGACGCCGCCGGGCACCGGGGTGATCGCCCCGGCGACCTCCGCCACCTCGGCGAAGGCCACGTCCCCGACCAGCTTGCCGTCCGGCCCGCGGTTGGTGCCGACGTCGATCACCGTCGCGCCGGGACGGACCATGTCGCCGGTGACGGTGGCGATGCGGCCGGCGGCCACGACGAGGATGTCCGCCCGCCGGGTGTGCGCGGCCAGGTCGCGGGTTCCCGTGTGGCAGAGCGTCACGGTGGCGTTCCCCCGAGGGGACTTCTGGGCCAGCATGACCGACAGCGGCATGCCGACCAGGCCGCCCCGGCCGACGATCACGACCTCGGCGCCGACGGTGGGGATGCCGGACCGGACCAGCAGCTCGACGATGCCGAACGGCGTCGCGGCGAGGAACGCAGGCTCGCCCCGGACCATCAGGCCCACGTTCGCGGGATGGAGGCCGTCGACGTCCTTCGAGGGGTCGATGGCCGTCTGCACGGCCAGCTCGTCGATGTGGGCGGGAACGGGCAGCTGGACGATCATCCCCGACACGGCTGGGTCGGCGTTCAGCCTGGCGATCTCAGCGAGCAGGGGCTCCTGCGTCGTGTCGGCGGGGAGCTCGACGCGCTGCGAGGCGATCCCGACCTCGGCGCAGTCCTTCTGCTTCGCGCTCACGTAGACGTGCGAGGCCGGGTCGTCGCCGACCAGCACCGCCGCGAGCCCCGGGGTCGCGCCGGCGTCCACCAGCGCGCGGACGCGCTCGGCCACCTCGGCGCGGATCTCCGCCGCGACCGCCTTCCCGTCAATGAGCCGTGCAGTCACCGGTCGCGCATCCTACGGGGCCCCAGCCCGTCCGTCAGACCGGTCAGTGCCGGAAATGCCGGCGGCCGGTGAGGACCACCGCCATGCCGTGCTCGTCGCAGGCGGCCAGGACCTCGGCGTCGTTCACCGAGCCGCCGGGCTGGATCACGGCCGCGATGCCGGCCTCGGCGGCGTGGTCGATGCCGTCACGGAACGGGAAGAAGGCGTCGCTCGCCATGACCGCACCCTTGGCCCGGTCGCCGGCCTTGCGCGCCGCGATGTCCACCGAGTCCACCCGCGACATCTGCCCCGCCCCCACACCCACCGTCGCGCCGCCCGAGGCG
>DATBHM010000010.1:0-8982 GCA_036557505.1 Actinomycetota bacterium | reverse complement strand
GACGTGGACGAGCAGCGGGTGCGGCCCCGGGCCGTCGGGGACCAGCAGCAGCCCGTCGACGTCCTTGCCGTCCCCGGCGGGCCAGGAGACCCGTTCGAGGCGGCCGCCGTGCTCGCTCACGTGCCGGTGCCCGTCGTGTGCCAGCGATCGCACCGTCTCGAACTTCCCGTCGCGGAACACCGAGATCTCCGGCGGCCGGTCGTAGCTCTCCAGCACGGCGACGAACCCGTCGCCCACCGGTTGGGCCTCCGGGTACCGCTGCCCGAACGACTCGCCGTTCGCCCACAGCTCGGTGGCGGTGCCCGAGGAAGCGTCGATGTCGCCCGCGACCGTGTCCAGCCCGCGCTGGCCCGCGTAGAACACCCGGTCGTCGTCGCGCCACGAGATCCATGTGACGTCCGTCCCGGCCGCGTCCGCTCGCGTCGAGGCGCCGGTGGCCGGGTCGACGAGCACGACGTCGCCGGCCAGCACTCCGCGGTCGCTGGCGAGCGCCTCGACGAGGGCGATCCGTCCGCCCGACGGCGAGGCGGCGGGGAGGGCGATCTGCCGGTCGACACGGTTCGAGCGGTACACGTCGCGCACCGAGCGGGAGGCGACGTCGATGACCACCAGGCGGGACCCGTACCAGGCCTCCTCGCCCGATCCCTCGGACGCGATGGCGACGATCGCGCCGGAGCCGCACCACGCCGCCTCCCACACGTTCAGCCCGTCGGGGGAGACCGTCGTGAGGGTGCCCGCCCCCACGTCCCACAGGTCGGCGCGCCGCCGGTCGGCGGCGTCGTCCACGCCCTCCACGTCGGGGATCCAGGCGGGGACGTCGTCCTCCGGGCCGCGCGACGTCGTGCCGGAGCCCTCGGCCCCGGCCCGGTCGGCCCCGAGCCCGGCGACGCCGAGCAGCACCGAGGCGCCGTCGGGCGACCAGGCCAGGTACTCCACCGTCCCCTCGACCGCCGGCGCCGCCGCGGCCTCCCCGACCCGTCCGGCCTCGAGCAGGTACGGCTGGAACCGCCCCGGCTCCGCGCGGTCGGACAGGAACGCCAGCCGCGAGCCGTCCGGCGACCACGCCGGCAGCCGGTCGTGGTGGGGCCCGCCGGTGGCCTCGCGGAGGTCGCCCGATTCCAGGTCGACCAGGCAGATGCGCGTGTCGGCGGTTCCCTCCAGCTTGTCCAGCCGGGCCCCCGTGAAGGCCACGGTTCGTCCGTCGGGGGACGGCGCCGGGTCCATGGCGCCGGAGATCCGGCCGAAGCCGGGTTCCAGCACCTTCGCGAAATGCTCCTCGATCTCTCGATACAGCGGCGTCGAACGCAGGTCTCGGTCCATGGAGCGCAGGATACGCCGGTCGGCCGGGAACGCCGTCGGACACGCAGCGGATTCCTTGACCGAGCCGAGGCGGCCCGTCTAGCCTCCGGCCACGATGCCCGCCGGGGGACTCAGCCATGGCCGACAGGATCGAGCGCGCCGCAACGCCGCCGTCCGGGTTCGGCCGGGGACCGCTCACGTCGCACGGACGCGGCTCATGATCGACGCCACGGCAAGGGTCGTCCCCAGGTGAGCCGGGATCCCCGCATCGGAACCCGGATCGGCCAGTACCAGGTGGACCGGGAGATCGGCCGCGGCGGCATGGGCGTCGTATACCTGGCCGAACATGTCCATCTGCAGCGTCCGGTCGCCCTGAAGGTGCTGTCCGACCACCTGGCGAACGACGCCGCCTACCGGGAGCGGTTCCTGCGGGAGTCGCGCATGGCCGCGCGCCTGCGCCACCCGAACATCATCCCCGTGTACGACGCCGGGGAGCAGGACGGCGTCCTGTTCATCGCGATGCAGTACGTCGAGGGCAGCGACCTGTCGACCGTGCTGGAGTCGGGACCGCTGTCGCCCGAGGCGACCCTCGGCATCCTCGGATCCGTCGCGAGCGCGCTCGACCTCGCCCACGGGGCCGGGATCGTCCATCGGGACGTCAAGCCGGCCAACATCATGCTCGGCGAGGGAGTCCGCCCCGACGGGGGGCACGAGGTGTACCTCACGGACTTCGGTCTGGTGCGGGAGATCGACCGGAGCTCGCGACTCACCCAGACGGGGATGTTCGTCGGGACGCTCGACTACGCGGCGCCGGAGATGTTCCAGAACGCCGTCATCGACGGGCGGGCCGACCAGTACTCGCTGGGATGCGTCCTCTACGAATGCCTGACCGGCGGCGTGCCGTTCCCGAGGGACTCGCAGGGCGCTTTGATCGGCGCCCATCTGACCGACCCTCCGCCTCCGCCGTCGGGCGCGAGGCCGGGCCTGCCCGAGGGGCTCGACGTCGTGGTGACGCGGGCGATGGCGAAGGCGCCGGCCGACCGGTTCGCGTCCTGCGGCGACCTGATCGAAGCGGCGCGCGCCGCGGCGACGGGGGCGGCGGCCCCCGCGGCCTCCCGGTCGGGTCCGACACCGACCGTGGCGGTTCCGCCACCCACCGTGCCGCCCACCCACGCCGTGCCGCCCACCCCCACCGTGGTCGCCCGCGCGCCGGTTCCACCCGGCCGTGCGCCCCAGCCACCGGCCAGTGGTTCCCCGACCCCCTCGCCCGGCGGTCCTCCCTCGGGTCCGCCCGGGGTGGCCACCCCTCCCGGGGGGGCCGCCCCCGCGCCGACCGGTGGCTCCGGCCGGCCATGGTGGATCGCCGCCGCCGTGGTCGGTGTGATCGTGGTCGTGGTCGCGTCGATCCTGCTGGCCGGACGCGCCGGCGGGCCGAAGGCCTCGCCAACCAGGGGAGGCACCTCCGCGCCCCCGACCTCGCCCCCGGCATCGACGTCGCCGACGACCGGGCCATCCACGTCACCGCCGTCGACCGCGCCCACCACCGGGGCGACGGGGAGCCCGGTCGCGCCCGGCCCCCACCCCGTGGTCGACGCCACGGTGAAGGTCGGTACCGCGCCGTTCGGGGTGGCACGCGACGAGTCCTCGGTCTGGGTGTCCAACCAGGGCTCGGGAACGATCTCCCGGATCGACCCCGAGTCCCACAAGGTCGTCTCGACGCGCAGGGGCGTCCCCAACGCGTTCGAGATCGCCTCCGGGCTGGGTTCGCTCTGGGTCACCGACCAGAAGCAGACGCTCTTTCGGTTGGACCCGGCCGGCGGCGCACCAACGCGCATCCACGTGGAGGGCGGCGCATTCGGGGTCACCGTCGGGTTCGGTTCGGTGTGGGTGACCAACGACCGGGCCGACACCGTCACGCGACTCGACGTCAACGGCAAGGTGCTCGCCACGATCCACACCGGGCACCTGCCGCACGGGCTGACCGCGAGCGACGGCGCGATCTGGATCGCCGGGGACACGGGGAGCGTGACCAGGGTCGACCCCGCGACGAACACGCGGGTGGCCACGATCCAGGTCCCCACCGGGAGCGCCTTCCAGGTGGCCGGGGAGGCGGGGTCCATCTGGGTGACGAACGGCATCACCGACCTCATCCAGATCGATCCGGGATCCAACAAGGTCGTGAAGACGATCCGGACGCAGGGGGGGTCGTTCGACGTGGTCGGCGGGTTCGGGTCGGTCTGGGTGACGAACGCCAACTTCAACACGCTGAGCAGGGTTGACGTCGCCAAGCAGAAGGTCGTCGACGTCCTCGACGTCGGCGTGAGCCCGCGGCTGATCGCGGTCGGACCCGAGGGCTTATGGGTCGTGAACGGCGACTCCGCCAGCGTCTCGCTGGTCCACCCCTAAGACGTCCGACCGGCGGGCGGCCGGGAACGACGCGAGGTCGTCGTAGGTGTAGCGGGTCTTCGGTTCGGTGGCCATGGCGCGTCTCCCCCCTCCATGACGGAAGGAGGGTGACACGAGGGTACGACACTGTCAGGACGCCCGGAAGGGCGCGGAATTCGGAGATGTCGGTGGCCCCCGTAGAATGGGTCCGTGGGCACCGACAGGCTTGTAATTCACGGTGCTCGTGAGCACAACCTCAAGGACGTCACGCTCGACCTTCCCCGTGGCCGCCTGATCGTGTTCACGGGCCTGTCCGGCTCCGGGAAGTCGTCGCTGGCGTTCGACACGATCTACGCCGAGGGCCAGCGGCGGTACGTGGAGTCGCTGTCGTCGTACGCGCGGCAGTTCCTCGGGCAGATGGAGAAGCCCGACGTCGACTTCATCGAGGGGCTCAGCCCGGCCATCTCGATCGACCAGAAGGGCACGTCGAAGAACCCCCGGTCCACGGTCGGAACCATCACCGAGATCTACGACTACCTCCGAGTGCTGTACGCGCGGGTCGGCCACCCCCACTGCACCAACTGCGGCCGCCCGATCGGCCGGCAGACGCCGGAGCAGATCGTGGACCAGGTGCTCGAGCTCGCGGAGGGGACGAGGTTCCAGGTGCTGGCACCGGTGGTGCGGGGGCGCAAGGGGGAGTACGAGAAGCTCCTCGGCGACCTGGCGCACAAGGGGTTCAGCCGTGCCCGGATCGACGGCGAGATCCGCGACCTCTCCGAGCCCATCCGCCTGCCGAAGAACTACAAGCACACCATCGAGGTCATCGTCGACCGGCTGGTGGCGAAGCCCGACATCCGCCGCCGGGTGGCCGACTCCATCGAGACCGCGCTGCAACTGGCCGAGGGCGTCGCGTCGATCGCCGTGCTCCAGCACGACGGCACGGAGGAGCTCATCAACTTCTCACAGTCGCTGGCGTGCACGTTCTGCGGGCTGTCGTTCGACGAGCTGGCGCCCCGGAACTTCTCGTTCAACTCGCCGTACGGGGCGTGTCCGGTGTGCGACGGGCTGGGGACGCACCTCGAGGCCGACCCGGAGCTCGCCGTGCCCGACCCCGACCTCACCATCGAGGAGGGCGCGGTCGCGCCGTGGGGTGGCGTCCGCGACACGTACTGGTACCGGCTGCTCGAGGCCGTCGCGGAGACGCACGGATTCAGCGTCCGGACGCCGTGGAAGAAGCTCCCCAGGGCCGGGCGGGACGTGATCCTGTACGGCTCGAAGGAACAGGTCCACGTCCGGTACCGCAACCGGTGGGGGCGGCTGCGGTCGTACCACTCCACGTTCGAGGGCGTGATCCCCAACATCGAACGCCGCCACGGCGAGTCGATGTCGGACTCCCAACGGGAGCGGCTGGAGCAGTTCATGCGCGAGGTGCCGTGCCGCGCGTGCCACGGTGCCCGGCTGAAGCCGGAGACGCTGGCCGTGACCGTCTCGGGCACGAACATCTGGGAGCTCACCAGGATGTCGATCAGGGACACCCTGACATTCATCGGCTCGATGGATCTCTCCGAGCGCGAGCACCTCATCGCCGAGCGCCTGCTGAAGGAGATCCGTTCACGGCTGGGGTTCCTCGTCGACGTCGGGCTCGACTACCTCACGTTGGAACGTGCCAGCGGGACGCTGGCGGGGGGCGAGGCCCAGCGCATCCGGCTGGCCACGCAGATCGGCTCGGCGCTCACCGGCGTCCTGTACGTGCTCGACGAGCCCTCGATCGGACTGCACCAGCGGGACAACCGCCGGCTGATCGACACGCTGCTCCGGCTCCGCGACCTCGGTAACACGCTGGTGGTGGTGGAGCACGACGAGGCCACCATCCAGGCGGCCGACCATGTGGTCGACATCGGCCCCGGAGCGGGGGAGCACGGCGGGCAGGTCGTGTTCAGCGGCTCGTACGCGGACCTCCTGCACGACCGGGAGTCGCTGACGGGCGCCTACCTGTCGGGGCGGCGCCGGATCCCCACGCCCGAGATCCGGCGCCGGCCGGACGCGAGGCGCAGGCTCCGGCTCGAGGGGGCCCGCGAGCACAACCTCAAGGACGTCACGGTGGACATTCCCCTCGGGCTGTTCGTGGCGGTGACCGGCGTGTCCGGCAGCGGCAAGTCGACCCTGGTCCAGGACGTGCTGCTGGCCGCGCTGATGCAGAAGGTGTACCGGTCGCGGACCCTGCCGGGGCGCCATCGCAAGCTCCGCGGATGGGAGCAGATCGACAAGGTCATCGACATCGACCAGTCGCCGATCGGCCGGACCCCGCGGTCCAACCCGGCGACGTACACCGGCGTGTTCGACCACATGCGCAAGCTGTACTCGCAGACGCCCGAGGCCCGGGTGCGGGGGTACCAGCCCGGGCGATTCTCGTTCAACGTCCGGGGCGGTCGGTGCGAGAACTGCGCCGGCGACGGCCAGATCAAGATCGAGATGCACTTCCTGCCGGACGTCTACGTGACGTGCGAGGTGTGCAAGGGGCGGCGGTACAACCGCGAGACGCTCGAGGTGAAGTACAAGGGACAGTCGATCGCGGACGTCCTGGCCATGTCCATCGAGGAGGCGCTGGAGTTCTTCAAGAACATCCCGCCGATCGCCCGGCACCTCCAGACCCTCGTGGACGTCGGGCTGGGGTACGTGAAGATGGGCCAGCCGGCGCCCACGCTGTCGGGCGGGGAGGCGCAGCGGGTGAAGCTCGCCTCGGAGCTCCAGAAGCGCGCGACGGGCAACACCCTGTACGTCCTCGACGAGCCCACCACAGGCCTGCACTTCGAGGACATCCGCAAGCTGCTCGGCGTGCTCGAGCGACTGGTGGCCCAGGGCAACACCGTCCTCGTCATCGAGCACAACCTCGACGTGGTGAAGACGGCCGACTGGATCGTCGACCTCGGCCCGGAGGGGGGCGACGCGGGCGGGGCCGTCGTCGCTACGGGAACGCCCGAGCAGGTCGCCCGCGATCCCGCCTCGCACACGGGACGGTTCCTGGCCGAGGTGCTGGGGATCGAGCGGGACGACGTGCCGCGCCGCGTCGCGGAGCGGATCCCCGCCGGGACCTGACGCCGGGGGGGGTCAGGCCGACTCGAGCTCGTCGTCGATCCGGCCGCCCTGCGCGTCCGGCAGGAGCACCCGGAACGACGACCCGCCGCCGGGGCGAGCCTCCATCCAGGCCCGGCCGCCGTGCAGCTCCGCGAACCGGGCCACGAGCGACAGGCCCACCCCGACGCCGGGGCTGTGCGCCCGCCGCCCCGGGACCTGCTCGAACGGCCGGAAGATCGCCTCCCGGAGCCCGTCGGGGACTCCGGGTCCGTCGTCGTCCACGACCACCAGCACGCCCTCGGAGACACGGTCGACCCCGACGCGGATCTCGGTGCCGAGCGGCGTGTGCCGGCCGGCGTTCGACAGGAGGTTCTCGATGATGCGCTCGACCTGGGCGGGGTCCACGTCGCCGACCACCGAGCCATCGGAGACGGCCACCACGTGGTCGTTCGACACCTCCATGGATGCCGCGACCGTCCGGGCGAGCTCCGCGACGTCGGTGGGGGAGCGGCGGGGCTCGACGATCCCCCGCGACAGTCGGTCGAGGTCGAGGAGGTCGGACAGCAGCCGCTCCAGCTTCCGGGCGTTCGCGGCCAGGCCGTGCAGCAGCTCGCGAGCCTCGGCGTCCGAGACGTCCACCTCGTCCCGATCGAGCGTCAGCGCGATCCCGAGGATGGCCGACAGCGGCGTGCGCAGCTCGTGGGACACGGCGGCCAGGAAGGTGTTCTTCATCTCGTCGAGCGCGCGGAGCCGCTCGGCCGCGTCCCGCTCCCTCTCGAACGCCAGCCGAAGCGCCTCCTCGGCCAGGTGGCGTTCGGTCACGTCGAAGTAGACGCCCTGCCAGTGCAGCGGCCTGCCGTGCTCATCGTGGATCAGGCGCGACTCGTCGTGGACCCACACCACGCGGCCGTCCTTGCCGATCAGGCGGTACTCGGCGAGGAACGGCTCCCCGGTGGCGTTGGTCCGGTCGTTCTCCGCGACGATCTCGTCGTAGTCGTCGGGGTGGACCAGGCGGTACCACAGCGTCCCGCCGTCCGCGAGCCATTCCTCCTGGGTGAACCCGAGGATGTCCTCGATCTGCCACGAGACGAACACCGTCGCATTCGGCGGCTCCACCTCCTCGCGGTAGGTGATGACCGGGATCTGCCCGACGAGTTGGTGGTAGCGGGCCTCGGCCTCCCGGACCTGCCCCTCCGCCGCCGCCTCCCGGCTGATGTCGAGGGCGAGCCCGATGGTGCCGGCGATCTCCCCGTCCACACCCCGCAGCGGCTCGAGGTGGACCTGCCACCGGAAGGCGCCCATGTTCGACTCGTAATCGATCGTCTCGCCGGCGCGAGCCCGCCGGTGGTACTCGGCCGACCGGGAGTCCGTTTCGGCGACGAACTCGTCGATCGTCGAACCGACCAGCTGTCCCTGCTCCAGGCCCAAGGCGGCGAGGCCGGCCCCCATGGACGTGGTGAAGCGAAGGTCCATGTCGGTCGTCCACAGGCACGCCGGCATCCGGCGCAGCACGACGTCGAGGCCGGGTCCCCAGGCGCCGAGGGCCGACCCGCCCGATGGGAGTCCGAATCGCGCGTCCACGACGGTGGAGGTATCGACGCGAGGCGGTCCCTCGTTGAATCCGGGGGCTCCCGCGTGCGCCCGTGGCCGGAGTCACGCCCGGCGCGCAGCCCGCTGTTAGGATGACGCGCCGTGTCGAAGAGGGTCCTGTCGGTCGCGCTCGTCTTCGGTTTGCTCTTCCTGGTTGCGTGCGGTTCGAGCGTCCCCAATGCGCAGCCGGTCAAGACCACCTTCGTGCCACAGACGGTCGACTTCCTGGACGACGTGGGCCGGGGAGCCTCGATCGCGCTGGACAAGGACCAGAACCCCCACATCGCGTACATCGGGCTGATCCCGCCGGCCCAGCCCGGCGTGATCCCCCCGGCGCGCCCCTCGACGGCCCCCGCCCTGCCGGCGGTGCTCATCGCGACGCAGGCCAACGGCATCTTCCAGCAGGGGTTCGTCGCCCAGACCGACATCACGACCACCAAGCCGGTTCCCGTCCCGGTGACGACCGACAGCACCACCGGCATCGCGATCAACGCGAACGGCGCCATCGACGTCGTGTGGAACCAGTTCGGATCGAAGCCGGGCGTCTACTTCGCGACGGCGCCGAACGGCCAGGCACCGTTCGGCGATCCCATCCGGGTCACGGGCTCCTTGTCGACCTCACCCTCGGTGACG
>DATBHM010000009.1:0-12092 GCA_036557505.1 Actinomycetota bacterium | reverse complement strand
GCACGGCCTGCGTGGTGCCGGAGTCTGCGCCTGGGCCCACCCAGTACCGCACCTGAACCTGCTCGCCGTCGTCGATCCATCGCTGCACCTGCCACACGCGCGTACCCAGGATCGTCCCGACCGGTGCGAAGTCGGCGGGGGTGAGGCGATCGGGGAGGGGGGAGGGAGCGCATGCCTGGCACACGCCGTGGAAGATCCACACCCAGATGAAGGCGTCGTGTGCGCCAACGTCCTGGGCACCGATCTCATGGGTCTCGCAGCTGCGGTCGGAGGGCCCACACCTCTGGATAGCCGCGTTCAGGGTCGACCGCGCCGTCGTCAGGACGAAATCCACGTTGTCGGGAATCACGGCGCTGCGCGTGAACCAACCGTGTGGGATCGGGATCTCCGGCCCGTACGGCGTCTGGATGAGCCTTGTCGTACCGGGATCGAACGAATGATGAACAGACGGCACATGCTCGGCGCCGTGGAGGCTGCTGAGCCCGAACACGGCCCAGGCGGTGCCAGCGACGACAACGCCGATCGCGAGCGTAAGCGCCCCGACCTGACGCACGCGCCGCATGCGCCCGGCGCGGATCGCGGGCTCCACGGGGGGCGGCTCGGCCGGAACCAATTCAACGGCCGTGCGGATTCGACGGACGAGATCGGCGTCGTTGCTCACGGCGTCGGAGCCTCCTTGGAGTCCGTGAGCGCTCGACGGAGATTGGCGAGCCCCTGCGACGTCAGCGCCTTGACGGTCCCGGACTTCTTGCCCAGCGCCCGAGCTGTCTCCTCGATCGAGAGGTCGACCCAGTGTCGCAACACGACCGCGGCCCGCTGCTGCGGCGGGAGGGCGCGCAGCGCCGCGAACAGCCCGGGATCGGGGAGCTCCGGTGGCTCGACCGTCTGCGCGGGCGCGACGGCGACCTCCCGGGACCGGAGACGCTGTCGTCGGCGCCAGCTGAGCGCGAGGTTCACGGCCACGCGTTGGACCCACGCCCCGGGACGATCGGAACGCGAAACGGTGCGCCAGTGTTCGTATGCCCTCGCGAACGCCTCCTGGGTCACGTCGGCCGCCTCCTGCCGGTCACCGGTGACGAGGAACGCCGTCCGGAACACGCGGCGTACTCCTCCCGCCACAGCGACTCGAACGCCTCACGTCGTTCGTCGTTCACCTCGTCACTGTGGACGACGAACCAGCCAGCGGAAAGGTTGAGCCCACGACGAACATTCGCCGTTCAGTCCGGGAGGAGAACCGAGACCTCGACGGCCTTGAACGCCGCGTGGATCTCGCCGCCCTCGTGCAGGCCGAGTCGAGTCGAGGATGCGGCGGTGATCTCCGCCACCACCGGGGGGTGCGATGCGATCCGGACCCGGACCCGGTCGGACTCGCGGGTCAGGGATTCGACGCGGCCGGCGATCACGTTCCTCGCCGAGCCGGCGGGCGCCTCCCGGAACAGCGCGACATCGGCCGGGCGCAGGAGCCCGACGGCACCGTCGACGTCACCGCTCGCGTCCGCCGGCCAGGCCACCACCACGTCGCCCGCGGGCATTCGGATCACACCGGAACCGTCCTCCTGGCGTTCCAGCCTGCCCGCGAACAGGTTCACGCCGACCAGCTCGGCCGCGTAGGTCGTCCGGGGGGCCCGGAGGATCTCGTCGGGGGTTCCCTCCTGGGTCACCCGGCCCGCCTCGACCAGCACCAGGCGGTCGGCGAGCGTCATCGCCTCGACCGGGTCGTGGGTGATCATCAACCGGACGCCGGGGAAGCCGCTCAGCAGCTCGCGGAGCAGCCGCCGGATCTCCCCCCGGGAGCGGACGTCGAGCGCCGACAGCGGCTCGTCGAGCAGCAGCAGCCGCGGCTCGTGCACCAGCGCGCGGGCGAGCGCGACGCGCTGGGCCTCGCCCCCGGACAGCGCGTCGGGCTTCGCCCTCGCGCGATGGGCCACGCCGAGCCGTTCGAGCAGCTCCCCCGCCCGGGCCCGCGCCTCCTGCTTCGACGCTCCCCTGGCCCGCAGCGGAAAGGCGGCGTTCTCGAGCGCGGTCAGGTGCGGGAACAACAGCAGGTCCTGGAACACGATCCCGACCGGCCGCCGCTCGGCGGGAAGGCGAACCCCCGCGGCGACATCCTCGAGCGCGACGTCGTCGAGGACCACGCTGCCGTCCCGGAGCGGCTCGAGGCCGGCGAGGGCGCTCACCGTGGTGGACTTCCCGGCTCCGTTCGGCCCGAGCAGCGCCACCGTTCGGCCGGCCTCCACGTCCAGCCGGATCCGGACGTCGAAGTCCGCCCGCGGCACCAGGATCTCGGCCCGGAGGGCCGGCTCGGCCGGTTCGGTCACCGGACCAGGAGGCGTCCGCCGACGGCGACCAGCACCGCCACCGACGCGACGAGCATCAGGAGCGAGACCACGTACGCGGCGCCGGGATCGGTCTGTAACGCCTGGTACACGGCGAGGGGGAGCGTCTGCGTGGTGCCGCGGAAGTTGCCCGCGAACGTGATGGTCGCGCCGAACTCACCGAGCGCCCGCGCCCACGTCAGCACGAGCCCCGCGGCCAGCGCCGGCCGAAGCTGGGGCAGCGTGACCCTTCGAAACACGTACCACCTCGACGCGCCCAGGGATCGCCCGGCGTCCTCGAACCGGGGGTCGATCGAACGAAACCCCGATTCCAGTGCGAGCACCAGGAAGGGCGCCGACACGAACGCGGTGGCCACCGCCGCACCGGCCGTCGTGAACACCAGGTGGATGTGCGCGCGCTCCATGAGGCCGCCGACCAGCCCGAGCCGGCCGAACGTCGCCAGCAGGGCGACGCCGGCCACGACCGGCGGCAGCACGATCGGAAGGACGATGAACGCCCGTACGAGCCTCCGCCCGGGGAAGTCGGTCCGGGCCAGCGCCCACGCAGCCGGCATGGCCACCACCAGCGAGATCGCGACGGCGCCCAGCGTGACCTCGAGCGAGACCCGCAGGGCCGTCCAGGCGCCCGAGTCCGACAGCGCGGCGGCGGCCCGGGACCACGGGGCCTTCACGGCCAGCGCGACGACGGGCACCAGCACGAACACCAACGCGGGGAGCACCAGCCACGCGGACCGCAGCCGTCGCCTCGGCGGCTCGGCCGCCCGCCCGGGTGCTCCGGCCGGGGCGACGGCTTCGCGGGTCGCGGCCATCGCGGCTACGAGGCCGGCATGAACCCGTCGGCCCGCAGCACCTTCTGGCCGGGCCCCAGCACGTACTGGACGAACTGCTTCGACAGGCCGGCGTTCGACGAGCCGTCGACGACGCCGATCGGGTAGGTGGCGATGACGTTGACGGCGTCGGGGATGGCGACCTCGTGCAGCTGGCCGGCGACGTCGGGCGTCACGTCGGTCACGTACACGATGCCGGCGTCGGCGTCACCCGACGTCACGGCCTCGACCACGCCCTTGACGTCGACGGCGTTCGACACGACGTTGGCGAGGGCCTGCTTCGAGATGCCGGCGTTGTCGAGGATCTGCCGCCCGTAGTCCCCGGCCGGCACGCCCTCGGCGGCGAGCACGAGCTTCACGCCCTGCTTCCCCAGGTCCTGGACCGACGTGATCCCGGCGGGATTGTCCTTGGGGGTGATGATCGTCAGACGGTTCTTCGCGAAGTCGGCGCGGTCGGAGACGCCGGGGTCCTTGGCGACCGCGTCCATCCACATCGTCGACGCCGACGCGAACACGTCGGCGGGCGCCCCGCCCTGGATCTGCTGGGCCAGCCCGTCCGACGGACCGAACGAGAACCGCACCTTGGTGCCCGGATGCTGCGCCTCGAAGGCCCTGCCGATGGTGTCGAACGCGTCGGTCAGCGACGCGGCGCCGAGCACCGTCAGCGTCGTCGGGTTGACGGGGCCCTGATGGTCCGATGACTTCGAACACGCCGCCAGGGCGAGCACCGAACACGCGACAAGAGCGATCACACGCTTCACGCCGGGACCTCCACGAACACGTTGGTGGCCTTCACCGTGGCCACGGCCTGCATCCCGGGCCGGAGGCCGAGCTCGTCGACCGACTCCCGGGTGATCAGCGCGAGCACGCGGTGCGGGCCCGCCAGGATCTCGACGGTCGCAACCAGCTTGTCCTTCTTGATCCCGGTGATGACGCCGGGGAAGTGGTTCCTCGCCGATGTCGCCGCCATCGGGCTCTGCTTCTCGCGGCGATCGGCCAAGAGCCGCGCCACCTCCGATGCCGGGACCTGCCGCTGCCCGCCCGCCGTGCGGGTCGCCCGCAGCTTCCCGGTGCGTTCCCACCGCCGGAGCGTCTCGACGCGAACGCCGAGCACGTTGGCGGCCTCTCCGATGCGATAGCTCCCGTCCATGGCGTGACAGCATATCGGAGGCGTAACGCCAGTAAAACCTGGTGTTCTCATAGGGGAAGGCTCGCTTCAGATGTTGAAGCGCACGTGCAGGCAGTCGCCCTCGCGGACCACGTAGTCCTTGCCCTCGACGCGCAGCAGGCCCTTCGACCTCGCGGCGGTCCACCCGCCGGCGGCGACCAGATCGTCGTAGCCGACCACCTCCGCCCGGATGAATCCGCGCTGCAGGTCCGTGTGGATCACGCCCGCCGCCTCCGGTGCGGTGGCCCCCTCCCGCACCTCCCACGCCCGCGTCTCGTCCTCACCCGTCGTGAGGAACGTGATGAGGTCGAGGGCCCGGTACGACGCGGCGATGACGCGGTCGAGGCCGGGTTCGGCGACGCCGAACTCCGCCAAGAGGGCGCGGGCCTCGTCCTGCGGCATGCCGGCCGTCTCCGCCTCGATCGAGGCGAACACCGGCACGGTCCCGTCGGGGAGCCCGTCCGGGAGCGGCGCACCCTCCTCGAGGTTGGCCACCGGGATCCACGGCTTCAGGGTGAGCGCCGCGAGGCTCCGGAGATGGCCGAGCTCGTCGTCGTCGAAGGCCTCGCCGCGCAGCAGTCGTTCGTCCGACAGGGCGGCATGAGCGCGCTCCAGCGTCGCGACCTCGGGCCCGCCAGCGCCCGACCGGCCCTTGGCCCGCCGCCGGGCGTTCTCGAGGGCGGAGTCGACCACCGCGAGGTCGGCCAGCACGAGCTCCTCGGTGACCCTCCGCCAGTCGCCGGCCGGATCGGGGGCCGGACCGAACGCCCGCAGCACCACGGCGAGGGCGTCGGTGACCCGGAGCTCGGCCAGTCCCTGCGCGGAGGTCGCGCCGGGTACGTCGACGAACCGCACCTGCGCGGCGACCGTCTTGCGGGAGCGTTCCAGCTCGGTCAGCACGGCGAGGCGGGGATCCGGGACCAGCACGACCGCCTGGTTCGAACGCCCGCCCGCGGCGCCCGTTCGCGTCAGCGCGGTGAAGAGCGTGGACCGTCCGGAGAAGGGCAGCCCGACCAGTCCGACGTCCTTCACGGGAGGACCTCGGCGGGGACGGGGACGGGAGACAGCGACGCGGCCGACATCCGGGCTGGCGAGCCTACCAATCCGAGCGGTACCATCCGGACCGTCCCGCTGGGTGGGGACGGTCGCGGACACGGCAGGGAGGGAACGCGGTGCGGCGCAGCCGAAGATCCGACCCGAGCGCGCGCCTGTGGGCGTTCGTCATGATCGGGCTGAACCTCGCCGGCGCGACGTGGCTGGCGATCCGCCTCGCGGTCGTCGAGCACGACCCGGTCGCCGGGATCACGATCGCCATGCTCGCGTTCGCCATCGTCGTGGGCCACATGCACGCCGCCCGGGCGGCCGACTCGGTCCGGCGCCGCCGTCGCCTGGTCCGGCACGGCAAGGTCATGCTCCCCGAGGACTTCGGGGTTCCGGAGATGCGTCCGCTCGACCGGGTCGACCCGCCCCAGCCGAAGCTGGGCGCCCCGGGTTCCAACAACTAGGGGCAGCGAAGAGGCGGGGCCCGATCCGCGACCCCGCCCCGTCGGTCGTGTGAGCTACGCAGCCTTCTTGGTCGCCCAGAAGATCTCCGCGACCTGGTCGATCAGCGCGAGGAGTTGCTTGCCCTGCTCGGGGTCCTGCGACTTCTTCGCGTCGCCCGCGGCCTTCGTGGCCTTCCAGAAGGTGTCGTGGAGGTCGGGGTGCGCCTCCAGGTGCTCCGGCTTGAAGTAGTCCGTCCACAGCACCCACAGGTGGTGCTTCACGAGGTCGGCGCGCTCCTCCTTGATGGCGAGGCACCGCGTCTTGAAGTCGTCCTCGGATTCCGACGGCTTCTTCTGGTTGGCGGCGTCCTGGTACTTCTCCTGGATCTTCGCGACCGACTCCGCCTCGATCCGGGCCTGGGCCGGGTCGTAGACGCCGCACGGCAGGTCGCAGTGGGCGTGCACGATGCGTCGGGGCTGGAGCAGAGTGCGCTTGCGCATGTCGCCTCCTTCGCTCGGGGGACGCGAGTGGGAACCGAGACAACCTATCACCGGCGCCGGAGGGGCTGGTTCGCCCTGCTCGCGGCGGTCGCGGCCGGACTCCTGGCATGGAGGGCGCGGCCGTTCCGGGCGGTGGTCAGGGGACCCAGCATGGAACCCGCCCTCGCCGACGGCGACGTCGTCCTGGCCCTCCGCGGGCGGACGCCCCGCACGGGCGACGTGGTCGTCGTCGAGCACCCCGACCGGGCCGGGTTCGAGCTGGTGAAGCGGGTGGCCGGCTCGCCGGGTGACGTGATCGACCTGCTGCGCAACGGTTCCCGCCTGCCCGACCCGCTGCCGCTCCGGGCGGGGGAGTGGTTCGTCGTCGGCGACGCCCCGGGGCGATCGACGGATTCCCGGACGTTCGGGCCCGTCGAGCGGGGCCACGTGCTGGGAGTGGTGGTGTTCGTGCTGGCCCCCGCCGGACGGCGCGGGCTGGTGCGGTAACGCGGCCTCCGGGCATCGGACTACGCTGCGGGTCGGCGCCGACCAGCGCGTCGTCGAGCGGGAGAGGAAGTCTGGGATGGACTACGACGTGATCGTGATCGGGACCGGAGCGGCCGGCGAGGCGGCCGCCTACGCCGCCGCGGGGCGCAAGGCCCGCGTGGCGGTCGTGGAGAACTCGCTCGTCGGCGGGCTGTGCTCGTACTGGGCCTGCCTGCCGACAAAGACGCTGCTCGACTCGGCCCGGCGACGGTGGGAGGGCGTGGAATATCCGTTCGACCGAGCCTCCGCGCGCCGGGACTGGATGATCAACCGGGAGGGCATCGACTACCCCGACGACTCCGGCCACGTCCGCGGGCTGGAGGGGGCCGGCGTCGAGATCGTGCGCGGGACCGCGCGCATCACCGGGCCGGGCAGCCTGGAGGTGGCCCTGACGGAGGGCGGCTCGCGATCGATGGACACGCGGAACGTCGTGATCGCGGCGGGGTCGACGCCGTTCATCCCCCCGGTCGACGGGCTCGCTGACGCGGGGTACTGGACGAGCAACGACGCGTCCGCGGTCCGCCAGCTGCCGACGTCGCTCGTGGTGCTGGGCGGCGGGCCGGTCGGGGTCGAGCTCGCGCAGGTGTACGCGCGGTTCGGCGTGAAGGTGTCGCTCGTCGAGGGAAACCGCCTGCTGGCCCGCGAGCACCCCAGGACCGCGGAGATCGTGGTCGAGCAGCTCGTGCGCGAGGGCATCGACATCCGCCGCGGCGCGCACGCGGTCTCCGTGGAGCGCGGCGGCGCCGGGCGCATCGTCCATCTCGACGACGATTCGACGGTGGAGGGCGCCGAGGTGCTCGTCTGCGTCGGACGGCGCGCCGCGGACCTCCGCGAGATGGGCGTCCCGGAGGCCGGCGGGCGGCTCGACGACCGGGGCGCGGCCGACCACGACGAACGGCTGTCGATCGGCGACGGCCTGTTCGTGGCCGGCGACGCCGCCGGCGGGCTCCAGTTCACCCACGTGGCCGACTACGAGGGGCGGTTGGCGGCCATGGCCTCGTTCGGCGACGAGGTCCACGCCGACCTGACCTGGGTGCCGAAGACCACGTTCACCGAGCCGGAGACGGGGGCCGTGGGCTGGACGGTCGAGGAGGCCCAGCAGCACGGCGTCGACGCGTTCGAGGTGACGGCGGACTTCTCGACCACGGCGCGCGGCTATTCGATCGAACCGCCGTGGCCGTCGCCGGATGGGTCGGCGATCCTCGAGGGGTCGCCCGGGCACGTCACCGCGGTGGTCGACCGGGAGCGCAAGGTCCTGGTGGGCGCGTTCGCCGCGTGCCCGGGGGCAGCGGAGCTGGTCCACGAGGGCGTCATCGCGATCAAGGCGGCGGTGCCGGTGTCGGTCCTCGCCGACTCGATCCACGCGTTCCCGACCGCCGCCCGGGTGTTCGGCAACCTCATGCTCGACGCCGAGCGGCAGCTGAGCTGAGGTCGCGGGTAGCATGGAGTGGACATGGTCTGGCTCGTGCTGCTCCTGCTGCTGGCCGCCGCGCTCGGGGTCCTGGGCGCGGTCATCAAGGTTGCGCTGGTCCTGGCGCTGGGATTCGTCTTCGCCGTCGTCCTGCTCGGCGTGATCGGCTACTACTACGTCCGCCACCGGTTCCGCAGGATGGTGAAGGAACAGCAGCAGCAGCGCGCCCCGGGAGAGGTCCCCGGGCCGCCCCGCCAGGATCGCGGCTACCCGACCACCGGAACGAAGGGTCCCGGACCCAGCCTGCCCGAGTAGCCGTGGGCGTCGACATCCGGGTGATCGGGGCCGAACAGTGGCCGGACTACGTCCGAGCCGCGTTCGTTCCCTTCGGCGGCGAGGCCACCGAGAGCGACATCCGGGACAGCCGGATCGAATGGGAGCCCGATCGCTCCATCGCCGCGTTCGACGGCGACCTGATCGTGGGCACCACATCGGTCGTCTCGCTGCGGATGACCGTGCCGGGCGGTGTCGAGGTCTCCGTCGCCGGCGTGACCACCGTCGGGGTGGCGCCGACGCATCGCCGGCGGGGGATCCTGCGGTCGATGATGCGCCGCCAGCTCGACGACTCCAAGGCGCAGGGCTACCCGGTCGCAGCCCTGTGGGCGAGCGAGCCGGCGATCTACCAGCGGTTCGGGTACGGCATGGCCACCCGGCAGGCGAGCGCCCGCGTCCCCCGGGCGCACACCGCCTGGCTGACGCCTCCCCCCGCCGGCGGGCAGGTCCGCCTGGTGCCGTTCGACGCCGCGGCGAAACAGTTGGGACCCGTCTACGACCGCGCCCGACCCGGGACGCCGGGGATGCTCGTGCGCGACGAGGCCTGGTGGTCGTACCGGTTCCAGCACCTGAACGCCGAGCACCACCGCGGCGGGTTCGGGCCGATGTTCTTCGCGTTGCACGAGGGCCCGGAGGGGCCGGATGCCTACGCCGTGTACCGCGTGAAGTCCGACGACGAGGACGGGATCGACCAGGGGGTCGTGCAGGTGGTCGAGGCCGTCACCACGACGCCCGAGAGCGTGCAGGGGATGTGGTCGTTCCTGTTCGGCATCGATCTCGTCGAGACCATCGAGTTCTGGAACCGGCCGCCGGACGACCCGCTGTTCTCGATGGTCCTCGACCTGCGGCGCATGGGGCCCAAGGTCCTCGACGGGATGTGGCTGCGGCTCCTCGACGTCCCCGCCGCGCTGTCCCAGCGCGGCTACGGCCCCACCGGCCGGCTGGTGTTCGAGCTGACGGACGAGTTCTGCGGATGGAACTCCGGAACGTACGAGCTGGTCGTCTCGCGGGACGGCGCCGAATGCGTCCGCGCGGACGGTGCGGATCCCGAGCTGTCGTTCACGGCGAACGAGCTGGGCGGCGTGTACCTCGGCGGCATGCGCGTGCGCGACCTCGCGCGGGCCGGGCGGATCGTCCAGCACTCGCCGGGCTCGGTCGCCCGGGCGGACGCGATGTTCGCCGGGGACCGCGAGCCCTGGTGCCCCCACCAGTTCTGATCCCTTGACTCGCCGGGCGCCGATTTTCTAGCGTGACCCCCGCCGAGGGGGCAGTCGACGTGATTGGGGACTGCGGGTGGGGACCTCGACGGGGGCAGGGACCGGGCCGGGCACCGCCACGGCCGTCCGACCGCACGCCACCCCCGATCCCCCGGCGGAGCACGGCCCGACATTCGACGTCACCCTGGAGGTCCGCCTCGCCGTCGTGATGTACGGCGGGGTCTCGCTCTCCATCTACATGAACGGCGTCGCCCAGGAGATGTTCCACCTCGTGCGGGCGACCGCCGCGTCGCAGCCCTCCGGCCCCGAGGCCATCCCGGACGGCGGGCTGGTCGGTTCGGAGCTCGTGTACCGCTCGCTCGGGCAGATCGACCCGGACGACCTCGGCGCGCCGTTCCCCGAACGGACGTCGCCGGTCACGCGGCGGTTCGTGATCGACGTGCTGTCGGGGACGTCGGCCGGCGGGATCAACGCGGTGTTCCTGGCCAAGGCGCTCGCCAACCACCAGCGCATGGCGGGCCTCACCAACCTGTGGCTGGAGGAGGGCGACCTCGGCAAGCTGATGAACGATCCCGGCTCGGACAGCCCCGGCCTCCGTCGCGAGCAGCCCCCCGAATCGCTCCTGAACAGCGGACGGATGTTCGTCCGCCTGCTCGACGCGTTCGACAGCATGGACCGCACGGACCCGTGGTCGTCGGAGCGGCCCTCGACGTTGGCCGAGGCGGTCGACCTGTTCGTGACGACGACGGACCTCTACGGGTTCGAGCTCCCGATCCGGCTGGCGAACGCCCTCTCCACCGAGCGGCGGTATCGCAACGTCTACCACCTGGCCTATTCGGGTGCGGACCTGCGCCCCGGCGACGAGGAACAGGATGCCGCGGCGAACCCGTTCGTCCGCGACCACAACCCGTTCCTCGCGTTCGCCTGCCGGTGCACGTCGGCGTTCCCGCTGGCGTTCAAGCCGATGATGCTGCGCGACATCGACGACCTGGTGGCAGCGGTCCCGGGGTACGAGGGCCGAACCTCGGCCACGGCGGGCTGGCGGGCGTTCTATCCGGACTACGCGGCGGCCGCGCCGAACCCGGCCGGCGTCGCCCCGCTGGCGTTCGCGGATCGTCCGTTCGCCGACGGGGGGGCGCTCGACAACAAGCCGTTCGGGTACGCCGTGGACATCCTGCGGACCCGGCGGGCCCAGGTCCCCGTGGACCGGAAGCTGGTGTTCGTCGAGCCGGACCCGTCGCCGCCGGCGAGCAGGCGGGACCCGGCCGTGCGCCCCGATGCCCTCCGGAACTTCCTGGACCAGGGCATCCTCCTGCCTCGCCAGGAGACCATCCGGGACGACCTGAGCCGGGTCGACGACCTCAACCGGCTGGCCCGGCGGGTCGACGGCGCACTGCGGGAGGTGATCGCCCACATCGAGGTCCCGGACCACCGGACCGCGCCGGTGACCATCGAGCGCACGCCTGGTGCGGTGCTGGACCGGACGACCGCGCAGGTCGTCGACGACCGCTCCGCCGGATACCAGGGCTACCTTGCGCTCAGGGACGAGGCCGTGATCGAGGACCTGGCCGCGTTGATCGCCGGCGCGGTCCGGATCCCGACGAGCCGGGAGTACCTGGTGGCCATCCGGGCGCTGCTGAAGGCGTGGAGGGACGTACGGTACTCCGAGGGAACGGGGACTCCGTTGAGCCTGGGGCGGTTCCTGTGGACGTTCGACCACCTGTACCGGCGTCGGCGGCTGGGGTTCCTGGAGCGCCGGACGGACACCGTGTACCGGGGCGACGCGGACGGCCGGGCCCTGCTCGCGCGATTCGGCGTGGGACCGGAGGTCGATCCGAGATCGCTCCGGTCGCCGCTGACGTTCGTCAAGCAGGGCGTCGCCCGGGCCACGCAGACCCTCGTCGGCGCGGAGGGGGACCTCCGGAGCCGGGGGGACATGAACCCCCTTCCGGGCCTGATCCGGGACTCGGGGATCGACCTCGCCGCGCTGGGCCGGATCCTCGAGAGGACCTCCGACGCCGGCCGGGCGGACGCGGCCCGGGGCATCGTGGACGATCACCTCGAGGCGATCGACCGGGTGCTGTTCACGGTATCGGCCGGGCGGACCCAGGCGGCGACCGTCGCGTTCGACGCGCTCGCCGGTGGGCTCGAGCGTGCGGCATCGTCGGAGTTCGGCGACGGGGGCCGGATCGCCGCGGCGGTGGCGGCCTGGGCGTACGCCCGGTTCGACGAGTTCGACATGGTCGCGTTCCCGCTGCAGTACGGGTCGGACGCCGGGGAGGGGGACCAG
>DATBHM010000008.1:0-28726 GCA_036557505.1 Actinomycetota bacterium | reverse complement strand
GCCCCCCGGCGTCCTCAACGTCGTCGTCGGGGACGGCCCCGCCGCCGGGCGGGCCCTCGTCCGCCACCCACTCGTCCGCCGGATCGCGTTCACCGGGAGCGACGTCACCGGCCGCGCCATCCAGCGGGACGCGGCCGAGGTCGGCGTGAAGCAGGTCAGCCTCGAGCTCGGCGGGAAGAACGCGATGATCCTCTGTCCCGACGCCGACCTCGATCTCGCCGTCGACGGTGCGATCCGGGGCATGAACTTCTACGGCTGGCAGAGCCAGTCGTGCGGGTCGACGAGCCGCCTCCTCGTGCACGCGTCGATCGCGGCGGAGGTCGTCGAGCGTCTGCGTGAGCGCATGGTCGGCATCCGCGTCGGTCCACCCCTCGATCCCTCGACCGAGATGGGGCCGATGTCCAACCGCCGGCAGTACGAACGGGTCAACCACTACGTGCGGGCCGGCCAGGAGGACGGCGCCAGGCTGGTCAGCGGCGGGGCTCGGCCGCCCGGGCTCGAACGCGGGTACTTCGTCCAACCCGCGCTGTTCGACGGCGTCGAGTCGCACATGCGCCTCGGACGCGAGGAGGTGTTCGGCCCCGTGTTGTCCGTGATGACCTGGACGGACATCGCGGAAGCGGTGCGGGTCGCCAACGCCGTCGACTACGGCCTCACCGCGGCGATCTGGTCGCGGGACATCGAACGGGCCCTCGTCCTCGCGCATGAGATGGAGGTGGGCTACGTGTGGGTCAACGGCGCCGCGACACACTACTGGGGGATGCCGTTCGGGGGCTACAAGAACTCGGGCATCGATCGTGAAGAGAGCGTCGACGAGCTCTGGAGCTACACGCAGATCAAGTCAGTGAACGTCACGCTGCGTCCTGAAGCGGTCCTCGGGGACGGCGGATGAGGCTCGACGGCCGCGCGACGCAGGTCGAGGCGCCGGACGCCTCGGCGGGAGGCGGAGCCGAGCCGGCGGCCGAGCGGCGGTGGGTGAGCGACGTCCTGATCGACCTCCTGGCCGAGGTCGGCATCGAGTACGTCACCATCAACCCGGGTGCGAGTCTGCGTGGACTGCACGACAGCCTCGTGAACAACGCCCGCCGGGGGCCCCGGATGCTGCTGTGCCTGCACGAGGACGCCGCCGTCGCGATCGCCCACGGTTACGCGAAGGCGACCGGGCGCCCGATGGCCGTGTTGCTGCACTCGAACGTCGGCGTTCTCCACGGCTCGATGGGCATCTTCAACGCCTACTGCGACAGGGTTCCCATGATCGTGCTCGGCGGCAACGGGCCGCTCGACGTCGATCGACGACGGCCGTGGATCGACTGGATCCATACATCGAACGACCTCGGAGCCGTGCTCCGCGGCTTCCTCAAGTGGGATGCGGAACCGACCACGCTCCGTGCCGCGGTCGCGGCGGTGCTCACGGCCGCCGCGACGACGTCGAGTCCTCCGAATGCGCCGGTGTTCGTGTGCCTGGACCGTGCGCTCCAGGAGGACCCGGTCCCCGAAGGCTTCGCCGCGCCCGACGTTCGGCGGGCACGTCCGTCGGCGGCCCCCGAGCCGCCGAGCGCGTCGATCGCCGATGCGGCCGAGGTGCTCCGGGATGCCGACCGCCCGACGATCCTGGTGGGCAGGGTCGGCCGATCCGTGGACGACTGGGACCGCCGGATCCGGCTCGCCGAGGCCCTGGGCGCCGCCGTGGTGACCGACTTCAAGACCGGTGCCGGCTTTCCGACCGGTCACCCACTGCACGTTGGGGCGGTGGCCGGCCTGCACGTCGCGCCCGAGGCGGCCGCCGCCATTCGGGAGGCGGATGCAGTCCTCGCGCTCGATTGGGTCGACCTTGGATCGACGCTCCGGGAGGTCCTCGGCCCCGTCGAGCCACGTGCGCGCGTCGTCCGGGCCGGGATGGATCACGCGCTCCGAAGTGGATGGGCCGACGATGCGGGCGCCCCAGCGGCGACCGATGTCGGGCTCGCCTGCGATCCGGACACCGCCGTCGAGCGACTGCTGGCATCGATCGGCCCGCTCCGTCGAGCGCAGTGGCACCGACCCGAATCCGCACCCGAACCAAGCACGGAGGGCGACCAGATACCGCTGGCCGACGTGATCGCCGCAACGCGGACGGCCCTGGGTGGTGCGCAGGCGACCCTCGTCCGGGCCCCGCACCGAGGGTGGGTGCACCGACGGTGGGAATGGACGCACCCACTCGACTACCTCGGCTACGACGGGGGCGCCGGTCTCGGGTCGGGGCCGGGGATGATCGTCGGAGCCGCCATCGCACTGAGGAACGCCGACCGCCGTGCGGTGGGCATCATCGGCGACGGCGACTTCCTGCAGGGGTGCACGGCCCTGTGGACCGCGGCCCACGAGCGCGTACCGCTGTTGATGATCGTGGCCAACAACGGCACGTATCAGACCGACGAAGCCCATCAGGAGCTCGTTGCCCGCGCACGCGGCCGCGACCCGGGTCGACGCTGGGTGGGGCAGCGGATGTCCGACCCTCGGATCGACCTGGCCGCCGTGGCGCGTGCGCAGGGAGCGATCGGCATCGGCCCGGTCGCGGATCCGAGCGAGCTGAGCGGGGCCATCGGGTCGGCCGTCAGCGCGAGCGCCGATTCGCCGGTCGTCGTGGACGTCCACGTTGGGGAGTACTGAGCATGAACATCGCGTGCCTTCAGCTGTCCTACCCAGCCGGGGAATCGCCCTCGGCCCGTGTCGACCGGGTCGTTCGCGAGCTCGAGCGCGGACCCGATGCCGACCTCGTGGTCCTCCCGGAGCTGTGGGACGTGGGCTATTTCGCGTTCGACGGGTACGAGGCGTGGGGGAAGCCACTCGATGCCGGGCCGCTCCGGCGGTTGGCGGCGGTCGCGCAGGTCCGGGGGCTGATCCTGGTCGCCGGCAGCGTGCTGGAGCGGGACGGCGGCGCGCTCCACAACACGGTGTCGATCGTCGGGCCGCAGGGTGAGCTCCTCGGGGCGTATCGCAAGCGCCACCTGTTCGCATACGCATCCCGGGAGCGTGAGCTGCTTTCGCCGGGCGACGCATCGGTGGTCGTGCCCACGCCGCTCGGGCGGATCGGCATCGCGACCTGCTTCGACCTGCGCTTTCCGGAGCAGTTCGCCGAGATGCGGGAGATGGGCGCCGACCTGTTCGTGGTCCCCGCCGCGTGGCCGGCCGCTCGCATCGGGCACTGGGATGTCCTGACGAGGGCGCGGGCCATCGAGACACAGACGCCGCTCGCGGCATGCAACGGCGTGGGCGACTGTTCGGGCGTCGAGCTCGGTGGGTCGTCTCGCATCGTCGACGCCCGCGGAGAGGTGCGAGGGCCGTTGTCCGTCGACCCGGGATGGACGTGCGCGGAGATCGATCCCGAGGACGCACACGCGTACCGCAGCGAATTTCCACTGCGCGATCCGATCGGATGAGGAAGGAGAACGACATGAGCGACACGCTGGACGCATCCCCGTTCCTCTCGAAGAGCGATGCGGTCGAAGCGCGGTACATCCGCCAGGTCGAGGGCCACAGCACGTTCGGTGACGTCCGGACCAAGGCGATGCGCGTGGGCGACCAGATGCTGCTGCTCGAGATCGAGTACCCACCGGAGGCCGGTGCGCCCCTGCACGTCCATCAGCACGAGACGATCTGCTATGTCGTGCGGGGGAAGGTGCGGGTCACCGTCGGCGCCGACGAGTTCGTGATGGAGGAGGGCGATGCGTGCACGCACCCGCAGGGGGTGCCCCACGGCATCCGCGGCATCGAGCACGCCGTGGTCCTCGAGGTGAAGTCGCCCGCCCAGACCATGTCCGACTTCCTCCAGACCTCGGACCGGTGAGGAGGCCACCGTGCCCATCGACGCCAACTACGTGCTCTCCGCGAGCATGGACGTGACCTCCGACGCCGAGGCGACCTTCAACGACGTGTACGACACCGAGCACGTCCCCTCCCTCGGGGCGGTCCCCGGGGTGTTGTCGATCGTTCGGTTCGAGCGCACCGAGCTCAGGATGAGCATCGGCGGGGAGGTCGTAGCGGTCGCACCGGGCGACGCTCCCCGCTACACGGCGTTCTACGAGCTGGAATCCCCCGAGGTCCTGGTGAGCGATGGGTGGGCCCACGCGATCGAGCAGGGAAGGTGGCCGGCGGAGGTGCGTCCGCACACGTTGAACCGACGCCACGTGCTGCTGCGCCGCATGACGACGTGATCGGAGCCGTGATCCCCGGCGCCGGTCGCGATCACGAGGCCGACGACGCCACGTCGCCACCGGCGAGACCGAGGAGCTCGGCCATGCGTTCCGCGTAGCGCGGCCCGATGGCCTTCTCCTCGTGCTTGAAGTAGCAGAACACGTCACGCCCGGAGTCGATGCCGAGCTGCGCCCGCGCCGCCCACGCCCGGAGCTCGTCGTCCGTGTACTGCTCCTTTCGGAGCCGCAGATAGCAGAACGGATCGAACGAGTCCGTGGGCGTCGCGTGGTCGTCGGTCTCGGCCGTGCACCACGCCACGCCGCGTTCCGTCAGCAGCGGCCGAGCGTCCTCCCAGGACGGATGTCGGAACTCCATGGCGTACCGTCCGCCGTCGGGCAGCATGTCGAGGAACGCCGACGCCCGGTCGCGGTCGAACGCCAGGTTCGGCGGGCACTGGAACAGGATCACGCCGAGGCGGTCGCTCAGCCGCCGCACGCGTTCGATGAGGAAGGCGACGTCCTCGCCGACGTCGACCAGGCGCTTCCAGTGCGTGATCCGCTGGTGCGCCTTCATCGTGAACAGGAACCCCTCGGGCGTCTGCTCCACCCATCCGTCGAGCGTCTTCTCGCTGGGGTGCTGGCGGAACGTGTAGTTGATCTCCACGGAGTCGAACCGCGTTGCGAAGTACCGCAACTGGTCCTTCTTCTTCAGATCCTGGGGGTAGAACACGCCCTTCCACTCGTCGTACGCGTACCCTGACGTGCCGAGGTGGAAGGCCATGGGCCGCGATTGTAGCCACGTGGCCCGGGAGGGGTTGCCGAAGTGGGCGAGGAGCGATTCCAGATCGAGACGCCGAAGGGCCCGGTGACCGGCCTGTGGGTCGAGGTGCCGGCCGCCCGGGCGGTCATCTGCGTCGCCCACGGCGCCGGGGGGAATCTGCACACCAGGCTGCTCGACGGGTTCTGCGCCGCGCTCAACTCGGCCGCGTACGACACGCTGCGGTTCAACTTCCCGTACTCCGAGCAGGGCCGGAAGTCACCGGACCGGCCCGACGTCCTGATCGCCACGTGGCGGGCGGCCGTCGACGAGGCGCATGCCCGGGCCAGCGACCGGCAGGTCTTCGCCGCCGGGAAGTCGATGGGCGGGCGGATCGCCTCCATGGCGGCCGCCGAGGGCATGCCGGTGAGCGGGCTGGTGTTCATCGGCTATCCGCTCCACCCGCCCGGCAACCCCGAGAAGATCCGCGACGCGCACCTCGCCGACGTGCACGTGCCGATGCTGTTCCTGCAGGGAACCGACGACGCGTTCGCCCGCTGGGACCTGCTCGAGGCGACCGTGAAGCGGCTCGGGCGGTGGGCGCAGCTGCACAGGGTGGAGGGGGGCGACCACTCGTTCCGGGTCAAGGGCGACCGCCGGCCCGACGAGGAGACCGGTCGTCTGCTCGGCTCGGTGGCCGCCCGATTCGTGCAGGGCGCCCAGATCTGACGATGCCCCGCAGGCATCGGTCGGCCAGGGAACGCGACGCCCCGCCCCTTCCCGCGGCGCCTCGTCTCGCCGCCCCCGAGTGGGCTCTCGTGGGGTGGGCCGACGTCCGGGCCGTCACCGGCGACAAGGTCTACCGCTGCCCCGGCTGCGACCACGAGATCCGCCGGGGCGTCGGCCACCTGGTGGTCGTCCCGAACGACGACCCCGGCGAGCGCCGCCACTGGCACACGGAGTGCTGGCGCCGCGAGCTTCGTCTCCACCGGGGCCGCTGACCGGGGTCGTGGAACGTGTCGGCGTCACGTCCTACGATCCGTTCGCCATGCAGGAGGTCACCCAGCCCGTCCAGGCGGAAGGGTCCGGCGGCCCCGAGTGCACCCCGATCGTCGAGTCGCGACGACCGCCGTGCCCGGTGTGCCAGGCGCCCATGGAGCCCGAGCACGCCCACCACAGGTGCCCGTCGTGCGGCTACATCGAGCCCTGCTGCGGGTGGTGAGCCCAGGTCCCGTTCGTCCCTGTTTGTCCTCCATCCTCTCGGGTAGGTCGGTAGGGAAGGATCCGACCACCGAAGGAGGCGCATCATGGCGAACGAGCTGCGGGGCAAGGTGATCGCGTTCCTGGCCACCGACGGGGTGGAACAGGTCGAGCTGACCGAACCGTGGAAGGCGGTGGAGAACGCGGGCGGGACGCCACGGCTGGTCTCGATCAAGGAAGGCGAGATCCAGGGCGTGAACCACTTGGACAAGGGCGATACGTTCAGCGTGGACGTGCTCGCCAAGGACGCGAACCCGGCCGACTACGCGGGCATCGTGCAGCCCGGCGGCGTGGCCAATCCGGACTTCCTCCGAATGGACCCGGATGCCGTGAGGTTCTTCAAGTCCTTCTTCGACGCGGGGAAGCCGGCCGGCGTCATCTGCCACGGGCCGTGGATGCTCGTGGAGGCGGGCGTGGCGAAGGGCCGGACCGTGACCAGCTGGCCGAGCGTGCGCACCGACCTCGAGAACGCCGGCGCGACCTGGATCGACGAGGAGTGCGTCGTGGACCGGGGTCTGGTCACGAGCCGCAAGCCCCACGACCTCCCCGCGTTCTGCGCCAGGATCGTGGAGGAGTTCTCGGAGGGGATCCACGACAAGGAGCGCAGGGCGTCCTGACGCCGGTTCGGATCGGCCCCTTCCGTGGGCGGGGTCCCGGTAGGGTGGGGCCCGTGGAGGAGGTTCGGGCCGAGATGTGGGAGACGGACGGCCGGTGGCGTGCGCGGCTGTCCGATGCGACCGAGGTCACGGCCGGGAGCCGCGACGAGTGCCTCCGCCGGCTGCGATCGGAGGCCGGCGACGCGACGTTGACCGTCGAGGTCGAACCGCGCCTGGTCGGCGTCGCGGAGGCGGCGGCCATCCTCGGCTGGGACAAGCGACGGATCTTCACCTACCTGGGCCGGGGGGCGTTTCCCGAACCGGTCGCCCTGCTCGCATCGGGCCGGGTGTGGCGCCGCGACGACGTGGAGGCGTTCGCCAGGACCAGGACCACGGCGAGGGCCGGGCGGCGGCGGGCGTGAGCATCCGGAGGCTGTTCCTCATCCGGCACGGCCGCGTGGACTTCGACGCCCGCGACCGGTTCCGCACCTCGCCGCGCGGCCGGCAGTGGGACCCGCCGCTCGGCGAGCAGGGCAGGGAGCAGGCCCAGCACCTCTCCGCCCGCCTGCTGGCGATGCGGCGCCCGGCCGGCGTGTACGTGTCGCCGTTCCTGCGGTGCATCCAGACCATCGAGCCCTACGCGCGCGCAGCGGGCGTCGAGCCCGTGCCGGACGAGGACGTCGGCGAGGTGTTCATCGGGGAGTGGGAGGGTGTCCCCTTCGAGGAGATCCTGGCGGAGAGCGAGGACGTGGCGCGCCGGGCCCGGGAGTTCGAGGCCATGTTCAGCGCCGCGCCGGGCGGGGAGAGCGCCCAACAGCTCCGCGCGAGGGTGGTCCCGGCGATCGACCGGATGATGGCGGCGCACCCGGACGGCGACGTCGTGGTCGTCGCCCACGGCGGCGTGGTCAACGCCTACACGGGGCACGTCCTCGGGGTCGACCACGACATGTTCTTCCTGCCGGAGAACAGCTCGATCACGACGTTCGACCTCGACGGCGACGCCGGGTCGCCTTCGGTCCGGTTCCTGAACGACGTGCTCCACCTGTTCCAGCCGGGGTTGTTTGCGCCGCCCGCGGGCGGGGATCTCCGCGACTGACCGGCGGTCAGTCCGGGGGGGACCGCCCGGCTATACTCCCCGAGTCCAGACGATCAAGGAGGCAGTCGTGCCGAAGTTCCTGTCCGAGGAGTGGGCGAGCGAGGTCAAGACCGCGCTGCAGAGCTCCGATGCGGTGAAGTCCGCCGCCGGCAACATGAACGCCCGGATCCAGCAGGTCGTGAACGGTCCCGACGGCGAGACCAAGTACTGGTTCACGCTGGAGGGCGGGCAGGTCGACCTGGGGATCGGCGAGATCGAGAACCCGGACGCGACCATCACCCAGGACTACGACACGGCCGCCGCGCTGTCGAAGAACGAGCTCACGGGGACCGCCGCCTACATGAGCGGCAAGCTCCGCGTCTCGGGCGACCTCATGAAGCTGATGCAGCTGCAGGGAGTGCTCGGGCAGCTGCCCACCGCCCTGAAGGACATCGACGTCGAGTACTGAGTCGCACGTGGGGACCACCGGCGGGCCGGAGCGCAGGCGCTCCGGCCCGCTTCGCGCCGTGGGTATCGCTGCGGCCGCCGCGGCGATCGCCGCGGCGGCCGTGGTCGTCCTCGTGCAGGCCGGGTCGAGCGAGCCGGCTCCCGGCCCGACCTCCACGCTGGGCCGCGACACGCATGTCTGCGTGGTGGTGGGCACGCCCGGCGCCGATGGGGCGCGGCTCCGCGTGCCGCTGGGCCAGGCGCTGTGGAAGGCGCATCGCGAGCTCCAGACGACGGGTTCGCTCGTCGTCGTCCACGGGGACCGGGCCATGGCGGCCGCGATCGACCGGTTCGTGGGGCGGGGGTGCGATCTGGTCGCGACGACCGGCACCGAGGCACGGGCGGCCACGTTCGCGGCGGCGAGTGCGCATCCGGACCGGCACTTCGCGCTGATCGGCGGCACCTCGCCGGCCTCGCTCCCGAACGTCACGGTGGTCCGCTTCCACCCCGAACAGGCCGCCTTCGTGGCCGGCTACCTGGCCGGGGGGATCAGCCGGACCGGCATCGTCGGGGCGTTCGGCGGCATCCGCACGCCCGAGGTGGTCGCGATGCTGCAGAGCTTCGCGGCAGGCGTGGCCAAGCTGAACGCGGATCGAGAGCTCGCCGTGCCGCTGCTCGGGTGGAACCCGGAAACGCAGCGGGGGTTGTTCGCCGGCTCGGTGGGGGACCCCGAGGCCGGCAGGCGCGTCGCCCGCCGGCTCGTCAGCAACGGCGCCGACGTGGTGTTCGCCGTGGCGGGGGATGCCGCCCGGGGCGCCGCGAGCGTGGTGCACGGCGTCGGCGACTCGCTGATGATCGGGTCGGGGTGGGATCGCGCCCGCACGGCCTCGGTGCCCGACCTCTGGGTCACCTCCGTCGAGGACCGGGCGGCCGTGATGCTCCGGGTGCTGATCGGACGCGAGATCCGGGGGACGTTCCGGCCGGGCCTCCTCGAGGCCACCCTGGCGAACGGCGGCGTCGGCCTCGCGCAGCTCCGCGGCCCCGGCGCATCCATCAGCGGGAAGCTTCGGTACGAGCTCGAGCAGCTGGGGATCGAGATCGCCGACGGCGGGCTGTCGATCCAGCCCAGGAGCTACCCGGCGCTGCCCTCGCCCGGCGCCACGCCGTCCGCGCCGGCCACCGAGCCCGGCGACGAGGGTGACGGGGACTGAGGGGTCCGAACGCTAGAAGGCGCCCGGCGCCGGCAGCACGATGAACGTCGCGCTGGCCCGGGCCAGCAGCCGCCCGCCGCCGTCCACCACCTCGGCCTCCCCGTAGCCCATCCGCTGACCGAGGTGCACCGAGCGGCCTCGCCCGACGATGCGGTTGCCCTCACCCTTGGCGACGAAGTGCACGTTGAGCTGCGCGGTCCGGTGGGTGAGGCCCGGCTTCAGCATCGACCGGAGGGCGAGGCCGATGGCGGTGTCGGCGATCGCCGCGGTGATCCCGCCGTGCACGATGCCCTGGGGGTTGAAGTGGTGCGGCTGGAGCTCCATGGCGACCTCGGCCTGCCCGTTCCCGACGGATACCAGCTGCATCCCGGCCCACCGGTGGAACGGCGAGCCCTCGACGCGGGTGCGGAGCTCCTCGAGATACCTGGGGTCGAGCGCCTCGGAGACGTCGTCGCCGTCCACCCATCCCTCCTCGCCGCCGTGTCGGGCGAAGGCTAGCCCAATCGCCGGGGGAATCAGTAACGTGACGCCCGCCCCACGGGACCCGTCGGCGAGAGGAGGGCGACCTGCGATGGAACCGGGCGAGATCTGGGAGCTGATCGTGAAGGCCGACGAGCGGCTGAAGTACGCGCGCGAGGACCAGGCCGAGCTCCGCCGGGGGCAGGCGGAGGGGTTCCTGCGGGAGGCCCTGGCCGGCGCCCGTGAGATCGGGAACGCGCAGCTCGAGCAGCAGGCGCTGACCCGGCTGCACGACCTCGGCGTGGCGGAGGCCTGAGGGCCCGCGATGCCCGAAGGCGGCCTCGGCTCGGACCTCCCCACCATCCAGGTGCTGGACGGTTCGACGTTCATGCTGTCGGACCATCGCGGCGACGTGACGCCCTCCCTGGTCTGCGGCCTGTTCCACGAGGACACGCGGTATCTGAACCGGTTCGTCCTCACCGTGAACGGAGCATCGCCGATCGTGCTCAGCTCGTCCGAGGTGGACTACTACTCGGCCGCCTTCTTCCTGACCAACGACGATCTCCCCGGCCTGCCGGCACGGTCGCTCAGCATCGCGCGACACCGGTTCGTCGGGGGCGGCCTGCACGAGCGGATCGAGGTCACCAGCCACGCGTCGGAGCGCGTCACGGCCGAGCTCCGGCTGTCGTTCGGCGCCGACTTCGCCGACCTGTTCGAGGTCAAGATGCGGGAGTTCCGCAAGGGCGGCTCGACGCGCACCGTGCACGACGACGGCGCCGGCGAGCTGGTCTTCGACTACGTCCACGGACGGTTCGGCGCCACCACGACCGTCCGGTCGAGCGAGCCGGGCGCCGTCGACGGCGACGACCTGGTGTTCGAGCTGGACCTCGCGCCCCGCGAGGTGTGGCGGACCAGGATCGACGTGTCGCTCGTCCACTCGGACGTCGCGCTCGAGCCCGTCCACGAGGAGTTCGAGGAGACAGAACGCCAGGCCGGCCGGGTGCTCCGCAAGTGGCAGGACGAGGTGCCCCGGCTGCACACCGCCAGCGACTTCCTCGAGCATCTGTACCAGCGTTCGATCGTCGACCTCGCCGCGCTCCGGCTGCACGCCGAGGTCGAGGGGAACGACTACTCGCTGCCGGCGGCCGGGCTCCCGTGGTTCATGGCCATCTTCGGGCGCGACACGATCGTGACCTCGTTCCAGTCGCTCCTGGTCGGGCCGGAGCTCGCCCGCGGTGCCCTCCACGCCCTGGCGGCGTTGCAGGGCAACGAGGTCGACGCCTTCAAGGACGAGGAACCCGGCAAGATCCTGCACGAGATCCGGTTCGGCGAGCTGACCCAGCTGGGGCTGAAGCCGCACCGCCCGTACTACGGGACCATCGACGCGACCCCCCTGTGGCTGATCCTGCTCCACGAGTACTGGTCGGTCACGGGGGACGACGCGTGCGTCCGTGAGCTGCAGCCCAATGCGCTCCGGGCCCTGGAGTGGATCGACCGGTACGGCGACCGCGACGGCGACGGGTACGTGGAGTACGCCACCCGCTCGTCCCAGGGCCTGCGGAACCAGGGATGGAAGGACTCGACGTTCGGCATCCTCGACGCCAAGGGCGTGCCGGCGGAGCCGCCGATCGCCCTCTGCGAGGTCCAGGGCTACGTGTACGACGCGAAGCGCCGCACCGCCGAGCTGGCCCAACGGGTGTGGGGCGACGACCGGATGGCGGCCCGGCTCCGAGCCGAGGCGGACGACCTCCGGGACCGCTTCAACCGCGACTTCTGGGTCGACGCCGACAAGGGGTTCTACGCGGTCGGGCTGTCCGGCGCCGGGCCGGGTCGCAAGCGGGTCGTCGACTCCCTCACGTCGAACATGGGCCAGCTGCTGTGGACCGGGATCGTCCCGGAGGAACGGACCGAACGCGTCGTCCGCCACCTGTTCTCGAAGTGGCTGTGGTCCGGCTGGGGGGTCCGCACCCTCGCCGCCGACAACCCGGGGTACAACCCGATCTCGTACCACTGCGGCGCGGTGTGGCCCCACGACAACTCGCTGATCTCGGCCGGGCTGTACCGGGCCGGGTACCGGGAGGAGGCCAACCGCATCGCCCTCGCCATGCTGCTCGCCTCGTCCCATCAGGAGTTCCGGCTGCCGGAGGTGTTCGCCGGCTACGAGCGGTCGTCGAGCCGGTTCCCCGTCCGGTATCCGACCGCCTCGAGCCCCCAGGCCTGGGCGACGGCAGCGCCGTTCCTGTGGCTCCGCCTCATCCTCGGCATCGAGGCCCGGGACGGAGCGGTCACGTGCGACCCGCTGGTCCCGAAGGAGCTCGGCACGATCCGGTACCACGGGTTCCACGCGCTGGGGACACACCACGACGTGGTGGCCTCGGGGACCGAGGGCGAGGTCACCCCCACCCACTGACGGATCTACAGGCCGCGCTCGGTGCGGTGTCGCTCCTGCAGCGAGCGGGTATGCGCGGCGAGCTCGGGGAGGCCGACCGCCGCCCGGCGGTCGTCGACCCCGTCCGGATCCTCGATCGGCCACGGGACGACGGTGTGCGAGCGCGCGTCCACGACGTGCATGCTTCCGTACACCTGGGGCCGGCCCTCCCGCCACCGGACCTCGTCGGTCAGGATGGCGAGGTGCCGCGGCGGCGCGTCGCCCGCGCGGACGGCCGTCCCGAGCAGGTCGACGCACCGCTCGGCGAGGGGCAGGTCGATCGCGGCGCACTCCTGGGCGAGGAGCCAGGCGGCCTGCTCGCCCTCGTCGCCGACCGTCGGGATCCCCGGCCACCCGACCGCGTCGATCACCTCGCGCAGCCGGGTGGCGTGGCGGAGGTGGAGGGCCCGCAGGGGATGGTCCTGGTCGAGCACGCCGCGGCGAACCAGCTCGGCGCGGGCCTCCTGCTCGGCGAGGGCCATGGCCTGGAGCTCGTCGGCGAGGGCGGGATCGAGCACCGGAACCACGCTAGCGCGACGACGAGGACATGCGGGCGGGACGCCCGGGTCAGACCTGCTGGCCGCGACGGTACGGCTTGCCGTCGTAGGCGGGCGGCCGCAATCGCTGTGAGGCGAACGACAGCACGAGCAACGTGACGAGCTGGGGCGTGAAGAACACGAACTGGTCGGGGATGGTGTCCGTCCCGAAGTACCACAGGAACGTGACCCCGGCGAGGACCCCTGAGACCGCTGCAGCGGTCGGCTTCTTCCGGACGATCATCCAGATGAACACCACCGAGAGCAGGATCGCCACGAACAGCAGCAACCCGTGTGGCGACGCGGTGCTCCGCAGGCGCAGCGTGTCCGCGTAGCCGAACAGTCCGGAGGCTCCCATCACGCCTGCCGGACGCCAGTTCCCGAAGATCACCGCGGCGAGTCCGATGAACCCGCGGTTCGCCGTCTGGCCCTCCCGGTAGATGCCCGCCGACTCGATCACGAGCACCGCGCCGCCGAACCCGGCGAGCAGCCCCGAGACCGTGACGCCGATGTACTTCATCCGGTAGATCGGGACGCCGAGCGACTCGGCGGCCATGGGGTGCTCGCCGACCGAACGCATGCGCAGGCCCACGCGGGTCCGCCACAGGATGAACCACGTGAGCGGCACGAGCAGGACGGCGATCAACGTAAGCCAGTTCACGTTCGACGTGAGGCCGTGGATGGGTCCGGCGACGTCGGACACCACCTTGATCTTCTTCAACTCCAGCCACCCCAGGATGTCCGGGCTCCGCCACCCGAAGATGTGGCCGCCGGAGAGGAACGGGACGTCGAACGTCCCGATGTGGCCGGTGACCAGCGGCGACTGTGTGGCGCTGCCGCCCGTCGCCGGGTCGCGGTACGCGTACGCCGACAGGAACCGGGCGAGGCCTGCGGCGATGATGTTGATGGCCACGCCCGACACCACGTGGTCGATGCCGAACGTCACCGTGGCGAGGGCGTGGACCAGACCGCCCATCGCGCCGCCGAGCGCGCCACCGAGCGCGCCCGCCCACGGACCCCAGTGCCAGCCCGCCCATGCGCCGAACCAGGTGCCGAGGATCATCATGCCCTCGAGGCCGATGTTCACGACGCCGGTCCGCTCCGACCACAGCCCTCCCAGACCGGCGAGCATGATCGGCAGCGTCGAGACGAGCGTCGCGTTGAACAGGCCGCTCGACGTGAGGTCAGGTGTGTTCGCGAGGTACCGGACGAGGATCAGGAGGCCGAAGAGCACGCCGCCCACCAGCAGGGCACGCTGCCGCTTGGACATCTTCCCCAGGGGGTCACGGCCGGCGGGGACTGCGGGCTGAACCTGCCGTTCGACGATCGCCATCTAGGCCTCCACCTTCGCGAGCGGCTCGGATGCCTCCGCGAGCCGGCGAGTGGCTTCGGCCGCCCGCCGGACCTCGCTCCGCTCGAGCGACCGGCGGGCGAGCTCGTAGGCGACGACGACGGAGAGGATGATGACGCCCTCCATGATCAGATAGACCTCTTTGGGGATCCCGTTGAAGTCGAGGATCTGCGCCGAGACCTGAAGGTAGCCGAACAGCAGGGCCGCGACGGCCGCCCCGATCGGGTTGTTGCGGCCGACGAGGGCCACGGCGATGCCGGTGAAGCCCAGCCCGACCTGGAAGTCGAGCGTGTACGCATGGCTGAACGACAGGATCTGGGTCATGCCGACCAGCCCGGCGATCGCCCCCGAGAGCAGCATCGTCTTCACGACCATGGCCCTCGGGTCGATGCCGCTCACGCGGGCCGCCTCGAAGTTGGTGCCGCTCGCCCGGAGGTTGTAGCCGAACTTCGTCTTCCACACGACCACGTAGAACAGGACCCCGAGGATGGCGGCGATGAACACCATGCTGGTGAGCGGCTCGGGGATCTTCGCGCTCGAGTGCACGAGGGCCGGCATCGCCGCGTTCTTCGGGAGGAACGGTGTCTGGGTGGTGAGGTTGGTCGCCGAGGTCGGCTGGGCGAAGTGCTCGAGGAACAGGTAGGCGGAGATCCCGACGGCGATCGTGTTCAGCATGATCGTCGAGATGACCTCGTGGACGCCCCGGGTCACCTTCAGTACGCCGGCGACCCCCGCCCACACGGCGCCGGTGCCCATGGCGACGAGCAGGATGAACAGGATCTGCAGCGGGCCCCACGGAAGATGGACGTGCGCACCCGCCGTCGCCGCGAACAGTGCGGCCAGCGCGTACTGGCCCTCCACCCCGATGTTGAACAGGCCCATCTTGAACCCGATGGCCACCGCGAGCGCCGCGATGTACAGGGGGACCGCCGCGTTGATCACCGAGATGATCTGACCGGGATGGTTCCCGTAGTTGAAGACCTCCCGGTACGCCGTGATGGGGTCGTGGCCGATCAGCAGCAGCGCGATCGAGGAGATGGCGAGTGCGATGACCAGCGCCGAGACGCCGGCGACGACGTTGACGGCGAGGCGTCGCCACCTCACAGCGGCGCCTCCCCGGGCGGGATCTCGTCCTCGAGCCCGGCGTCGACCGGGGGCGCGTCGCCCGCCTCCGGGGCCGCGCCGTCGGCGGCGGCTGCGTCGTCGGTCCCTTCGCCCGGCGCGGCGGCCGCCCCGTCGCCCCCCGCCTGCCGTGCACCGGTCATGTACGAGCCGAGCTCCTCGGGCGTCACCTTGGAGGGGTCGAGCTTCGCGACCAGCCGGCCGGAATAGATCACGTACAGCGTGTCCGACAGGCCGATCAATTCCTCGAGGTCGGCGGAGACGAGCAGCAGCGCCATCCCCGCGCCCCGTGCCACGCGGATCGCCTCCCACACCGACGCCTGGGCCCCGACGTCCACGCCGCGGGTCGGCTGGGAGGCGATGAGGAGGTTCGGCTTCGCCGTCATCTCCCGGGCGACGATGAACTTCTGCTGGTTGCCCCCCGACAGGGCGACGGCCGAGACGTCCGCGCTCGGCGCGGCCACCCGGAACTCCTTGATCATCTCCTCTGTTCGGGCCCGGGCACCGGCCTTGTCGATCCAGACTCCGTGCGAGAACGGCTCCTTGTCCAGGTGGCCGAGCATTGCGTTCTCCCACAGGGGCGCGGAGAGCAGGAGCCCCATCTCGTGGCGGTCCTCGGGGATGTAGCCGACGCCGGCCTCGCGCCGGTTGTTCGTTGAGGCCTTCGTCACGTCGCGGCCTCCCAGGGAGACCGATCCCCCGTCGGCCGTCCGAAGCCCCATGATCACCTGCACGAGCTCCCCCTGGCCGTTCCCCTCGACGCCGGCGATCCCGACGATCTCCCCGCGGTGGATGTCGAAGGAGATGTCCTGGAGGATCCACCGGTCACCGAGCCCGCGGAGCGACACGTCGTTGACGGCGAGCTCCACCTCGTCGGTCACGGTGGAGGTTCGGGTCTCGGGCGTGGGGAGGTCGCTTCCCACCATCAGCTCGGCCAGCTGCCGGGCCGTCACGTCTCCTGGATCGACGGTCTTCACCGTCTTGCCGGCGCGGATCACGGTGATGCGGTCAGCGATGGCGAGGACCTCGTCGAGCTTGTGCGAGATGAAGATGACCGTGACGCCCTCGCGCTTCAGCTCACGGAGGTTCCGGAACAGCTCATCGACCTCCTGGGGCACGAGGACGGCCGTCGGCTCGTCGAGGATGAGGATGCGGGCGCCCCGATACAGCACCTTGATGATCTCGGCGCGCTGGCGTTCGCCGACGGAGAGCTCCTCGACCAGCCGATCGGGATGCAGCGCCATCCCGTAGGTCTTCGAGAGCTCGGAGATCCGGTCGCGAGCGGCCTGGTAGTCGAGGAGCGGGCCGTGGTGCGGCTCCGACCCGAGGATGACGTTCTCGGCGACCGTCAGGTTGTCGGCCAGCATGAAGTGCTGGTGCACCATGCCGATCCCGGCGGCGATGGCGTCCTTCGGGGACCGGAAGTGCATCTCGTTGCCGTTGACCGAGATCGTGCCCTCGTCGGGACGGTGCATGCCGTACAGCGTCCGCATGAGCGTGGACTTGCCGGCGCCGTTCTCCCCGACGATCGCGTGGATCTCGCCCGCGCGGACCTCGATGTTGATGTCGTCGTTGGCGACGACCCCCGGGAACCGCTTGGTGATCCCCCGCAGCTCGACCGCGGGGGCCTGCGTGGTCACCTCTGCCATCTCGCCCCCGTCCCGGGGAACGGGACGAGCCCGGAGGAGGTCTCCGGGCTCGTCCGTCCGTGCACGGTTCCCGCTGTCCCTACCCGCCGACCTTGGTCGGGACCTTGATCTTGCCGCTGATGATGTCCTGCTTCAGCTGGTTCAGCTGCGGCTCGATGTCCTTCACGAACCCGCCCGACGTCGCGTAGCCGACACCGTCGTTGGCCAGGTTGAACGTACTGATGCCGCCCTTGAACTGACCGTTCACGAAGGCCTTGATCGTGTCGTACACCGACGTGTCGACCCGCTTCAGGTTGGAGGTCAGGATGAAGGGCTGCTGGTCCTTCGGAGCGGACAGGTACTGGTCCGAGTCCGTCCCGATGGCCCACACGTGCGTGTTGTTCTGCTGCGAGTACGCCTCCGCCGCGGCGAAGAGCCCGGCACCCGAACCACCGGCCGCGTGGTACACGACGTCCGCCCCGTTCTGGTACATGCCCTGGGCGATCGTCTGCCCCTTCGCGGGATCGTTGAACCCGGAGAAGTCCGGCGGCTGGCTGATGTACTGCGACTGGATCTTCGCGTTGGGATCGCACTTTGCGACGCCGGCGTCGAACCCCGCCTCGAACTCGTTGATGAGCTCGATGTTGACGCCGCCGATGAACCCGACGTTGTGCGTCTTGGACGTGAGCGCGGCCGCACACCCCACGAGGTACGCGCCCTCGTTCGCCGCGAACAGCAGCGAGGCGACGTTGCCGTCCGGCGTCTCGTCCTTGCACGTGTCGCACGTCGTGTGGTCGATGGCGCCGTCGACGTTCGCGAAGTCCACGTCCGGGAACTGGGTCCCGGCAGCGCCGATCGAAGGCGCGTACAGGAACCCGACGCCGATGATCAGCTGGAACCCCTGTCCGGCCAGCTGGCTCAGCAGGTCCGCCCGGTTGGTGCCGCCGGAGTTCGGCTGGAGCTCGGCCGTCTGGATGTTGAAGTCCTTCTTGGCCTTGTCGAGGCCCAGGGCCGCAGAGTCGTTGAACGACTTGTCGCCGCGGCCGCCGATGTCGTAGACCATGCCGACCTTGGCCGGCGGACCGGTCGGCGAGGTCCCCGTCGTGGACCCGCCCGTCGTTCCCGTGGTTGGTGCGGATGTCGTCCCGCTGGTCGTCCCGGTGGTGCTGTTGGAAGTCGCCCCGGTGGTGCCCGGGTTGTTCTTGCTACAGGCCGCCACGATGATCGCCAGGATGGCGAGCAGCGCAAGCGGTCGAATCACCTTCCTCATTGCCCCTCCTTCCCCACGCCCCAGCCGACCCCCCGCCGGACCCGGCACCCTGGGGCGCGGCAAGTCTTCCGGATCGGTCTCGCTTGGTCAAGCGAGACCCTTTCACCCCGTGATACGGCGCCCAGGCACGCGAACGACTGCCGCCGGCGGCCCCGGAAGCCTATCCCTCGGTGCCGAACAGCCGGTCCCCGAAGTCGCCCAGCCCGGGCAGGATGTAGCCCCGGTCGTTCAGCTGGCGGTCGAGGGAGGCGGCGAAGATCGGGATGTCCGGGTGCTCCTGTTCGAGCTTGGCCACGCCCTCCGGCGCCGCCACCACGCACACGAACCGCACGCCCTCGGGCCCGCCTTCCTTGACCGCAGCGCAGGCGGCGGCGCCGGATCCGCCGGTGGCGAGCATGGGGTCGAGCACCAGCACCTGCCGCCCGGCGAGGGGCGGCATCTTGCGGTAGTAGGACTGCGGCAGCAGCGACGCCTCGTCGCGCTCCAGCCCGACGTAGCCCACGGCGACCTCCGGGAACAGCTCCGTCACCGCCTCGAGCATCCCGAGACCGGCGCGAAGGATCGGCACGGCCACCAGGTCGGACTCGATGACGCGGCCGGTCGAGTCCTCGAGGGGACCCTGGATGGGCTCCTCCCTGGTCGGGAGCCCCCGCACGGCCTCCAGGACGAGGGCCAGCGTCAGGCGCTTGGTCAGCGTCCGGAACACCGGCGGCGGCGTCCTCGAGTCGCGAAGCGACGCCAGCAGGTGCTGGGCGAGCGGATGGTCGACGACCGTGAGCGACATCGGCCGCATCCTCACCGATGCCTGCGGCCGCTGCAAACGGCCGAACGGGGGGTTGTGCTACGGGCCATCCTCCGGCACAATCATCGGCACCATGCAGCAGCGGTTCGTCTTCGGTTGGTGGTATTTCGCGGGGCACAGCCCGGCGTAGTCACCTGCACCGAAGCGACACAGGGACCCCGGGCACGAAGCCCGGGGTTTTCGCATTCGGACCTCGGGGAGCCCGGCCGAGCAGGAGGTCGCGATGGTGGTCGTGATGAGGACCGACGCGGCGGATGCCGACGTCGAGCGCGTGGTGGAGCGCGTCCGTGAGGCCGGTGGGGACGCCTTCGTCTCCCCCGGGAAGTTCCGGACCATCATCGGGCTGGTCGGCGACACCGAGTCGTTCCTGTCGCTGCCGCTCGCGACGCTCCCGGGCGTCGAGCAGGTGGTACGGGTCGGCAAGCCGTACAAGCTCGTGGCCCGCGAGCTCCACCCCAGAACCTCGAGCGTCCACGTCGGCGACGCCTCGATCGGCCGGGAGACGTTCTCGGTCATCGCCGGGCCGTGCGCCGTGGAGACGCGCGAACAGGCCCTCACGGCGGCGCACGCGGCGCTGAAGGCCGGGGCGACCGTGCTGCGCGGCGGCGCCTACAAGCCCCGGACCTCGCCCTACGCGTTCCAGGGGCTCGCGAGGCAGGGCCTCGAGATCCTCGCGGAGTGCCGCGCCGAGACGGGCCTCCCCGTCGTCACCGAAGTGGTCGACGCGGCCGACGTGGAGCACGTGGCGGAGGTGGCGGATGCGCTGCAGATCGGCACCCGGAACATGCAGAACTTCGCCCTGCTCAAGGAGGTCGGCCGCGTCCACAAGCCGGTGCTGCTCAAACGCGGCCTGTCCGCGACCGTCGAGGAGTGGCTGATGGCCGCCGAGTACGTGGCCCAGCAGGGGAACTCCGAGATCGTGATGTGCGAACGGGGCATCCGGACGTTCGAGACCGCCACGCGGAACACCCTCGATCTCGCGGGGATGGTCGCCGCGCAGATCGAGACCCACCTTCCGGTGATCGTCGACCCGTCGCACGCGACGGGTCGGCACGACCTGGTCGCGCCCATGGCCCGCGCCGCCCTGGCGGCCGGCGCGGACGGCGTCATGATCGACGTCCACCCCAACCCGAGCGAGGCTCTGTGCGACGGCCCGCAGGCGCTCACGCCGGACGAGGTGGCCATCCTGGGCAAGGAGCTGGCCGCGCTGGCCGACGCGCTCGGCCGGCCGATGGCCTGAGCGTTCCGACCGGCTACAACGAGACGACGGGCGTGAGCTCGGCGACGACCGCGCTCGTCCGCCACCGTTCGATGGAGTCCTGCGGGGGCCCCACCCGGCTCCGGCGCCGGTCGGCCAGGACGCCGAGCGCCTGCTCGTACTCCTGGCCCTCCCTGAGGATCCGCACGGTTGCCGGAAACTCGTCGAGGGAGGTGTCCCGGCCCTTGCGCCGGGTGATCACGGTGATCTCGTGGGCCCGGTCCAGCCCCGGGATCGTCTGCTCCTCTGGGCCGCTCCGCATCTGGGAGAGCAGGTAGATCTTCCCGCCCTTGTACGCGAACCACGCCGGGACCATCGTGAGCGGCACCGGGCGGCCGGGGCGCTTGCGGAGGTGGCCGCGGGATGGCCGCCCCCCGTTCGGGACGCCGACCCAGATCACGTCTGAGCGCTTCAGCCCGTCCTCCACGTGTTTCGGGAGCGAGGACGGGACCTCCTGGAGGTACACGGGCACCTCGATGTCGGCGATCACCTCGTCGTCGAGGATGAACGACGCCGCGTACCGGCCGGCCTCTGAGAGCACGGCGTCCTCGACGAGGTCGGCCTCGATGGTGAGGTCCATCGACCCCCGCATGCGCCGCGGCGTCGGTCCCCATCGGAACGCGGTGGCGCCCGACGGCGCGGTCAGCCGGATCTCCTCGGCGACGAGCCCGGTGGGCACCTTCCAGGCGCGGTAGATCGTGAACGGCAGCGCGCGGCCGGGGAGCGACAGCAGGTAGATGCCCGGCGGGCTCTCGCGGCCGGTGGCCGCGTACAGCCGCTGGTCGACGACGTTGGCGAAGACGAGCTCACCGACCGGCATGGCGGCGACAGGATAGCCGAGGGTGGGAGCGGCCCGCGGTCAGGCCATGCGGGCGAGCCAGAGGCGCGGTTCCTCCAGCTCGGGACGCGACGGCAGCGACTCCGCCGAGTCCCACATCCGGGCCAGCGTGGCCTCGTCGGTGAGCTCGGACACGGTGGCGCAGAAGCGTTCGCCCTGCTCGTACCGGTCGGACTCCATCTCGACGCCCAGCAGCCGCTCGAACACCGGATCCCCCGTGTCGCCCTCCCGGCTGCGCCTGACGGCCTCCTCGATGCGGTCGGACGCCTGGAGCATCTGGTGGCCAACCGCCCGCGTGACGTGCTCGGCGTACCCCCGCGCCGCCGCGAGGAACGACTGCACCCGGGCCAGCTGCAGCCGCTGCTCGTCGTCGAGCTGCGGCGTCAGCAGGTCGTCGCCCTGGCGCATGAGGTCCTGCAGCGCTTCGGGGTTCATCGGGTCGAGGCCCTGGAGGCGTTCCATGAGCTGACCCATGTCGACCGAGAGGTTGGCCGCGTGGTCGCGGAGCAGGACCATGAGGTGATCCCGGACCCACTGCCGCGAGAACTCGAACCGGTACACCACCTCGCGCAGCGCCGTCCACGCGCGGAACTCGACCGTGGGGAGCGACCAGTCGCGTTCGAACGCCGCGACGTTCGGCCCGACGAAGGTCAGCGTCGACGCGGTTGGCCGGGGCACCGGCACGTCGTAGGCGCCGAGCGCCCGCTGGGAGAGCATGCCGAACGCGGTGCCGGCCTGGGCGCCCAGCAGCAACGGGACCACTTGCTGGAGCACCGCGCCGGCCATCGGCGGGAGCTGTTCGCCCTCCGGCTGCTCCATCGTGCTGAACGCCTCGCCCATGCGGGCGGCGGCCGGTTCGACGAGGTCCTTGAGCCCCCGGATCGCCGCGTCGACCCACTGGGCCCGGCGGACGACCTCCACCTTCACGACGTCCGGCGGCGGGGCCAGGCCGGTGACCTGCGCCACGTGCAGCTCGGCCGCACGCACGGTGTCCTCGAACGAACTGACGTCGTCGTTGCCCGGCGCGGTGTCGTCACCGGAGGACGCCGAGACGGCGATCCCGACCTGTCGCGCGAGCTCCCAGTTCACCGGGCCGGAGCTCGACATGAGCACCCGCTGGATCTCGCGGAACAGCGGGATGTCCGAGAACGGGTCGCCGGACGGGTTGTTGGGCGTGGGCTCGGGAAGGTCGGATGACATCGCCGTCAATTGTAGGCAGCCCGGGGGAGGAACCTCCGGGCCGCGCCCCCGGGCTCCTCGTGAACGCTCAGCCGGCGGTCGGCGGGCCGCCGATAGACTGCCCCGATGGACGACACGGAGGACCGCCTCCTGGTTCGCGTCACGTCCGAGCCACTCGACCCCGCCGCTGCACTGGCGTGGGTGGGCGATCCGGGCTCGGGGGGGACGTGCCTGTTCGTGGGAACGGTTCGGGACCACTCCGACGCGGGAGGCGTGACCGGCCTCACCTACGAGGCCTGGGAGGAGGAGGCCGAGCGCCGGTTGCGCGAGGTCGCCGCCGAGATGCTGGAGCGATGGCCGGTTCGCAGGGCCGCGCTGCTCCACCGCACCGGTGAGCTGGCCATCGGCGACGCGGCGGTCGTCGTGGCCTGCTCGGCGCCCCACCGCGCGGAGGCGTTCGAGGCGTGCCGCCACGGCATCGAGCGCACGAAGGCCGACGTCCCCATCTGGAAGAAGGAAGCCCTCGCCGCGGGCGAGTCGCACTGGGTGCAGGGCGGCTAGCGCATGGGGCGGGACCTGGCGATCGACCTCGGCACCGCCAACACACTCGTGTACCGGCAGGGCGACGGGATCGTGTTCAACGAGCCGACCGTGATCGCGCTCAACACCCGATCCGGCGACGTCCTGGCGATGGGCGACGAAGCGTGGGAGATGATCGGCCGGACGCCCGGCAACGTCGTGGCCATGCGCCCGCTCCGCCACGGCGCCATCACGGACTTCGACATCACCCAGCACATGATCCGGCTGATCCTCCGCCGGGTGGGGGTCGGGCGGTTCCCCAAGCCTCGCGTGCTGATCTGCGTTCCCAGCGCCATCACCGAGGTCGAACGCCGGGCGGTGAAGGAGGCCGCCGAGATGGCCGGAGCCCGCGACGTGGCCCTGGTCGAGGAGCCGCTGGCCGCCGCCATCGGCGCCAACCTCCCGGTTCACGAGCCAATCGGCAACCTGATCGTCGACGTCGGCGGCGGCACCAGCGAGATGGCGGTCGTGTCGATGGGTGGCATCGTGACCGGCAAGGCGATCCGGGTGGGGGGCTTCGACATGGATGCCGCCGTCCAGGCGCACGTGCGCAAGGTGTACGGCATCGCGGTGGGGGAGCGCACGGCCGAGCAGATCAAGATGGCCATCGGGTCGGCGTACCCCACGGCCGGCATCCCCACGGCGCGGGTCCGGGGCCGCGAGCTCTCGACCGGCATGCCCAAGGCGGTCGAGGTGTCCGAGGAGGAGGTCCGCGAAGCGCTGGCGGAACCGGTCCGCCTGATCATGGAGGCCACCCGCGACTCGCTGTCGGAGGCGCCGCCCGAGCTGGCCCACGACGTCCTCGAGACCGGGATGTTCCTCACGGGGGGCGGGTCGCTGCTCAAAGGGATGCAGGTCCGGCTGGCCCGTGAGTGCGAGGTGCCGGTCCACTTGACGGAGGCCCCCCTCGAGACCGTGGTGACCGGCGCCGGCCGGATGCTCGAGCACTTCAGCCAGTACCGGTCGTCGTTCCTGTTCACCCGCGGCGCCTGAGCGGGTCCGGGCGGGCTACCCCCTGGCCACGAAGTCCTTCAGGACCTGCCCGACCCACCTGCCGATCTCGTAGATCCCGGCGGCCACGATCGCCGCGACCACGGCCACCAGCACCGCGAGCGCGAGGAACCGCAGGAGGCGAAGCCACCACGGGCGGTAGTAGTCGGGCTGCAGGAGCGACTTCAATCCGGCGTCGCCGTTCGCCTCGACCGGCACCGGCTGCCCCCCATGGCCGAACCCGGCCGCACGCGGGGAGTGCTTGACCCCGCTCCCGGCGGCCGTGGCGGCCTCCCGCCGGACGAGGAGCAGCGAGGTGGCGCCGGCCACCGCGAGGGGCACGACGATCATCCAGATCAGCACGTCACCACTGTAGTTCGGCACATCCGAATTTCAGGTTGATTCCGTACGATCGATTCCCCGTGTCACGTCGCGCATTCGCCCTCATCCCCATCGCCGCCCTCGTCGTGGCGGTGCTGGTCGTTCCCCTGCCGTACTACTCGGAGGGCCCCGGCCCGGCCCGCGAGGTCGAACCCCGCATCCACGTCTCCGGAGCGACGCTGTACCAGTCGCAGGGGAAGTTCGTCCTGACGTCGGTGTCGTTCCTGCCGCTCACGCTGACCGGTCTGGTCGATGCGTGGCTCGATCCTGCCCAGACCGTGCTGCCGGAGTCCGCGCTGGTGTTCCCCGGCGAGACCCAGCAGCACGCGGACCAGCGCGCCGTCTCGGAGATGGACCAGAGCAAGATCGACGCCACGTACGTGGTGTTCTCGCGGCTCGAGGGGTACCCCGAGCGGCACGGCCCGGGCGTGCTCGTCGAGAGCATCCCCGAGGAACCGCCCGGCGAGACGTGCCCGGCGGACGGTGAGCTGTTCCCCGGCGACCTCATCCAGCGGGTGAACGGCCACGAGATCGGCAGCGAGGCCGACTTCGAGCGCGTGATCAAGGCCATCCCGGACGCCGAGCCAGTCACGTTCCGCGTGTCGGCGGGCGGGCAGACCACGAACGTCACGCTCACCCGGCGGCCGTGCGGGGGCTCGAAGCGCCCGCTGATCGGGATCTCCACCGTCCCCAACTTCCCCGACGACGTGTCGATCTCCTCCGGCGACATCGGGGGACCATCGGCCGGGACGATGTGGGCGCTCGGGATGTACGACCTGCTCACGCCCGGCGACCTCACCGGGGGCCGGACGATCGCCGGCACGGGCACCATCTCCGCGGACGGCACCGTGGGGCCCATCGGCGGGGTGCAGAACAAGATCGTCGCCGCCAAGCGGGCCGGCGCGGACGTGTTCCTCGTGCCGAGGGGCCAGAACTACGACGACGCGAAGAAGGTTGCCGGGGACCTGCCGCTCGTGCCCATCTCGTCGTTCCAGGACGCCCTGGACTACCTGCGCCACAGCGGCTGAGAGGGCTGCGCCGGCCGCGCTGGAAGGGGCCCCGGGAAACCGGAACCCCGGTGATAGGCTTGGCCATTCGGCCCCCCGGGCCGGGCTGGAGAGCACCGAGTGGCCCAACGAATCGTCACGCGCCGTCGACGCTGGATCCTGATCGTCGTCGCCGTGATCGCGCTGCTCGTGATCGCGCTCAACGTGCTGTCGGGGTTCTACATCGACCTGTTGTGGTTCAAGGAGGTCGGGTTCCAGAGCGTCTTCTGGACGGTCTTCTGGTCCAAGGTGCTGCTGGGGCTGCTGTTCGGCGCCATCTTCTTCGCGCTGCTGTACGCAAACCTCCTGATCGTGCGCCGGCTGGTGCCGCCGTTCCGGACGTTCACGCCGGAACAGGAGGTGGTGGAGCGGTACCGCGTCGCCATCGAGCCCTACGCGAAGTGGATCCTGCCGGCGGTGGCCTTCGTCATCGCGCTGTTCGTCGGCATCGGGGCGTCGTCGCAGTGGCAGTCGTTCCAGATGTGGCGCCACGCGGGGAGCGCGCCGTTCGGGACGCAGGACCCCGTCTACCACCGGGACATCAGCTTCTACGTGTTCAAGCTGCCGTTCCTGCACTTCGTCCAGGGGTGGCTGTTCTCCGCGCTGGTCGGGATCACCGTGCTGGTCGCGATCGCACACTATCTGTGGGGCGGCATCCGCCTCCAGGCCACGTCCGAGCGGGTCACGCCACAGGTGAAGGCCCACCTCTCCGTGCTGCTCGGGCTGATCATGCTGGTGAAGGCGTGGGGGTACTACCTCGGCCGGTTCGATCTGCTGTTCAGCAAGCGGGGCGTGGTCGAGGGCGCGTCGTACACGGACATCCACGCGCAGAAGCCGGCGCTCACCGCGCTGCTGTTCATCGCGATCCTGTGCGCGATCGTGTTCTTCGTGAACATCCGGTTCCGTGGGTGGGCGGCGCCGGCGATCGCCATCGGGCTGCTCGCCCTGGTGGCGGTGGTGATCGGCGCGATCTACCCGGCGGCGGTGCAGAAGTTCTCGGTCGAGCCGCAGGAGTTCCAGCGCGAGGCGCCCTACATCAAGTTGGACATCGACGCGACGAGAACGGCCTTCGGCTTAGATGCGATCTCGCGAACACCCGCGAGCCCGTCGCCCGACCTCACGGAAGCGCAGGTCGCGTCCAACTCGGCGACCATCCAGAACATCCGTCTGTGGTCGCCCGCGATCCTGAAGAAGAACTACCAGGCGCTCCAGCGGATCCGGAGCTACTACGAGTTCAACGACGTCGACGTCGACCGCTACCAGGTGAGCGGTGACCAGCGGGTCGTCATGATCTCCGCCCGCGAGGTCAGCCAGAACGGCATCCCGCAGGGCGGCAAGACGTGGCAGAACGTCCACCTCGTCTACACGCACGGATTCGCCGCCGTGGCGAGCCAGGTGAACACCGCCTCGTCGCTGGGGGCGCCGGCGTTCCTCGTCCAGGACATCCCACCCGTGACCGACCAGCCCGACTTCCAGCTCTCCCAGAACGGCCAGCGCGTGTACTACGGGGAGCTCTCCGACGTGCCGTACATCGTCGTGAACAGCGGCGCGAACGAGCTCGACTACCAGTCCGACTCCTCACAGAGGAACGCGCCGACCTACACGGGCTCGGGCGGCATCCAGGTCGGCGGGATCCTCGGCAAGCTCCTGTTCGCCTGGCGGTTCAAGGACGTCAATCTGCTGATCTCCGGGCTGATCCACAACGACAGCCGGGTGCTCATCTACCGCTCGCTCGCGCAGCGCATCCCCAAGCCGGCGCCGTTCCTCCAGTACGACGGCGATCCCTACACGGCAATCGTCGACGGCCAGCTGGTGTGGATCCAGGACGCGTACACCACGACCAACCTGTACCCGTACTCGCAGAGCGTCTCGCTCAGCCAGCTGACGGGGACGGGCCACCTCACCGGGTCGGCGAACTACATCCGGAACTCCGTCAAGGTCGTCATGAACGCCTACACGGGGCACATGACGTACTACATCGCCGACCCGAGCGACCCCATCGTGACCATGTGGTCGCACGTGTTCCCGTCGCTGTTCACGCCGCTGTCCGATGCCTCGCCGGACCTCCGTGCGCACTTCCGGTACCCCGAGGACATGTTCGACGTCCAGGCGAAGCAGTTCGCGAACTACCACGTCACCGATCCGCAGGTGTTCTACGGGAAGCAGGACTTCTGGCAGCTCCCGGGCGACCCGAGCGCGCCCGGGAAGAGCGAGCTCGCCCCCTACTACGTGCAGATGCTCGTGCCCGGCGGCACGACCGAGCAGTTCCAGCTGATCCTGCCGTTCACACCGGTCGGCCGGCAGAACATGGTGGCCTGGATGGCCGCGGGATCCGACCCCGTCGACTACGCGAAGCTCGTGAGCTTCGAATTCCCCTCGGGTCAGAACGTCCCGGGTCCCCAGCAGGTGTTCAACCAGATCAACGCGGATCCCCAGTTCTCGTCCGAACGCACGTTGTTATCGCAGGGTGGCTCGCAGGTGGTGTTCGGGAACTTCCTGGTGATCCCCATCGACAAGGGATTCCTGTACGTGCTGCCGGTGTTCGTCGAGGGCCGACAGGTGGGCGCACAGACGTTCCCGCAACTGAAGCAGGTGGTGGTGTTCCACGGGAACACGATCGGGCTCGGCACCACGCTCGACGCCGCCCTGGCCGACTCGTTCAGCCAGGCCCCGCCCCCCAACAACGGCGGCGGAGGCAACAACGGCGGCGGCGGATCGGTGAGCGACCAGATCAAGGCGCTTCTGGCCGACGCCACCCAGCACTTCCAACTTGCCGACGCGGCCCTGAAAGCCGGTGACCTCGGCACCTACCAGCGGGAGATCCAGGCGGCCGAGTCGGACATCTCGCAGGCCCAGGCCCTGGCCAACGGCTCCGGCACCGGCACCGGCGGCACGCCGTCGCCGGGGGCCTCGCCGAGCGCCGGCGCGACCACCGCGCCGTCGCCCACCGGAACCTGAGGGCGGAGATCCCTTCGAACGGCCTCCCGGGATCCGGGTCCTCGACGGTCACACGCCGTGGACCTGGCACCGCATGCTCTGGGCGATCGTGTCCGTCCTCGGGCGCCTTGCGCTGATCCTCCTGTTGCTGCGCCCGGGGAACGGCTCCGTGGGCCACTACACGAACACGCCGATGTTCATCGTGATCGCGCTGTTCCTCGCATTCGGCGTGGTGTCGGTGGCCTTCTGGGGCTACTTCCGGTACCGCAAGCCGCGCGTGGAACCCGCTCCCGAGCCGGCCGCGCCTGCTGCTCCTGCGGCCGGGTAGCGCCGCAAAGCGTGTCTGCTACCATCCTGTTGCGGGGTGGAGCAGTCCGGTAGCTCGCTGGGCTCATAACCCAGAGGTC
>DATBHM010000007.1:0-10565 GCA_036557505.1 Actinomycetota bacterium | reverse complement strand
CGTTCCCCGGACGCCCTCAGCCTGAGCGGCCGACCCGGGGGCCGATGACCCGGGGGCCGATGACCCGGGGGCCGATGACCCGGGGGCCGATGACCCGGGGGCCGATGACCCGGGGGCGAGTCGGAATCCACGGGACAGTCCTTCCAGCCATGTCGACGCTCGTCGACTTCAGATGTCGGTGATCGTCGACACGAAGCTCGAGGAGGAGGTCGGGAGCGGGTGCACGTCCAGCCGGTCCACACCCCGTACGCTGCGACGACGCATCCGTCAGCATCGACGAACGGACCATTCGACGGCGATGGATGCAGGTGAGGGTCAACGATCGCCGACTTCTCAAGTCACGGTTCGGTGACGTGGTGCGAGGGGTCTTGTGGGTGAGCCTCGCGCAGAGAGCCCCGGAGGACGCGGCCGCCCGGGCCAACCCGCGCCCCCGGCCAACCCGCGCCCCCGGCCAACCCGCGCCCCGGCCCAACCCGCGCCCCGGCGACGCTCAGCTCGCCGGCGCTCCGGCTCCCGGCGCTCCGGCGCCCGGCGCTCCGTCCCCGTTCGACTCGGCGGTCAGCTGTCGCGAGTGCACGTCTGCCAGGTACAGCTGCAGGACCTCCTCGACCGGCCCGTCGGCGCGGACCATGGCCCGGTCGAGGTAGATGACCCGCGGGCACAGCCGGCGGACGTCCGGCAGGATGTGCGAGACGAACACCAGCGTCTGGCCGTTCGCCCGCAGCTCGTCCATCCGCTTGAGGCACCGCCGCTGGAACGACTCGTCCCCGACGGCCAGCACCTCGTCCACCAGCAGGACGTCGGGTTCGAGGTGGACGGCCACGCTGAACCCCAGCCGGACCTCCATGCCGCTCGAGTACCGCTTGGTCGGCGTGTCGATGAACCGGCCGAGCTCGGCGAACTCCACGATCTCGTCGAACCGCGTTCGGATGTCCCGGCGAGAGAGGCCCAGGATCGAGCCGTACAGGAAGATGTTCTCCCGGCCGGTGAGCTCCGGGTGGATGCCCGACTTGATCTCGATCAGCGAACCCACCCGGCCGCGCGTCCGCACGGTCCCCGACCACGGCAGCGTGATGTTCGAGATCAGCTTCAGGGCCGTGGACTTCCCGGAGCCGTTCGGCCCGATGATGCCGACCGACTCACCCTCGTGGATCTCGAACGACGCGTCGGCGAGCGCCCACAGGTGCTTGATGGGCTCGGCCGACTTGCGAAGACCGGCGCGTTCCAGCGACAGCGTGATCTCGCCGGCCAGCGTGCGCCGCTTCACGTGGCCCTTGCGCCTGGCGCCCAGGCGATACCGCTTCCACACCTGGTCGAGCGAGACGACCGGGGCTCCGCCCGCGGTGCCGTTGCCCGGAGCGGCCATCGTCAGATCACGTCCGCCAGGTAGCCGTCGCGACGCTTGTACCACCAGTAGGAGAGCCCCAGCGCCAGGACGCTGAGCGCCGCCCCCACCGCGAACGGCCCCCAGTCCGGCCACTCGTCGTAGGCCAGCGCCCGGCGGAACCCGTCGATGATCGGCGCCAGCGGGTTCACGAACTTGTAGACGGTGATCGCGCCGGGGTGGGTCTGGAAGAACGACACGCGCTGCTGGAGGGTCTCCATCGAGTACGCGATGGGGGTGAGGAACAGCAGCGCCTGGAGCACGCTCGGCACGATGTAGCGGACGTCGCGGAAGTACGCCACGGTCGCCGAGAAGAACAGCGCGAGGGCCAGCATCAACACCCACAGGACGGCGAGCAGTGGGATCATCGCGAGCCACGTCCACGTCGGGTAGTAGCCGTACGCGATGCTCATGACGATCAGGATCGCCATCGAGATCAGGAAGTCGGCCGACGACGAGATGACCGCGCCGATGGGGAACACCTCGCGGGGGCAGTAGATCTTCCGGACGATCGGCGCGTTGGCGATGATCGAGTTGATCGAGTAGTTGGTCGAGGCCTGGAACAGCGACCACGGCACCAGCGCCGAGTAGGCGAACAGCGGATAGGGAACGCCGCCGGTCGTCTTCGAGAACTTCGCCAGGTTCCCGAACACGAAGCTGAACAGCACCATGGTCAGCAGCGGGTTGAGCACCGCCCAGAACACCCCGAGCGCCGCCTGCTTGTACCGCACCCGGAGGTCGCGCTCGACCAGCCCGAGCACCAGCTCGCGCGCCCCCCACAGGTTGGCGAGGGCCCGGCCCGTCTTCACCGGGTAGCGCTGTTGGGTGGGAGCCTCGACGGCGAGGTCGTCGGTGGTTCGCGGTTCGACCCGGGGGATCACCCGGGGGACGCGGCGTTCCTCGAGGACGCCCTCGGCGAGGTCCTCCGGGCCGGGTTCGGAGATCAGGTGGCCCTCGTGCGGGGCCCGGACCACCATGTGGCCGGTTCCGTCGACGGCTTCGTCGCCGGTCAGCCCCGTCACGGCGGCCGCTTCCCCGGGGCGCCCGGAAACAGGCTGGTCCCGGGTCTCCACGTGGGCGAGTCTACACGCGGCGTCTCGGGCGACCGACGAGCGTTGTGGAGTTCCGGCCGGGCCCGGGAGACAATCGCGGTCCCCCCGAAACGCGAGGTCAACGTGCCCCCAACCGACGGCCAGGACGACGAACGACGTGCGTCCGCTCCGCCGCCTCCCCCGCCACCGCCCCCACCTCCGCAGGGGTCCATCGGCGGCGGCCCGACCGCCCCTCACCCGTCCGGGGGCCGGGCGCGGCCGCGGGCGAGCCTGATCGCCGTCGGAACCGCGACGGTCGCGGTGGTCGCCGGTTCGGTGATCGGCATCAGCCTGGCTCGCCACCACGGCGCGTCCCCAACGCCATCGACGACCACCGGCGCCAGAAACTCACCGGCCGGCTCGACCACTCCCTCGAGCACCCGGCCGCCCACGACACTGCCGAGCAGTCCCATGTCAGGCCCCGGGGAAACGACGTTCACCGCGGGCGACGGGGAGGGCATCGCCGCGGTGCTCAGCGACGTCACCTACCGCAACGGCGTCGAGCTCACGGTGCTCGACTCGGCCGGCGATCAGATCGGCAGCGCGATCGTGGTCGCGCCCGGCGGGTTCGTCGACACGATCGCCCTCCCGGGGGCGGGCTCCTACGTCGCCCGGGTCACGCCGAACATCCCGTCACAGCGGGGGACGTTCCACCTGCAGCTGATCCACGTCCCGCCGGACGTCACCGGCGAGATCACGCCCGACGCCCCGCCGGTCGCGATCGCGAACGCCGTCCCCGGGCAGAACATGCGCCTGACGTTCCACGGGACGAGCGGTCAGCGCGTCAGCCTGAGCGAGACGAACGCCGGGATGAAGGACGGCGTGACCGTCTCCATCCGCGACCCGAGCGACACCACGCTCTCCGGCCGCATCGTGCTGCCCGGACCGGCGTTCAGCGACACGACCGAGCTCCGTGCGGACGGCACCTACACCGTGTTCATCGACCCCGGCGAGCAGGACGTCGGCTCGCTGACCATCGTCATGCACGAGGTGCCGCCGGACGTGGTCGCTCAGACCGAGCCGAACGCGAAGCCGTTCACCGTCACGACGACCGTTCCCGGGCAGAACGCCTCGTTCACGTTCGCCGGACAGGCCCAGCAGCGCGTCAGCATGAGCCTGACGGACATCACCGTCCCGACCTCCGTCGGCGTCGAGCTCGACGACTCCGACGGCACGCGCATCGACGGCCTGATCGTGGTCCCGCCCGAGGGGTTCCTCGACACCGTCTCGCTCCCCCGCAGCGGGACCTACACGATGAAGCTGGACCCGGCCGACGACGGCACCGGATCGTTCACGGTGGCGCTGTACGACGTGCCGCCGGACCCGGTGATCCCGATCGCGGTGAACGGCCCCCCCAAGACCGTGACCACCGCCTCGCCGGGACAGAACATCGTCCTCCAGATCAAGGGCGCACCCGGCACCGTCTTCCTGCATGCGTCGGACGTCTCGTTCCCGCAGGGCCTGACCATGCAGATGCTGGACGCGACCGGAAAGCCGGTCGGCACGCTGTCGTCCATCGGAAAGAGCGGCGGCGAGGTGCAGCTGACGATCGATCCGACCGGCCTGCTCGTCGTCCGCCTCGACGCGAGCGAGGCCGACGTGGGGCACGTGACGGTCTCGATCAAGACCCCCTGACCCGCTGGTCGACGCGCGCTTCGAGGTTCCGATCGGCGCCCCCGACGTGGCTCCGCCGGTCCGAGACCAACCGGTTTCCGGGGGCATTGAGCCGGGGCACGAGTCCGGACACGGGGCGGCCCCGGGGCCGCGGGTAGGCTTCGCCCCATGCCGAAGGCGCTCGACGAGCTTGCGCGGTCGCCGAGGGTCGTGGCCGTCGTCGTCACGTACCGCCGGACCGACCTCCTCCGCAGCAGCGTCGACGCGGTGCTGGCGCAGACCCGCCCGCCCGACCTCGTCCTCGTCGTCGACAACGACCACCTGGCGACGGAGGTCGTGGGCGACCGGCCGGTCGAGGTGCTCGAGACCGGCGGGAACCTCGGCCCGGCAGGGGGCTACGAACGAGGGTTCGCCGAGGCGCTCGACCGGGGCGCGGACAAGGTGTGGACGATCGACGACGACGTCGTCCCCGAGCCGGACTGCCTGGAGCGGCTCCTGGCCGCCTCGGACGGCGCGGACGTCCTGATCCCGTTGCAGCGCAAGCCGGAGTTCGTCCGGGGGCATCCCCCGTCCTGGAACGGCGCCCTGTTCGACGCCGGCGTGGTCCGGACGGTCGGACTGCCCCGGGGGGACCTCTTCTTCTGGGCGGAGGACACGGAGTTCTACCAGCGGATCCGGTGGGCCGGCGTCCCGATCCGGCCGGTCCCGTCGGCGGCCGTCTTCCACGCGAATCCCGAGGACCGCGCCAGGGGCTCGGGGCGCGACTGGCGCCTCTACTACGAGATCCGCAACGGCCTGTACGTCCGGCTGGTCCTCCGCCCCCGGACCGCCAAGGGAACCTGGCGGGCGTGGCGGGCCGCGCTCGGCAAGCTCGGCGCGATCGTCGTGCTCGAACCCCACAAGCGGCGTTCGCTCGGGCTGTGGTGGCGGGGGTTCCGCGACTACCGGCGGCGGCGCCTCGGCAAGGTCGTCGCGCCGGAGGACTGGACCGGCTGAGCGGGCGCCGTCCCGCGGGAGTACGCTCCGCGCCGTGCCGGACCAGTTCGCCGACCGGGTCGGGCCCATCCTCCAGGGACAGCTCACGCAGGGCGAGACGCTGCGGGGGGATCGCGGCGGCGACGGCATGCTGGGCGGCCTGGCCGGCGGTCAGTCCCAGACCGAGGGCGTCCGCGCCCTCGTCGAGTGGCTCAACGCGAACGCGCCGCGGGGCTGAGCTCCCGAAACGGGTCGTCCGTAGAATCGCCGCGGATGCAGCCGCACTCCCGACGCCATGGATGACGCGGATCGGATCGTTCCCGACTTCGTCGTGATCGGGGCCGCCAAGTCCGGCACGACGTCCGTGTGGCGCTGGCTCCGGACGCTGCCGGACTGCTTCGTCGCCTCCCCCAAGGAGATCGACTTCTTCTGCTCGGACGAGCAGTGGCGTCGCGGGGTGGCCTGGTACCGGGCCCAGTTCGCGGAGGCCCGCCCCGAACAGCCGACCGGCGAGGTCTCACCGAACTGCACGATGCCCGACCGGGCGGCGTCGGCCGCGGAGCGTCTCGCCCGGACGGCTCCGGGCGCCAGGCTCGTGTTCCTGGCCCGCGATCCGCTCGAGCGGCTGCGCTCCCAGTACCGCCACGAGGTCCAGCGGGGGCGGGAGCGGCGGTCGCTGGCCGAGGCGGTGGCGGCGACGGACAGCCCGTACGTCCTCCGGAGCCTCTACTCGGCGTGCCTGGACCCGTACTTCGCCGCCTTCCCCCCGGATCGGATCGCCGTCATCCGGTTCGAGGACCTGGTCGACGACGAGGCGTCCGGGTGGACGTCGCTCCTGCGGTTCCTCGGCCTGGAGGTCCGGCCCCGGCCGGAGGCGCCGGTCAACACGACCGCCGAGAAGCGGCAGTTCCGCCGGGTCACCCTGAAGCTGTACGAGACCAACCTGCTCCGGTTCGCGTCCCGGCTGCCGGGCCCGGTCCGGCGTGCCGGGAGGTCGATCCTCACGCGGGGCGGGGATCCGTACCGACGGCTGATGGACCGGTCCCGGGCCGAGCTCCCGCCGGAGGTGGAACGGCGCATCCGTGAGGACGCCGACCGCCTGGCGGCGCGGATCGGCGCCGACGCCCCCCTCTGGCCGAGGGATCAAGCCAGCCCGACCCGTTCCCGACCGCCCGGATGAGCGGAGCCGCCCCGCTGCGGTTCGGGATCATGTGCCGGGGGACGACCTTCCCCGCCTGGCAGGCGCGGAGCGTCCGGGATCTCCTCGCGTCGGACGGCGTCCGACCGGCGCTGCTCGTGGTCGAGGACGGAACGACACCTCTCCGTCGGGACCGTCGGGACCTGCTCAGGTTCGCCGAGGAACGCCTCCGCACGTCTGCCGGGGCGCCGGTCGACCTCGCCGACGAGCTCGGCGGCGTCCCCACGCTGCGCTGCCGCCCGGGGACGGCGTTCGACGGGAGCGACCTCGCCGCGATCCGGGACCACGGGCTCGACTTCATCCTGCGGTTCGCGTTCGACGCGCTCGAGGGCGACGTCGCCTCGGCGGCCGGGTTCGGCGTCTGGTCGTTCGACCACAACGTGGACGGCGTCGACGGCGCCCCTCCCTGCTTCCGGGAGGTCGACCGCGGCGACCCCGTCACCCGGGCGTCGCTCCTGCGGCTCACCGGCCGGCCCGGCGAGCGGATCGTCCTGCACGAGGGGTTCTTCCGGACGATCCCGCACTCCTACGAACGCACGTGGGACTCGGTGGCCATGGGGAGCGCCGACTGGCCGGCCCGTGTCTGCGCGGAGATACGGAACGGCCGCACCGAGTGGCCGTCGTCCGCATCCTCCGAGCCACCCCGGCGGCCCACGCCGGCCCAGACGGCGGCCTTCCGCCGGAGAACGGCCCGGCGACGGTTCCGCGTCCGGGTCCGGGGCCGCACGAGACGCACCGAATGGAACGTCGGAATCGTGGAGGCCCCCATCTCGTCGTTCCTCGATCGGAGCTCGCCGCCGGCGGTCCGGTGGCTTCCCCGCACGTGGGGCGACCAGTCGCTCGCGGACCCGTTCCCGCTCCCTTCCGCCGGCGGCCCGGCGATGCTGGCCGAGGCCATCGACCATGCGTCGCGGATCGGCCGGATCGTGCTTGTCGAGTCCGATCCCGCGCCCCGGCTCCCCACGGCGCTCGACGTCTCCGAGCACGCGTCCTACCCCTACGTCGTCGAGCAGGACGGCGCCCTGTACTGCGTCCCGGAGACCGCCCGCGCCCAGCGCGTGTGGCTGTTCCGCTCCTCCGACTCCGGTCGCACCTGGGAGCGGGTCGCGACGCTGATCGACGGGTTCGCGTGCGTCGATCCGACCGTGTTCCGGCACGAGGGCCGGTGGTGGCTGTTCGGCACGGACCGCGACCGCGGAGCGAACACCAAGCTGCACGCCTGGCTCGCGCCGGAGCTGACCGGCCCGTGGTCCCCACACCCCCTGAACCCCCTGAAGACCGATGTCCGTTCGAGCCGCCCGGCCGGGACGCCGTTCGTCCACGACGGGCGGCTGTTCCGTCCCGCCCAGGACGGGAGCCGGGGCTACGGCACCCGCGTCGTGATCAACGAGATCCTCCGGCTGAGCCCCACGGAGTTCGAGGAGCGGGCCGTCTCGACGGTCCAACCCGACCGCCGGGGCCCGTGGCCCGACGGCCTCCACACCCTCGCCGCGGCGGGGGACACGACCCTCGTCGACGGCCGGCGCGACCGGCTCGTGTGGCCCTGGTTCGGGCGAGCCGCCGGCACGCGGCTGCGCTGACGGCTCACGCGCCGAGCACCCGGTCGTACAGGCGCTCCAGCGCCCGCGTGTTCCGGACGATGTCGTGGGCGTCCCGGACCCCGTGCACGGCGGCCGCCGCCCGGGCCCGGGCCGCGTCGAGGTCGGCGGCCACGGCCAGCACTTCCCGGGCGATCGCTGACGGATCCTTCACGGGGAACGTCGCCGCCGCGAAACCCGTCACCTCGAGCAGCGGCGCCAGCTCCGAACACGCCACCGGAACGCCCAGGCCCGTGGCCTCCACGAGGGCGCCGGCCGCCCCCTCCCACAACGACGGGAGGACGAACACGTCGGCGCCCCGCATCAGCGCCGGCACGTCGTGGCGGACGCCGAGGAACGTGACGGCGTCGCCCACACCCACCCGGTCCGCCAGGGCCCGGAGCTCCTGGTCGAGGGGCCCGGCGCCGGCAACGGCCAGGTGGACGTCGGGGTGGTGCTCGCGGATCGAGGGCAGGGCCTCGATCAGGAACCGGAACCCCTTGGGCGGCGCGAGCCGGCCGACGGCCAGGAGCCGCGGCGAGGCGTGCCCGGGCCAGGCCGGCGCCTCGGGGCCCCGTTCGGCCGCCGCCTCCAGCGCCCCGAAGTCGAACCCCCGCCGGATGACCGTGAGGCGCTCCGGCGGGATCCGTAGATAGGCCCGCGCGGACTCGGCGACCGCCCGGCCCACCGCGACGATCTCCGCCCGCGATCGCCGGGCCGACCAGCGCTCGACGGCCCGGGCGGCCCGGAGCTTCCAGGCGGGGGCGGTCGACTCGGCGTACCGCAGGTCGCTCTCGTACAGGCTGGTCGCGTGGGAGACCACGGGAACCCCCGCCCGCCCGGCCGCGAGCCGCCCGGCGACGTTCGCCTCGAACACGGCCGTGTGGACCAGGCCCGGCTCGACCTCCGCGACCGCCCGATGGGCGCCACGGATGGCCCCCCGCAGGTTCTTGGGCAGCCCCAGCTCCTTCGTCCGGACGCCCGCCGCCTCTACCTCCGCGGCGTGCGGACCACCCCGAAACAAGGTGCACACAACCGGCTCGAAGCGATCCCGGTCGAGGTTGGCCACGGTGAGGGCCAGCTGCCGCTCGGCGCCGCCGGTCTCCAACGAGTTGATCAGGAACAGGATCCGCGCGCGAGGGCGCTGCATCGAGGCGGATTCTATGTGTGGACGGTGCATGCACTCGTGAAGGGCTGAGGGCGGTTCGGCCCAGGAATGGCACGGAGCACCAGCGCCGGCCGTTCCCTCCAGATGTTTGACCGACCGGCATTCCGTCCCTAGCATGTCCGGGCCCCCCACTCTTCCCCGCGGGACGGTGCCTCTGATGAACCTCGATCTGGATCTCGACCCCCTCAATGCACTGGCGGAGCGGATCCGAGTCAAACGGGCTCGCATCGCCGTCGTCGGTCTGGGCTACGTCGGACTCCCGCTGCTGATCGCCGCCGGCAACGCCGGGTTCGAGACGCTCGGCTTCGACATCGACCGGGACAAGATCGAACGCCTCCGGTCCGGACGTTCCTACATCGTCGACGTCTCCGACTCGGATGTGGCGAGCGCCGTGTTCGGGGAGTTCTCCTCCGACCCGGCCGTGCTGACGCGCGCCGACGTCCTGATCATCTGCGTCCCGACCCCCCTGACCGACCGGACGCCGGACCTCTCGATGGTCCGGGCGGCCGCGGAGCTGGTCGCGAAGCACCTCCAGCGGGGGCGTCTGGTCGTGCTCGAGTCGACCACCTACCCGGGAACGACCGAGGAGGTGCTCCGGCCGATCCTGGAGATGGGATCGGGCCTGACGGCCGGCAAGGACTTCGCGCTGGGCTACTCGCCCGAGCGCATCGACCCCGGGCAGTCGATCCACCGCGTCGAGAACACGCCGAAGATCGTGGCCGGCTTCACCCAGCGCTGCCGCGACCTCGCGACGTCGTTCTACTCGCAGTTCGTGCGGGAGGTCGTCACGACCAGCACGACGCGCGAGGCGGAGATGGCGAAGCTGATCGAGAACACGTACCGCCAGGTGAACATCGCGCTGGTCAACGAGCTCGCGGTGATGGCCCACGAGATGGACGTGGACATCTGGGAGGCGCTCCAGGCCGCGTCCACCAAGCCGTTCGGCTACATGCCGTTCTGGCCGGGGCCGGGGGTCGGAGGACACTGCATCTCGATCGACCCCTCCTACCTGTCGTGGCGGGCCGACCAGCAGATGGGGCAGCGCATCGAGTTCATCGAACACGCGAACGACGTGAACAACTCCATGCCCAAGTCCGTCGTGTCGCGGATCGCCGAGGCGTTGAACGACTCGGGGAAGGCGGTCAAGGGATCCCGCGTGCTCTGCGTCGGGGTCGCCTACAAGGCCGGGGTGAACGACCTGCGGGAGTCGCCGGCGCTGATCGTCGCGGAACGGCTCGCCTCGCGCGGCGCGGTCGTCAGCTACCACGACCCGTTCGTGCCGACCGTCAAGATCCGGGGGCGCGAGCTCGAGTCGACGCCGCTGGAGGACGAGGTGCTGGAGTCACTGGACTGCGTGGCGATCCTGACGCCGCACCCCGGCGTCGACGTTCGAATGCTGGTGCGATCGTCGCAGCTCGTGTTCGATGCGCGCGGGGTAACGGCGGGGCTCGACGCACGAAACGTGGTCAGGCTCTAGTTGCCTCTTGGCTCGTTGACCCGCCGACGCAAGGATGCCCAAGATGGATCGAATCAAAGGCTTTGAGCGAGCACCTGATGG
>DATBHM010000006.1:0-44742 GCA_036557505.1 Actinomycetota bacterium | reverse complement strand
GACGTTCCCGTAGGTGATCACGCTGCCCTCGGGCATCGTGTCGAGCACCGCTTCGTACTGCGCGCTCGCCAGCTCCGCGAACCGCGACCGGAAGTCGAGCTCCGGGTCGGTGTGTGCCCGGATCGTCTCGCGCGCCTCGGCGTACCTGCCGTCCGCGCGCAGCCGCGCTGCGGCCGCGACCGGCTCCCGGCCGAAGATCTGCACCAGGATCCCGTCCATGTCGTGATAGTCGAGGACGTTGATCAGGTCCCCCAGCACGACCAGGGCGTCGCATTCGGCTCCGATCCGGCGGAGCCTGCCGGCCGCACCGTGGGGATCGCTGATGACGGTGACGCGCATGGCCTGCGAGTCTCGCCGCGAGGCGCCCCGCGCGACAACCGGCGATACTCCGCGCCATGGCGCCGGAGGTGCTGGGGATCCTGTTCGACTACGGGCACACACTCGTGGACTTCCGTCGCACCGAGGAGGCCCTCCTCGCCGCCTACGAGGCCATCCGGGCCCGGATCGAGGCCGCGTTGTACATCGAAGCACCCGAGGTCGGGCACCTCATCGACCGCGTGGCGAACGAGGTCGACCGGCGGGTCGGCGAGTCCTACGAGGCCCGCCGGATGGAGGAGCTCGACCTGGTCGCGACGTTCGACGACGTGCTGTCGTCCACGCTCGGCCTGACCGTTCCGGCCGACGTGGTGCGCCACGTGGTCGCCCTCGACCACTCGGCCTACTCGAAGACGATCACGGTGAGCGAGGAGACGCTCGGCGTCCTCCGGGCCCTCGGCGACCGGGGGCTCCGCCTGGGGATCGTCTCGAACGTCTCGCTCCTCCCCCACCTCATGCGGGGCGACCTCGAGTCGCTCGGGATCCTCCCGCTGCTGCACGCGACGACGTTCTCCAGCGAGGTGGGCACGCGCAAGCCCGACCCGGCGATCTTCGGCGATGCGCTGTCGAAGCTCGGGGTGGACGCGGCGAACACCGTGTTCGTCGGCGACCGGCTGCTCGACGACGTCGGCGGCGCGCAGGCGGCGGGCATGCGCACGGTGCTCACGCGGGAGTTCCGGAGTGAGGAGCCGGACGGGGGACCGTCGCCCGGTGCCGTGATCGAGCGCCTCGAGGAACTCCCGGGGGTGGTCGACCGGTTCGGCGGGTGATCAGTGACCGACGTGGCTGGCGTGGGTCACCATGATGAACACCGACCCCACGGACAGCATCATCAGCCCGGCCACGCTGTACAGCATCACCTTCGGCGTCACGATCTGGTCCTCGCCGTTGGCGATGCGGTAGGCGTCCATCGCGGTGATGGCGTACCAGGCGATGGAGCCCAGCACGAACACGATCGCCATCGGCGCCAGGATGCCCAGCCCCCCCGACGGCCGCGTCAGCAGCAGCAGGATCGCGGTCCCCGCGCACCACAGGAACAGGATCCCCCGCGCCACGCCCTCGGCCTTCCGTCCGGCCTTGGCGTGGCCGAGGCCGGGGAAGAGCAGCGAGAATCGCATGGCCTTCCTCGGCTCGATGTCGGGCCGGGCGACCGGGTCGTGGAACAGGCGGGCGAACGGAGCCCCGCACGCTTCGCACGCGTCGAGCTCCAGGGGGTTCGCCGTCCCGCACACCGCGCAGGGCCAGGACGGCTGGGGCTTGGGGGCCTCGGCGACCGGGAACGCCGGCGGCGCGTCGTGGCCGTTGGACGGGGCCTCCGCGGGCATGGGGGGCGCGAGGCCATCGGGCTCGGGAACGGTGGGCATCGCCCACAGCGCGGACAACAGGCTCGCCGGCGTCGGGCGGCCGTCGGCGGACCGTCGGTCCTCGCCCACACGACGGTCGACCGGGGCCCGGCGCGGCTCGCCCGAGCGGCGGTCGTCGACCGTGCGGCGCTCGGCGCGCTCGTCCGGCGCCGAGCTCGAGGCGGGAACGGGCATGGGCGGGGCCCCCGCTCCCGGCGAGGGCGGCACGGCTCCGGCCGGGGGCACCGCGGCGCTCCCCGGGTCGGCGGCGCTTCGCATCGCGCTGGTGGGGGAGGCGTCGGCCGTCCGGCCGAGCCTCGCGTAGCACTGCCCGCACCACTCGTCGCCCAGCGCGGCGAGCGCGCCGCACCGGGCGCACCGCTCCCGTCGCCCTTCTGTCACCTCGGCATCTCCCTGAGCACGACCATCGCGGAGCGGAACCCGGCGCGCATGCGCAGGACGCGGCGGGGCGGCCAGGCTCGCCTGGTGCGCAGGTCCGCGATGCAGGTCACGTCGGTTCCCTCCTCGAACGCCTCCACGTACCACTCCAGGTGCCCCCCGAGCGCGTCGCCACGACCGCCCGAGACCCGTACGAACAGCCCGGTCCCCGGACGGACCCCGTCGGGCTCGAGCCGGGCCGGCGGCATTCCGGGGAGCGCGATCCGCCCGTCACCGAGCGACCTCGCCCCCGGCCACCAGGCCGGATAGCCCGCCGGGTCGCGGAGCACCTCGAGGACCCGCCCCGGACTCGTCCGAACGAACCCATGATCGACCGAACGGACCCGGAACGGCCCTCCGCCTGAGTTTCGGCAGTTCACCGGTCCCGCCTGAGCCTCCAGCCGGAGATCACGAGGGCCGCCACGAGGATGACCGCGAGCACCACGAAGCCCGTCCCGTGGCCCGACGACCCGAGGCCCCGCGCGGAGCCGGTGGGCGAGGGGGTCGGTCCCGCCCGAACCAACGACGCCACGCCGAACGCGGCCCGGAGGACGACGCTCACGCGTAGAGGTCGTCGATGTCCGCGGCGAACGCCTCCACGATGGCCCGCCGGCGGACCTTGAGGGTCGGCGTGATCTCCTCGGCCTCCATCAGGAAGTCCCGCGGCAGGATCCGCCACCGCTTGATGCCCTCCGCTCGGGAGAACTGAGCGTTCACCGCGTCGACCGCGGCGGCCACGGCGCTTTCCACGAGCGGATCGCGCGACAGCCCGGCCGCGTCGGGCGACGTGAGCCCGTGCTGGGCCGCGAACGCCGGGAGCGCCTCCTGGTCCAAGGTGATCAGCGCCACGAGGTACGGACGACGATCCCCGATCACCACGGCCTGACTGATCAGCGGGTGGTACTTCAGGGCGTTCTCCAGCTCCTGCGGGGCGATGTTCTTGCCGGAGGACGTGATGATCAGATCCTTCTTGCGGTCGGTGATCCTCAGGTAGCCCTCGTCGTCGAGCTCCCCCACGTCGCCCGTGTGCATCCAGCCGTCCTCGAGCATCTCCCGCGTGGCGTCCTCGTTCCTGAAGTACCCGGCGAACACGTTCCCGCCGCGGACCAGCACCTCGCCGTCCACGGCGATGCGGACCTCGACGCCCGGGATCGGCGGGCCGACCGTGCCGATCTTGATGCGTTCCCTCGGGTTCAGCGACGTCGGCCCGCTGCCCTCGGTCTGCCCGTGGACCTCGGCGATCGGAATGTTCACCGCGTGGAAGAACTTCAGGATGTCGACGTTGATCGGGGCCGCGCCGGAGATGAAGAACACGCACTGGTCGAGGCCGAGCGCCGCCCGCAGCGGTCCGAACAGCTGCTCCTCGGCGGCGTGGAGTCCGTGCGTCATCTCCTCGATGGGCTCCTCGCCCGCCTGGCGCATCTCGACCACCGCGGTGCTCACGTACACGGCGCCCTCGGCGGTCATGCGCTGGTCCTCGGGGAGGCCGCCGAGCCGCGCCTGGATCCCCGCGTAGAACTTCTCCCACACCCTCGGCACCGCGAAGAACACGGTCGGCCGGCAGGCCTGGAGGTCGCGGAGCACGGTGTCGAGCGACTCGGCGAACCACGTCTCGATGCCGTTCACGACCTGGGACATGTGGCTCGTGATCCGTTCGGCGATGTGCGAGAGCGGCAGGAACGACAGGCGCCGGCCCGTGCCGAACGGCTCGTCGAACACCTGCAGCAGCGAACCGACCGTCCAGACCATGTTCGCGTGGGTGAGCATCGCGCCCTTGGGCGGGCCGGTCGTGCCTGACGTGTAGACGATGGTCGCGACGTCCTCCGGGCTGGCCGTCGTGCTGCGCTCGTCGTATGCGCCGGGGTGCTCCGCGTCGTACGCGCGGCCGCGTTCGCGGAGCGTGGAGAGCGACAGGACGAACCCGTCCGCGGACTCCGGGTGGTCGTCGATCACGACCGCGTGCCGCAGTTCCGGGAGCTCCGAGCGCTCCTTCTCGATCTTGCGGAGCTGTTCCTCGTCCTCGACCACGATGGCGGCGGCCTCGGCGTGGCCCGCGATGTAGGACGCCTGGGACGGCGAGCTCGTCGTGTAGATGGGCACGGTCACCGCGCCGGCGCACATCGCGCCGACGTCGGCGATGTGCCACTCGGGCCGGTTGCGGGAAAGGATCGCGACGGTCCGGCCCGGTTCGACGCCGAGCGCCGCGAGACCCATGGCCACCTCGCGGACGGCCTTCGCGTAGCCCTTCCACGAGATCTCACCCCAGTCGTCGCCGTCGCGGTACCTGAGGGCGGGGCGGTCACCCTGCCGCTCGACGGTCTGGTGGAAGCGCGCGATGATCGTGTCGCCAGGCATGTCGTGTGAACCTCCCCTGGGTGGATCGCTGCGGCTATCGTGACGCCTCGGCCAGCCATCGCGCCAGCCGCTCCGTGAGGCGCGGCCAGGTGAACAGCCGCTCGACGCGCTCCCGGCCGGCCTTGCCCATGGCGTCCGAGCGCCGGGGATCGGCCAGCAACCCGCCGACTGCCTCGGCCACGGCGCCGGCGTGCCTGCCGTCCACCACGAGTCCGGTCTCGCCGTCCTCCACGGCTTCCGCGGCGCCGCCGGAATCGCCCGCGACCACCGCCCTCCCCGCTGCCGCCGCCTCGAGGAACACGATGCCGAACCCCTCGACCTCCAACCCGGCCAGCCGCGACCGGCACGGCATGGCGAAGACGTCCGCGGCCGCGTGGTAGGCGGGGAGGTCCCCGTCCGGGACCTCGCCGGCGAACGCGACGCAGCCCGGCGGGGCAACGGCGGACACGCGCTCGAGCCGTTCGCGCTCGGGGCCGCCCCCGACGATCAGCAGCGCGGCGTCGGGCTCCCGGCGCAGGATCGCCGGCATGGCCTCGATCAGCACGTCCTGGCCCTTGCGCCGAACCAGCCTCGACACGCAGACGACCAGGGGCCGCCCCGCGGCGATGCCGTGCCGGCGGCGGACCTCCTCACTCGCCTCCGTTGTCCCCGGCCGGAACCGCTCGGCGTCGACACCCGGAGGGAGCAGCGAGAGCGGGACGTGCGGGGGGACGGCCGTGCGGACGGTCCGTCCGGTGAACCGGCTGATGGCGAGCACCCGTCGGGCGCGCGAGGTGGCGCGCCGGAGGAGGCCGTGGAGCGCCGGTGTCAGCGCGAACCAGTACTCGGTGCCGTGCGTGGCGACCACGTACGGGTATCCCAGGACCGGCCCGAGCAGCGCGAGCGGCAGACCGTGCCCGAACAGCACGACCTCCGCCCGGTGCTCCCGCGCCGCCAGGCGGACACGCCGCAGGAGGTCCCGCGACGGCCACAGGAACGTGGCCGGGAACCGCTCGACGGGGAACGGCAGGGTTCGGTCGTGCTCCCGCCAGCCCGGCCAGCTCGGCGCGACGACCGCCACACGGTCCGGGGGAAGATGCGAGGCGACGTTCCACACGTACTGCTGTACACCGCCCACGCGGGGCGGGAAGTCGTTGGTGACGATGAGCGTCCGGGGCACGTCCACGGCGCCCGTATGCTGGCAGAACGATGCCGGTGTCGGAGGGGGTTCGCGCGCTCGAGGAGGGCCGCGCCTTCGTCCACCTCTCCGGCTGGCGTGCGTTCCTGGCCGTGGGGACCGACGCCGTCCGCTGGCTGAACGACCTCGTGACCAACCGCGTGGACGACATCGGCCCGAACGAGCTCCGGCGGACGCTGTTCCTCGACCGCACCGGCCGTGTCCGCGCCGACGTGCACGTCGGCACCGTCGGCCGTGACCCCTCGAATCCCGACGGGTTCCGCATCTACCAGGACCCGGTGCAGCCGCGGTCGCTCGAGGACCTGCTGTCGCCCTACGTGCTCTCCTCGGACGTGGAGCTCCGCCCGTTCGATCTCGGGCTGGGGATCGTGCACAGCGGGATCGATGCGGTGCAGTTCATGGCCTGGCCGGGCCCCCGCGACCGCATCGGACATTTCCCGGTGCAGTCCGGCGAGACGGAGACCGGCCTGCCGGCCATGCGGACGTCCACGAGGATCGAGGCCACGCTCCAGGACGCGGAGGTCTACCGAATCCGCCGGGGCGTGCCCAGGTTCAGCGTGGACTTCGGTCCGGACTTCCTGCCGTCCGAGGCTGCGTTCGACGATCTGGTGGACACGACGAAGGGGTGTTTCCTGGGCCAGGAGTCGGTGTCGAAGGTGAGGAACCTCGGCCATCCACCCCGGCTGGTGCAGGCGTTCGACGCGCCCGAACCGCTGTCGCCCATGGCCTCGATCACCGCGGCAGGCGAGCAGGTCGGGCGCATCACCAGCGTCGCCGCCAACGACGACGGCTCCACCGCCTGCATCGGCTGGGTCAGATGGGAGGCCCGCGATGCCCGCCTCAAGGCCGAGGGGAGGCTCGCGCTCGCCCGCCGGGCGGGTTCGTAGCTCAGTTCAGACGACGCCGGCGGCACGGAGGCGTGCGATGTCGCCGGGGCTGAGGCCGGCCTCGCGGAGGACCTCGTCCGTGTGCTCCCCCAGTCCCGGCGCGGGCGTCAGACGCTGGAGGCGTTCGCCGTCCATGACGAACGGCGACGACGGACCGACCGGGCGACCGTCCACCTCGGCGACCAGGCCTCGGAACGCCCCCTGGGGGTCGGTCAACGCCTCGCGTGGGGAGTTCACCGGGCCGACGCACGCCTCGGCCCCTCCGAGCAGCTCCAGCCACTCGTCGCGAGGCCTCGAGGAGAACACCCCCGCGAGCCGTTCCCGCATCGAGGCCTGCTGCGCGGGCGGCCCGAACTGCGCGTGGACGAGCTCGGGGAGGTCGAGCGCGGTGCACAGGGCCGTCCAGAACTGCGGCTCCAGTGCGGCCACCGTCACCCACCGACCGTCCGCGCACTCGTAGACGTCGTAGCAGGCGTACGCCCCCGACAGCGGCATCTCGCCCCGGACGGGCTCCACGCCGGTCTGGAGGAACGCCCCCTGGTGGATCGACATCCACGAGGCAACGCCGTCCATCATCGCCGTGTCCACGACCCGACCGCGGCCTGTCCGTTCCCGCTCGAGCAGCGCCGCGAGCACGGCGATCACCGCGGCCATCCCGCCGCCCGCCAGGTCCCCGACCTGGATCGCGGGGACCACCGGCGGGCCGCCGGCCCGCCCGTTGAGCGCCAGCATCCCGGCGTGGCCGATGTAGTTCAGGTCGTGGCCGGCGCGGTCCCGGTACGGGCCGTCCTGGCCGTAGCCGCTGATGGCGCAGTACACGAGGCGCGGGTTCGCCGATGCCGTCGCCGACGGCCCAACGCCCAAACGGTCCATCACGCCGGGCCGGAACGACTCCACCAGCACGTCGAACCCCGCGGCCAACCGGAGCAGGAGCCGGACGCCGGCGGGGTCCTTGAGGTTCACCGCCATGCTCCGCTTGCCACGGTTCAGGGCCCGGTGGGCGGTCGACTCGCCGCCCTCGAGCGGCGGAGTCCACCGGAGGTAGTCGCCGCGGACGGGTTCCTCGACCTTCACGACATCGGCCCCGAGGTCGGCCATGAGCAGGGTCGCGTACCCCCCCGGGAGCAGCCTGGTGAGGTCCAGGACCCGCACGCCGTCGAGCGGCCCGGTCACCGGCACCCCCTCCCACCAGTGCGAATCGGGACCATGAGTGCGTGGGAACCCGTCCGGGCGCAAGAAATCGGGGTGAGATCGGGAATTCCCCCTTCCATCCTCGACACCGACAGTGGTAGACATGGGCGGGGAAGCGCCCACTTGCCCCGGAGCCGCACATCGAGCGAGGAGATGGTGCCGGTGCCGGGTGGGTTCGAGGAAGGCTTGTTCATGAGCGAGACGATGTTCGAGTTCGATGTATCGCGTCTTCCAAAAGATCCGATGCCACCGGACATGTGGCAGGACCGGGCCGCATGCTACGGCATCGACCCCGAGGTCTTCTTCCCGGCGTCCGAGGAGGATGCGGGATTGGCGCTCTCGTATTGCGGCGCCTGTTCGATCCGTGACACCTGCCTGTCCTGGGCGATCAAGAACCGCGAGCGCTACGGCGTGTGGGGCGGCTTCACCGAGCAGCAGCGCCGCCGCATCGCCCGCCACGTCGCCTAGCGGACCCCGCGTCACCAGCGCCGGGCGTTCCCGTCCGAGGTCCCGACGCGCCCTCCACCGATCGCACTCCCACTGCGCGCACCCGCTTGACGTCCGAACAGGTGTTCGGTAGCCTGCTCGTCCCGCGGCCCCGGGAGGCTCGACCGTGCAGCAGGCCGCCGACGTCGATGCGGGACTCGATCCCTTCACGCCCCTGCACGAGGTCACGTTCTGCTGCATCGACCTCGAGACCACCGGCGGCTCGCCCCGCACCTGCGCGATCACCGAGGTCGGGGCCGTCCGCTACCGGGGCGGCGAACGGGTCGGGACGTTCCACACGCTGGTCAACCCGGGTGAGCCGATCCCGCGGTTCATCACCCACCTGACCGGGCTCGACGACCTCGACGTCCTGCACGCCCCGCCGATCGACGCCGTGCTGCCGTCCCTGCTCGAGTTCCTTCGAGGCGGCGTGTTCGTCGCGCACAACGCGGGGTTCGACTTCGGGTTCGTCAAGGCGGCGGCCCGGCGTCTGGGCTACGAGGACCCGCCGGGTCCGCCGGTGTGCACCGCCAAGCTCGCACGGCGGGTCGCCTGGCAGGACGTCCCGAACGTTCGCCTGGCCACGCTGGCCCGGCACTTCCGGACGAACGCCACGCCGACCCACCGGGCGTTCCCGGACGCGGAGACGTGCGCGGAGGTGCTGCACTCGCTGCTGGAGCTCGGCGGGCGTCTCGGGATCCTCACCCTGGGCGACCTCCGGGAGGCCATGCGGGCCCGGGGCCAGCCCCACTACGCGAAGATCCGGCTCGCCGACGCGCTCCCCCACGCCCGCGGCGTGTACCTGTTCCGCGACCGCCGCGACCGCGTGCTGTACGTGGGCAAGGCCACCGACCTGCGCTCCCGGGTGAAGTCGTACTTCTACGGCGACGAACGCAAGCGGATCCGCGACCTGCTGGCCAAGACGGAGCGCGTCGACCACCGCGAGTGCACGACCGAGCTGGAGTCGCTGGTGGCCGAGGCCCGCCTGATCGCCCGCCACGAGCCGCCGTACAACCGCCGGGGCCGTACCTGGCGCGCGTACGCCTACCTCAAGGTGGATCTCACCGAGGCGTGGCCGCGGCTGAAGGTCGTCTCCCGGCCGGGGCCGGCCACGTTGCGCCCCGACGACGTCGTGTACCTCGGCCCGTTCCACAGCAGGGGCATCGCACGGATGGCCAAGGACGCCGTCGAGGACGTCGTTCCGATCCGCCGGTGCACCCGGTCGATGGGCCGGACCACCCGGTTCTCCCCGTGCGTGCTGGCCGACCTCGGCCGGTGCACCGCTCCGTGCGACGGCCGCGTCGCCCCCGAGCGCTACGAGGAGCTCGTCCGCGGGCTCATCCACTCACTCTCCTCCCCGGGCGGGCTCCTCGAAGCGCTCGAAGCACGGATGATGCGGCTGGCGTCGACGGAACGGTTCGAGGAGGCGGCGACGGCCCGCGACCGACTCCGGGCGCTCGCCGAGGCCGTGGCCAGGGCCCGGCAGGACCGCTGGCTGCTGGGCGCCGGCCGCATGGACCTCGCCACCAGGGCCGGCCTTCGGCTCCACATCGAGGCCGGCTCGCTGGAGACGCCGGTCGAGCCGAGGGCGGCGGAGCCGACCGGGCTCCCCTGTCCTCCGGAGCTGGCGGACGAGCTCGCGGTGGTCCGCTCGCAGCTGGCTCGGAGGCGTCCGGCCATCGTCGACGCCGAACGACCCCTGGCCGAGCCGGTCGACGGCGGACGGCGGCTGGCCGACCTCCTCGCCCGCCTCCGCGCCGTGGACCACGTCTGAGGGCGCCGGAAGGGCCGCCGACGGCGGCCGCTAGACTGGACGGCATGGAAACCGCCGTCATCCTCGAGGGCGCGCGCACGCCCATCGGCAACTTCCTCGGCTCGCTGGCCGAGGTCCCCACGGTCGATCTCGGCGTCGTGGCCACGAAGGAGGCCATGCGCCGGGCGAACGTCGAACCCGGCCAGGTGGAGGAGGTCGTGTTCGGCCACGCCCGCCAGGCCGGCAACGGCCCGAATACCGCCCGCCAGGTCGCGTACCGCAGCGGCATCCCCCAGGAGACGCCGGGCATCACGGTGAACATGGCGTGCGGATCGGGCACGCGGGCCGTCCAGCACGCCGCCGACCAGATCATCCTGGGCAACGCCTCGGCGGTGGTCGCCGGCGGCATGGAGAACATGTCCCGGACGCCGTTCCTCATGGACCGGATGCGCACCGGCTACCGGATGGGGAACGCGACCGTGTACGACGGCATGTACAAGGACGGGTTCGTCGACCCCCTGTCCGGTCTGATCATGGGCGAGACGGCGGAGAATCTCGCCGTTCGGTACGAGATCTCCCGCGAGGAGCAGGACGAGTTCGCGCTCGAGTCGCAGCGCAAGGCGGCCGAGGGCCGCGAACGCCGCCGGCCGGAGATCACCCCCGTCGAGGTCCCGGGCCGCAAGGGGGAGGTCACGGTGTTCGCCGAGGACGAGCACCCCCGGGCCGAAACGACCATGGAGACCCTGGCGAAGCTCAAGCCGACCTTCTCGGCCGAGGGAACGGTCACCGCGGGATCGTCGTCGGGGATCACCGACGGGGCCGCGTCGATGGTGTTGATGAGCGCGTCGCGCGTCGCCTCCGAGGGCCGGACACCGCTCGCGAAGATCGTGGCCTACGCGTCGGCGGGCGTGGATCCCGCGTACATGGGGATCGGCGTGGTGCCCGCCACCCGCAGGGTGCTCGAGAAGACCGGCCTGTCGCTGCAGGACTTCGACGTGATCGAGCTGAACGAGGCCTTCGCAGCGCAGGTCCTGGCGTGCGACCGGGAGCTGAAGCTCGACCACGACAAGCTGAACACCAAGGGCGGCGGCATCGCGCTCGGCCACCCGATCGGGATGACCGGCGCGCGGATCGTGCTGACGGCCGCATACGAGCTCCGCGAACGCGATCTGTCCCTCGCGCTGTGCACGCTCTGCATCAGCGGCGGGATGGGCATGGCGGTCGTGCTCGAGCGGGCCTGAGCGGATTCGGGGAGGAACCGACATGGTCAACGCGGTGGTGCTGGTGCAGTGCGAGATCGACGAGATCCCCGAGGCCGCCCAGGCCATCGCCGACATCCCCGGCGTGTCCGAGGTGTACTCCGTCGCCGGCGAGTACGACCTCGTGGTGATCATCCGCGTGAACGACCACGACGAGCTCTCCCGCGTGATCCCCGAGGGCGTGGCGAAGGTCGAGGGCGTGGCGAGGACCGAGACCCTGATCGCGTTCCAGGTCTACTCGCGACACGACCTCGACCGGCTGTTCTCGATCGGGTTCGACGAGGCCGAGAGCTGATCGGGGACGGCGCGAATTCCCCTCGAACGCCATAGGCTGGCCGCTCGAGGGCTGCCTCCCGGATATCCGTGTCCAGACGATCGACCGCGCTCGTCGCCGCGCTCGTCGCGTGCTTCGCGGCTGCTGCATGCCAGAGCGCCGCTCCCCGGGCGGCCACGTCCCCGGCTCCGGTGCGGGCATCGACGAGCCCCGCGCCGACGATCGGCCCCACGACGGCGCCGGACGTGTCGCCTTCGCCCGCGACGACGCCCCCGCCGCCCGCCCCGGCGTGTCCCCGGGTGGTCCGGCGCGGCGGGATCACGGTCACCGTGTTCACACGGCCGGGGGCGCCGAGGGCCTGCGTCCCCACGCGGTCGCTGGTGCAGTTCACGTGCCCGCCGGGCGGGACGCCCGTGCTCGTGGTGGACGGCCGACGGCGGTTCCTGGGCGGGTCGTGGTCGAGGCCCGTGGCGCGGGGGGGCACCGGCGTCGTCGTCCGGGGACGGGGGACGGGGCGGTTCTCGATCGTGGAGAGCGCCGGGTCGTGGCTGTCGGAGCGTGGAAGCAGGCTGCGCCGCCTGTTCCCACTGATCTCCGCCGGCTCGGCCCCCGGGGCCGTCGCCATCGGCGACTCCGTCATGCTCGACGCCGCTCCCGCGCTGCGTCGGGCGCTCCCCGGCTGGATCGTGGACGTCGAGGCGGAGGTCGGCGACACCACGTTCGTCGGAGCCAGGGTGGCCGCCGCGCTGCGGGGACAGCGGGGCGAGGTGGTGTTCGTGGAGCTCGGGACGAACGAGTCCGACGTCTCGGGGTTCACGCAGCGCGCGACGGAGATGCTGCGGGACCTGTCCGGTGCGGGGCTCGTGGTGTGGCTCACGGTGCACAGCCCCAAGTCGTACGCGCCTGCGATCAACGACGCCATCCGTCGCGTGGTCGCCGCCGCGCACAACGCCGTGGTGGCCGACTGGAACCGAATCGCGCCCCCGGGGGGGTTCATCGGCGACGGCGTGCACCTCAACGCGCGCGGGATGCTCGCGATGGCCGCGATGCTGGCCCCGCTGGCGAGGCGATGGCGAACCGCGGCGGAGGGCGGCGGTCCGGTCGCGTGCCGAACCCGGGCCGAGGCGATGGCCGGCGGCTGATCCTCAGCCGCGTTCGCTGTCGAGCGAGGCCATCTGGTTCGCGTCGTAGCGGTCGCCGGCCGCCGAGCCGGGCGGGACCGCGCGTTCGATCGCGGCGAGATCGTCGCCGGTGAGCTCGAGGTCCAGCGAGCCGAGGGCCTCCTCGAGCCGGTCCCGCCGGCGTGCCCCGACCAGCGGCACGACGTCGTCGCCGCGCGACAGCACCCACCCGATCGCGAGCTGCGCCACGGTCGCCCCCTTCGACTCGGCGACCTGCCGCAGCGCGTCGACCAGCCGGAGGTTCCGCTCGACGTTCTCCGGGCTGAACCGGGGGTGCCTCGATCGGATGTCCCCCGGCGCCTCCCGCCCGCTGTTCCAGTGGCCGCTCAGCAACCCGCGGGTCAGGACCCCGTAGGCCGTGATCCCGACGCCGAGCTCGCGGCACGCCGGGAGGATCTCGGCCTCGATCCCCCGCGAGAGCAGCGAGTACTCGATCTGGAGGTCGGCCACGGGATGCACCCGATGCGCCCGGCGGACCGTGTCCGCCCCGGCCTCGGACAGCCCGAGGAACCGGACGTGGCCCGCCTCGATCATCTCCTTCACGGCGCCGACGGTCTCCTCGATGGGAACCGCGGGGTCGACGCGACCGGGACGATAGACGTCCACGTGGTCGGTTCGAAGCCTGGTCAGCGTGTACGAGAGCGCGGTCTTCACGGCTGCCGGGCGGCCGTCGAACCCCAGCCAGGCGCCCTCCGGCGAGCGGAGCGCGCCGAACTTCACGCTGATGGACACGGTGTCGCGGTCGCGTCCCCGGAGCGCCTCACGGATCAGGAGCTCGTTGTGCCCCATACCGTAGTAGTCGCCGGTGTCGAGCAGCGTGATCCCGGCATCGAGCGCCGCATGGATCGTCGCGATGCTCTCCCGCTCGTCGGCGGGACCGTACATCCCCGACATCCCCATGCACCCCAGGCCGATCGCCGCAACCTCGGGTCCGTCCGTTCCGAGGCTTCGCGTCCTCATGCCCGCCCTTCGGTTCCGGCGGGCTCGATCGCCACGCACAGCGACGTCCGCGCCCAGGGGCTCATCGTCGACGTGCCGTCCCAGCCCTGGTACTTCGCGGCCAGGAGGCCGCGCGCCGCCGTGTCCTCGTCACCCGGCTCCACCACGCGCGCGGCCGCCCGCACCTCGACCGCGTCCGGGGCGCCGATCCGGACGCCGACCGCCGGGTTCGCCCGCAGGTTGCGGACCCAGTCGCTGCGTTCGCCGCCGCCCGACAGCAGATACAGCGCGTGGCCGTCACCCGGCATCCCGAACCAGATTTCGACGGTGTGCGGGTCGCGGGTGCGGCGTCCGGTCGTCGTGAAGTAGCAGTAGGCCTCGCCGGCGAGCGAGGGGTCGAACGCCACAGCTCGTTCCTATCGGATCGCCCAGATCACCAGGGCGAGGATGACCACGAGGCCCGACACGAAGAAGATGATGTCGCCCTTCTTGATCTTGCCGGGCTGCATCGCGTTGAAGCCCATGGTCCGACCCTACCCTCCGGCCGGCGCCGGCAGCCGGTAGTACTGCCGGAACCTCTCCTCGGACAGCCAGTAGATGTGCTGGCGCACGGTGGAAGCATACGTGCGGGCCTCGGCTTCGTCGGCGCAGGCCCGGTCGCCCGCGGCGCCGCCCGCGGGGTCCACGATCACCACGCGCCAGCCGTCGCCGTCCACGTCCTCGACCCGGACGCCGTAGCGGTTGTCGTCGGGCATCGGCCGCACGCCTCAGCTCGGGGCGCCCTCGAGCGTCTTCGCGTACGCCTCCCCTGCCGTCCGGATGGCGGACAGGTGGGCCTGGATCGCGGCCAGCACCGTCTCCTCGTCGATCACCATCGCCGGCTCCATCCCGGCGAGCCGCTCCAGCGCCGCCTCCAGCGCGGACCCCGCGAGCTCGGCCTGCTCGATGGCCTCCGCGAACACCGCCGTGTAGTGGGGCTGGTACGGCTTGCCGCAGTTCCAGCAGTGCCCCCCGCTGGCCAGCACCTGCTGGGTCAGGAAGTCTCGGCCGCAGTTCTGGCAGGTGCCTCGGATCTTCACGCGGTCTCCTTCTCGGTGGTGTCCCGGGCCGCCGCGGCCTCGCGACGGGATTCGAGCGCCTCCAGCACCCGGTCGGCCAGGGCGAAGGGGTCGGCGGGCTTGACGAACCAGGCGTCGGCACCGGACCACCTGGCCAGCCAGGCGTCGTGGGGCCGGTCGAGCAGGATGACGATGACCCCGTCGTATGGCGGCAGCTGGTCGCGCAGGTCCTTCGTCATGGCGAAGGCCCCCGCCCGCGACTGGGTCTCGTCGGCGAGGATGACGTCGGGGTCGTACTTCCGGGCGAGCAGCACACCGCGCTCGCCGTTCGACGCTTCGATGAACTCGAGCCGCTCGTCCAGCCGGCGTTCGATCCCGGCAACGGCGAGGCGCATCCAGTCCTTGACGGACTCGTTCGAGGAAGTGAGCAATACTCTCACGGCCCGCATTCTAGCCGCGGCCTCGGAGCGTCCCGGGCGTGGAGGGATCGCATGGAGCTGGACAAGATCGGACAGAAGCTCACCGCGGAGTTCGTCGGAACGTTCGCGCTGGTGTTCATCGGGGCGGGCGCGGTGATCATGGGGCCCTCGGAGAACAGCACCACCGTCGGGGTGGCCCTCGCGTCCGGGCTCGTGTACGCGGTCATGGTGTCGGTGCTGGCACACATCTCCGGCGCGCATTTCAATCCGGCCGTCACGATCGGCGTCTGGGTCACCGGGAACATCAAGACCGGGCTCGCAGGGGCCTACATCGGAACGCAGCTCGTCGCCGCGGCCATCGCCGCGCTGCTGCTCCGCGGGTTGTACCCGGAGCCGGCGTGGAAGGCGGCGAACCTCGGCGCGCCGGGCCTCGGACAGGGCGTCTCATCCGGGCAGGGCGTGCTCCTGGAGGCCGTGCTGACCTTCTTCCTCGTGTTCGCCGTGTACGGGACGGCAGTCGACGACCGGGGCCCGTTCGCCAAGACCGCGGGGCTCACCATCGGGCTGGTGCTGACGTTCGGCATCTTCGCCGGCGGGCCGCTCACCGGCGCGGCGATGAATCCGGCGCGGGCGTTCGGCCCGATGCTCGTCGGCGGGCACTGGTCGGATTGGTGGGTGTACTGGATCGGCCCGATCGGCGGCGGGGTGATCGCCGCCGCGGTGTACTGGTTCGCCTTCCTCGACGGTCGGGAGAAGCTCGCATCCGCCCGGAAGTCCGAACACCCGATCGGCGGGCCCACCGAGTCCGACTGGAGCGACGAGCCGGCCTAGCCCACTCGCGGCGTCGCGCGCTCGACGATGCGCTCGGTGTCCACGCCGGGCGGCAGCGTGCCGAACGCCAACCCGCGGTCGCCCTCGATCCGTGACCCGACGAACGCCCCCGCCACCGCCTCGTCGCCGTGGCGGACGAGGAGCGAGCCCTGGAACACCAGCGCCATCCGCTCGACGATGCGGCGCGCGCCGGCCTCCTGTTCGTGCGAGGCGTCGTCGAGGTCGTCGCGGAGCTTGGCCGCGGCGGCGTCGAGCCGCTGGTCGCCCCCCTCTGCGAGCGCGATCTCAGTGAAGAACGCCTGAACCGACTCCGGGCTGCGGGCGATGGCCCGGAGGACGTCGAGCGCGATGACGTTCCCCGAGCCCTCCCAGATGGAGTTCAGCGGGCTCTCGCGATAGAGGCGTGGGAGCTGCGAGTCCTCGACGAACCCGTTGCCCCCCAGGCATTCCAGGGCCTCGGCGACCGTGGGCGGGGTTCGCTTGCAGACCCAGTACTTGCTCACGGCGGTGGCCAGGCGGGCGAACTGCCGCTGCGTTGCGTCGCCGCCCCACGCCTCGTCGTAGGCGCGGGCCAGCCGGAGCGACGTGAGCGTGGCAGCCTCGGTTTCGACGGCGAGGTCGGCCAGGACGTTGCGCATCAATGGCTGGTCGGCGAGCAGCTTGCCGAACGCCATCCGGTGCGCCGCGTGGTGCGTGGCCTCGGCGACGGCGCGGCGCATGAGGCCCGTGGAGCCCAGCACGCAGTCGAGCCGGGTGTGGTTCACCATCTCGATGATCGTGGGGACGCCGCGGCCCTCGGGGCCGACCAGCCGGGCGTAGGCGCGGTCGAACTCGACCTCCGACGACGCGTTGGAGCGGTTCCCCAGCTTGTCCTTGAGCCGCTGGATGTGAAGGGCGTTGCGCGTGCCGTCGGGACGCCACCTGGGGAGCAGGAAGCAGGACAGGCCGTTCGCGGTCTGCGCGAGGACGAGGAACGCGTCGCACATCGGCGCGGAGCAGAACCACTTGGAGCCGGTGATCGCCCACGCGTCGCCGTCGGGTTCGGCCCTGGTGGTGTTGGCGCGGACGTCCGAGCCGCCCTGCCGCTCGGTCATCGTCATGCCCGACAGCGCTCCGGCCTTCTCCGTGACGGGGACCATGCGCGGGTCGTACTCGAGCGCGGTGAGACGCGGCTCCCACTCGGCGGCGACATCCGACTGCTGTCGCAGCGCGGGCACGGCCGCGTACGTCATGGAGGTCGGACAGCCGAACCCGGACTCCGCCTGCGCGAGCAGCATGAACGCGGCCGCCCTTGCGACGTGCGCACCCGGCCCGGCTTCGCGCCACGGCGATGCATGGAGGCCGAGCTCGACACCGCTCCGCATGAGGTCGTGCCAGGCGGGGTGGAACTCGACTTCGTCGATCCGCTCGCCGTACCGGTCGTGGGTACGGAGCACGGGCGGATACGCGTTCGCCAGGCGGCCCCACTCGAGGGCATCGCCACCTGCCAGCTTCGACGCGCGCCGGACGCGTTCCTCCGCCCACCCGGCGCCCTCCCGCCCGAGGCCATCGAGCAGCGCGGGGTCCGACTCGAGGGGGTCGTAGTCGACGAGCGGAGGCGGCTGGTTGGCATCGCGGGCGGTCGTGTCCATCCCTGGACAGTGAACCCCGAACGAACCGCCCCGACAACACGCCGGGGACGTCCGCGGCCGTGATCAGAACTTCGGCTTGGCGGTCGGGCCTCGCCACGGCTGGCCGATCATGTGCTGCCAGCAGTACGGATTGGGGTTGTAGGAGGACAGCTTGATGCCGCAGACGCGGCACTGCCGACCGGCCGGCTGCGTCCGCACCTGTTCGGGCGGATCGTCGGTGACGTCCTCCGTCGATCGTGCCATTGGTCGCTCCCGGGTCGGCGGCGGCCGCGGGCTGGCCGGAAGTGGCGCGGATGATAGCACCGCCCGGAATGCCTGAGAAGACCCGAACCGTGCCCCCGGCCGCGTCCCGCATCCTCTGGCAAGATTCCCGTCCGGTGAGCGATCCCGAGACCTATTTCGACCACCATTCCGCCACTCCACTGCACCCTGCCGCGCGCGAAGCGCTGATCGAGGCGCTCGACCGGTTCGGCGACCCGCTTCGCCGCCATGGCGAGGGACGGGCGGCCGAAACGGCCCTCGAGGACGCCAGGGAGCAGGTGGCGGACGCCGTCGGAGCCCGGCCCGACGAGATCGTGTTCACCTCGGGAGGAACGGAGTCGGTGGCGCTCGCCGTGTGGGGGCTCACCAGGTCACGAGGAAGGTCCGGCCGTGTGGTCACGACCGCGGTCGAGCACCCCGCCGTCCTGGGGACCTGCCGGGCGCTCACCGAAGCCGGGTACGAGGTCGACCGAGCGGGGGTCGACCCGGACGGACGGCTCGACGTGGACCGGTTCGCCTCACTGCTCCGAGCCGGCGGCGTCCTGCTCGCCTCGGTCCAGCATGCGAACCACGAGGTCGGCACGCTCCAGCCGGTCGGCGAGGCGGCCATGCTCGCCAGAGAGCAGGGCATCCCGCTCCACACCGACGCCGGTCAGACGGTCGGCCGCCTTCCCGTGGACGTCGCGAAGCTCGGCGTCGACGTCCTCTCGCTGTCGGGGCATGCGTTCGGCGGCCCGCCCGGCGTGGGCGCGCTCTACGTCCGGACGGGCATCACGTTGCCCGTCCGGCACGGCGACGACCGCGAGCGACGGCGCCGCCCCGGTGCCCCGAACCTGCCGGGCGTCGTCGCCATGGCGGCTGCGCTCGAGGCCTCGAGGGCGGACCTGGCCGACGAGGCCGGACGGCTCTGGTCCCTCACCACGCGGCTGCGTGATCGCATCGCATCGGAGGTTCCCGGCGCCACGGTCCACGGCCACGCCACCCAGCGCACCCCCCACCTCGTCGCATGGTCGGTGGCCGGCGTGGACCCGGAGGCGCTGCTGGAAGCCCTCGACGAACGGGGCTTCCGCGTGGACGCCGGCTCGGTGGCCACCGGCCTGCCGTCCGAGCCCTCCCAGGTGCTCGACGCGATGGGAGTGCCCGACACGGTCGCGTTCCGGGCGGGGCTCGGCCGCGCCACCACGCAGCGGGCGGTGGACCGGTTCGTCGACGAGCTCACGCCGCTGGTGGATCGGCTCGCCCGCGTCCAGGCCGCGTCCGAGCAGGCCTTCGCCCGCGATCTCGATCAGGCGTGACTCGGGGCTACTTCACGACCCAGGTGTCGCCGCCGGTGAGCAGCTTCGCCAGGTCGCCCTTGCCGAGGCGGTCGGTCGCCGCCTCGACCTGCGCGTCCATCGCGTCGCCGTAGACCGGCCGGTCGATCGAGCGGAACACCCCGATCGGCGTCGGCGTGGTCGGGCGCGAGGACAGATGCGCCAGCTGGAACGCGAGCGTGGGGTCGTCCGAATGCGCGTCGTGCACGACGATCTGTTCCTCCGGCGTGTCGGCCGTGGGCGCGATCTCGAGACGGCCGTTGGGCCCCACCCGGACACAGCGCTCCCCCGAGTCGAACACCACCGGCCGGCCGTGCTCGATGCGGATCTGGTTGTGCACCGCGCCCGCCGCCTTGTCCCGCAGCGCGTCGAACGCGCCGTCGTTGAACACGTTGCAGTTCTGGTAGATCTCGATGAACGCCGCGCCCTTGTGCTCGGCGGCGGCCTTCAGCACCTCCGTCATGTGGGCCCGGTCGTTGTCGATCGTCCGCGCCACGAACGCCCCCTCGGCCCCGAGCGCCAGCGCCACCGGGTTGAACGGATGGTCCAGCGAACCGAACGGCGTCGACTTCGTGACCTTCCCTTCCTCGGAGGTCGGCGAGTACTGGCCCTTGGTGAGCCCGTAGATCTGGTTGTTGAACATCAGGATCTTCAGGTTCACGTTGCGGCGCAGCGCATGGATCAGGTGGTTCCCCCCGATCGACAGCGCGTCGCCGTCGCCGGTGACCACCCACACGGAGAGGTCGCGGCGCGAGGTCGCGAGCCCCGTGGCGATGGCGGGCGCCCGGCCGTGGATGCCGTGCATGCCGTAGGTGTCCATGTAGTACGTGAACCGGCCGGAGCACCCGATCCCCGAGATGAACACCGTCTGGTGCGGCGGGACGCCCAGTGACGGCATGAACGACTGCACGGCCGCGAGGATCGCGTAGTCGCCGCAGCCGGGGCACCACCGGACCTCCTGGTCCGAGGTGAAGTCCTTCTTCGTCAGTGTGAGCGGACCGGAGGCCGTCGTGGCTCCGTTGCCGCTGCCGTTGCCCGAGGTCGCGTCCGTCACGAAAGCCTCCGCATGATCTCCTCTTCCAGCTCCTCGGCGAGGATCGGGTGCCCGGTGACCCGATGGTAGCCCTGCACGTCCACCAGGAACTCCGCCCGCAGGACCTTCTGGAGCTGGCCGGTGTTCATCTCAGGAACGAGCACCTTGGGGTACCGCCGCAGCACCTCGCCGATGTTGCGCGGCAACGGGTTGAGGTGGCGAAGGTGCGCCCCGGCCACCTTCGCGCCGTTGGACCTCGCGCGGCGAACGGCGGCCCGGATGGCGCCGAACGTCGAGCCCCACCCGAGCACCAGGAGCTCGGCCCGGTCGTCGCCGTCGTCGACCTCGAGCTCGGGGATGTCGTTCGCGATCCCGGCGACCTTCGCGGCGCGGAGCTGCGTCATCCGCTCGTGGTTGGCGGCGTCGTAGGAGATGTTCCCGGCGTCGTCCTTCTCGAGGCCGCCGATGCGGTGCTCGAGGCCGGGCGTCCCCGGGAGCGCCCACGGCGGCGCGCCGTTCCCGTCGCGCAGGTACCGCATGAACCCGTCGGGGGTGTTCGGGCCCTCGGCGAAGTTGGGCTCGATGGTGGGCAGCGTGTCGACGTCGGGCAGCAGCCACGGCTCGGAGGAGTTCCCCAGGAACGTGTCGCTCAGCAGGATCACCGGGGTTCGGTACTTCACGGCGATGCGCGCGGCCTCGATGGCCGTGTCGAAGCAGTCCGACGGCGTGGCGGCCGCGACCACCGGCAGCGGCGACTCGCCGTGGCGCCCGTACATCGCCTGGAGCAGGTCGGCGGCCTCGGTCTTCGTGGGCATGCCGGTCGAGGGCCCCGCCCGCATGACGTCCACGATGATCATCGGAAGCTCGAGCATGACCGCCAGGCCGATGGTCTCGGTCTTCAGATCGAGCCCGGGACCGCTCGTGCCGGTCACGCCGAGCGATCCGCCGAACGCGGCCCCCAGCGCGGCGCCGGCCGCCGCGATCTCGTCCTCGGCCTGGAGGGTGCGGACGCCGAAGTTCTTCCGCCGGCTGAGCTCGTGGAGCAGCTCGCTGGCCGGCGTGATGGGGTACGAGGCATAGAACAGCGGCAGCCCGCTCCGCACGGAGGCGGCGATCAGTCCCCAGGACAGGGCGGTCGCGCCGCTGACGTTCCGGTACAGGCCGGGCTGCGCCTCGAACGGCTTGACCTCGTAGCTGTTGGCGAACAGCTCGGTCGTCTCGCCGAAGTTGTAGCCCGCCTTGAACGCCTGGAGGTTGGCCTGCTTGATGTCCTCCTTGCCGGCGAACTTCGCCTCGATCCACCGCTCGGTGACGTCGGTCGGACGGCCGAACATCCAGCTCACCAACCCGAGCGCGAACATGTTCTTCGAGCGCTCGGCGTCCTTCTTCGTGATCTCGAGGCCCTCGGTCGCCCGGACCGTGATCGTGGTCATGGGCACGCGGAACACCTGATAGCTCTCGAGCGAGCCGTCGTCGAGGGGGTTGACCTTGTAGCCGGCCTTCTCCAGGTTCCGGTCGATGAACGCGTCCTCGTTGACGATCAGGATGCCGCCGCGCTCGAGCGAGCTCAGGTTGGTCTTCAGCGCGGCCGGGTTCATGGCGACCAGGACGTTGGGTCGGTCGCCCGGCGTCGTGATGTCGCGGCTGGCGAAGTGGATCTGGAACGCCGACACGCCGGCCAGGGTCCCGGCCGGGGCGCGGATCTCCGCGGGGAAGTCCGGCAGCGTGGCCAGGTCGTTGCCCAGCACCGCGGTGGCGCTGGTGAACCGGTCGCCGGTCAACTGCATGCCGTCGCCGGAGTCACCGGCGAACCGAACGACGACGCGCTCCCGCTCTTCGACGGTCTTCGGGGTCATCCGCAGTTGGGCCGCTCAGGGCGCGGGCCCGTCCTCCACCAACGATGGTAGCGCGTCCGCCGGCCTTCCCGCGGGCGCCGACCGTCCCCCTCACCGTACGATCGCGATGAGCGCCGGGGATCGAAGGGAGCGTACATGCGGACGAGCAAGCTCGGGGCGAACGGCCCGGAGATCAGCGTGGTCGGGTTCGGGTCGTGGGAGGCCGGCGGACAGGCCTGGGGGAAGAACGAGTCCGACGAGGCCGTGATCGATGCGATCCGGGCGGGGCTCGACGCGGGGATCGGGTGGATCGACACCGCCGAGGTGTACGGCGACGGCGTCTCGGAACGGCTGGTCGGGCGCGCGATCGAGGGCCGGAGGGACGGCGTCGTGATCGCGACCAAGGTGGCGCCGGAGCCCGAGGGAACCGGGTTCCGCCCGCAGCAGGTGCGGACGGCCGCCGAGCGGAGCATGGAGCGGCTCGGGATCGGCCGGATCGACGTGTACCAGCTCCACTGGCCGGACACGAGCGGCGTCCCCGTCGAGGAGACGTGGGGCGCGATGGCGGCGCTCGCCGACGAGGGGTTGGCCGGCGCGATCGGCGTCTCGAACTTCGACCGCGAGCTGATCGAGCGGTGCGAGGCCGTTCGGCACGTCGACTCGCTGCAGCAGAACTTCTCGATGCTGGTGATCGAGGACCGCGAGCTCATCAACTGGTGCGGCGAGCACGGGACGGGCGTGCTCGCCTACGGGCCGCTGGCGTTCGGGCTGCTCACCGGCGCGATCACGAAGGACACCGTGTACGCCGAGGGCGACTGGCGGACCCATCTGGACGACCCGGACACGGCCGGGCTGTTCGGCCCGGAGGCGATCGACCGCAGCCTGGCCGTCGCCGACGGCGTGAGGGCGGTGGCCGAACGGCTCGGGGTGACCCAGGCCGAGGTGGCCCTGGCGTGGACGGTGGCCCAGCCGGGCGTGACGTCGGCCATCGCGGGGTCCCGGAACCCGCGGCACGTCCGGGAGAACGCCCGCGCCGGCGACCTCGCGCTCGACGCAGCAACGCTCGCGGAGCTCGACGAGCTCGTCCCCCAGGGCCCCGAACCGCCATCGGAACTCCACGACTAGTCGCGCGACCGCACCGGCGGGGCCGATACGATGGTCATCGTGCACCTTCCCCAGTCCGGACGTCGCGGCCGGGGCTCGGTCCTCGTCGAGGCGTGCTTCTGGATCGCCGCGGTCGGCTCGATCGTCGCGACCGTCGTCTACTCGCTCGGTCCGGCGCCCTCCGAGCTCAACGCGTTTCCGTTCGCGGACAAGGTGTTCCACGCCACAGCCTACGGGGCGATCACGCTGACCTGGCTGCTCGCCGCCGTGTGGCGTCCGGGCCGGGGCGGGGGCGTGTTGGCCGGTGACGGGGTGCCGCTCGTGATCGGCGCGATCGTCCTCGGCGCCGGGATCGAGGTCGCGCAGCACTTCGTCAGCCGGGATGCGCAGTTCCTCGACGCGGTCGCCGACGTGGTGGGCGCGCTGGTCGGCTACGCCGTCTGGCGGCTCGTCCGGGCGCTCGACCGGTCGACGTCCAGGGCCTGAATCAGTCCGCGTCGCCCGCGGCCAGGGCCTCCCCCGACCACCGTTCGGCGTGCGGGCGGTACCAGTGCCGGGTGTTCCGGCGGCACACCCACGAGTCGTAGCCGAACGGCAGGAACCACATCTCGCCCCCGCACGGGCACGACGGGGTCTCCACCGGCGCGTCGGCGGGCGGTTCCGGCGGCGTCATGCCAATCCCACCTCCTCCCGCACGCGTCGGGTTCCCTCGACCACCACACGGAGCTTCCGCTTGGCCTCGTCGACCGTCCGGGTCTTCAGTCCGCAGTCGGGATCGACGAACGTCCGCTCCGCCGGGATCACCTGGAGCGAGCGCCGGATGCCGTTAGCGACCTCGTCCGCGGACTCGATACGATGGGAGTGCGAGTCGACCACGCCCAGCCCGATCGACTTGGTGAACGGGTGGTCCCGGAACTCCTCCAGCAGGTCGAAGTTCGAGTTCGTCGTCTCGAGGTCGATCTGGTCGACCGGCAGCTCGAGCATCTTCGGGTACGCGTGGTGGAAGTCGCCGTAGCAGATGTGCGTGATCGTGTGGACGTCGTCCAGCCCGCCGGTCACCACGCCGAGCGCCTTGATCGCGAGCTCCAGCTCGTCCATCCGCGTCGAGACGGCCGGCTCGTCGATCTGGATGAACTTCGCTCCGGCGGCCGCGAGATCAAGCGCCTCCTGCCGGACGATCTCGGCGAGCGCCATGACGAGGTCCTCGCGGGTGTCGTAGTGCTCGTCGAACGACCAGTCGCAGATCGTGTACGGGCCGGTGAGCATGCCCTTGACCGGCCGCTCGGTGAGCGATTGGGCGAACTCCCACCACTCGAGCGTGATCGGGTGGGTCCTGCGCAGCTCGCCGGTCACGACGGGCTTGCGGTAGTACCGGTTGCCGTACGATCGGACCAGGCCGCCCTGCCTGAACCCCTCCAGCTCTTCGGCGAAGAACGCCACCATGTCGCCGCGGTACTGCTCGCCGTCGACGATCACGTCGATCCCGATCTCGTCCTGGAACCGGACCCAGTCCTCCGTGGCCGTGCGCTCCAGCCCTCGGAGCTCCGCGCGCGTGATGCGGCCCTTCGCGTGGTCGGAGCGCGCCGCGAGGATCTCGGGCGGCTTCGGCAGCGAGCCCACCTGCGTCGCCCACAAGCCCTCGGTCATGTCACGGCCTCCTTCACCTCGGCCAGCCGCCGGAGCTTCCGCTGCGCGGCCTCCCGCGGCAGGAACTCCAACCCGCACGACGGCGCGATCCAGATGCGTTCCAGCGAGACGAGCTCGGCCAGGTCGTTCACGCGTCCGGCCAACTCCTCCACGGCCTCGAGCCGCGTCGCGCGCCCGTCGGCGATGCCCGCCTGCAGGACCTTGTCGCCGGGCAGCTCGGGCACCAGCTCGCCGTTCTGCGGCCCGGCCACGAAGTCGAGGCCGAACCCGTCGAACGGCAGGTCGAACAGCGCCGAACCGAGCGCCGACACGTCGCCGAAGTACGTCGCCAGCACCGTGGTCGCGTCGACGCCGTCGACCAGGGTCGGCGCCACCGCGGCGAACGCCTCGAGATCGCCGGGGGGCTGCCCGGGGATGCGGGCCAGGGCCGGTTCGTCGAACTGGATCACCGGGGCGCCGGCCGCGGCCAGGTCGCGGGCCTCGTCCCGGAGCGCCGCCGCCAGGTCGCGGAGCAGCGCAGCCCGGTCACCGTGGTGCTCGTCCGCCGAGAGCGACGCCAGCGTGTACGGCCCGCACAGCACGGCCTTCACCGGCCGGGTGGAATTGGCCGCCGCGAACGCGAGCTCTTCGAGCAGGATCGGCGCCCTCCGCCGGACCGGTCCCTTCACGACCGGCTGGCGAAAGTACGTGTTGTTGTCGAAGAACCGGACCAGCCCACCGATCGCGAACCCGTCGAGTCCCTCGGCCATCCGCGTCAGGGGGTCGTCCCACCGGACCTGCCCGTCGGTGACGAGGTCGACGCCCGCGCCGGCCTGTTCGGCCAGGATCTCGCGTGTGAGCTCGTCCTCGGCCGCGAGGACGTCGTCGGTCGTCGCCTCGCCGCGGTCGAGCCCCTGCAGGGTCTTCCGCAAGCGGAACTCCCCTCCCTCGACCGGCGGCCGGGGATACGACCCGATCGCCGTGACCTGGAACGCCACGTTCTCCTCCTCTCACGTGCCCCGAGAACGGAGAAAGCCCCGTCCTCCGCCTGTCGGGAGAACGGGGCCTGACGTGGCGCCCGCCGGACACTTCGTTGCGCCCGGCGGCCGCTCGCGCGACCTCCGGGAGCCACATCTCCCTCTCGAGGAGGGAAGGCACCTTGGGTGTCCGTCCCAGGTTGCCGGCCCCGGCTCACTCGCCGGAGCGCTCCCGATGCGTGAAGGTCAGGCTAGCAGCGCGCCAGAGGTGGGTCAACGGGCACATGGACCGAGGACCATCGGAGGGTCGACTCCGCCGTTCGGCGGGTGCGGCAGGACCTAGTGGAAGGAGTTGCCGCAGGCGCAGGTTCCGGTCGCCATCGGGTTGTCGATGGTGAATCCGGACGCCTCGAGCGTGTCCACGAAGTCGATCGTGGCCTCGGAGATGTACGGCGCGCTCATCCGGTCGATGACCAGGCGGACGCCGTGTTGCTCCTCGGCGACGTCGGTGTCGCGGCTCGCGTCGTCGAGGTACATCGCGTAGCGGAGGCCGCTGCAGCCACCGGGCTGCACCTCGACGCGGAGCGCGATGTCGAAACGGCCCTCCTCCTCGAGGAGCTCCTTCACCTTGGTGGCGGCGGACTCGGTCAGCTGGATCATCGTGCCTGCTCTCCGATGCTCGGCGAACTGGGATGGTTGCACCCGAAAGTATACCCGTGGGGCACGCGAGGACCCCTCAGCGCACCGCGAAGTCCGCCACCTCGCCGCCGGAGGCCCTGACGAGGTCGTCGGCCGCGAGCGGGAACACCGCATCCGGGGTTCCGGCGGCAGCCCACACCTCGTCGTGCCCGAGCAGGTCTCGATCGACCACCACCCGCAGCCGCGTGGGGTGACCGAACGGCGGCGTTCCCCCGATCCCGAACCCCGTCGCGGCACGGGCCTCCTCGGCGTCGGCCCGTCGGACCTCGCCGGCCCCCAGCACGGCTGCGAGCCGCGCGGTGTCGGCGCGGTTCGATCCGGCCGTGAGCGCCAGGAACGCGTTCCCGTCGGCGACGAACACCAGCGACTTCACGATCTGGGCCACGTCGCAGCCGATCGCGCGGGCCGCGTCCTGGGCGGTCTTCGTCCCTTGGGGGAACCGCCGGGGCTCGACGGACACACCGAGCGCGGCGCCGGCGGCCACCACGCGGTCGATCGACCGGCTCATGGCCAGTCGCCCCTCGCCGCCAGCCGGGCGGCCGCCTCCGACACCACCTCCGCGGCGTCCTCGAACGCCCGCAGCTTCCCTCCGACGTCGATCAACGTCAGCACCGGAACCTCCCCCGCATCCGCCTCCGCGCGTCCCGCGACGACCGCGGCCGGCACCCCGTGCCGCGCGGCCGCCTCCAGCACCGCGCCGACGGTCTTCCCCCGGAACGACTGGTGGTCGAACTTCCCCTCCCCGGTGAGGACCGCGCCGGCCCCCGCGAGGCGGTCGTCGAACCGCGTGGCGTCCATGACCACGTCGATCCCGGGCCGGACATCCGCCCCCAGGAACGCCATCATGCCGAACCCTACCCCGCCGGCGGCACCGGCCCCCGGCCGCTCGGCCGCATCCACACCGAGGTCCCGCCGGACCACGTCGGCCAGCCGACGGAGCGCGCCATCCAGGACCGGAACGTCCTTCGCCCGGAGCCCCTTCTGCGGCCCGTATACGGCCGAGGCGCCGGCCGGCCCGGTGAGGGGGTTGTCGACGTCGATCGCGACGACGAACGCCACCCCCTCGAGCTCTCGCGCCCGTCCCTGGGGGTCGACGCGATCCAGCGACGCCAGCGCCGCGCCGCCGGGAGGCAGCTCGTCGCCGGACGCGTCGAGGAGCCGGAACCCCAGCGCCTGCGCCATCCCGGCGCCGCCGTCGTTCGTCCCGCTGCCGCCGATGCACACGATCACGGAACGGGCCCCCGCCCGGCACGCGGCCAGGATCAGCTCGCCGGTCCCCCGGGTGGTCGTGCGACGGGGGTCGCGGCGCTGGTCGGGGATCAGGGCGAGGCCCGATGCGAGCGCCATCTCCACCACGCCCGCCGGGCCGTCCGGCCCGGGAACGAGCCCGAACGCGGCCTCGACCGGCGCCCCCAGCGGACCGGTCACCGTCGCGGCGCGCCGCTCCCCGCCGAGTGCCACGACGAGCGCCTCCAGCGTTCCCTCGCCGCCGTCGGCCATCGGGATCTCGTCGGCCTCGTCGTCCGGACGAACGCGAAGCCACCCCCGGGCCAGGGCCCGGGCCGCCTCCTCCGCGGTCAGCGTGCCGCGGAACTTGTCGGGAGCGAACAGGACCCGCACGAGGCGGAGGGTACAATCCGCCGGACCGCGGGACCGACCCGCGGCTCTGCCCGCGGTTCGTTCGTCGGAGCACCCGTTGCGATGAGCATCGAGCACGAGGACCTGCTGGGGATCGCGCGCCACGAGCGCGAGGCGCTGGGGCGCACGATCCAGTACACGCCGCCCGAGGCATGGGACACGGAGAGCCCGGCGGCCGGCGGTCGGATCCGCGACGTCGTCGGCCACCTCGCGGCTGCCGAGGTCGCGGCGGCCGCCGTGCTGGGGGGCGAGGAGCCCGCGGAGCTCCAGGAGTTCCTGAAGACCGACGCCGGCAGGCTCGACCCCACCGTGGAGGGGTTCAACCGCTTCGCGGTGCAGCGACGGGCCGACGCGCCGCTGTTCGGAGTGATCCGGGAGTGGGGTGGCGCCGCGGACCTGTTCCTCGCGCGGGCCTCGCTCGTGTCCGACGACGACTGGGCGAGCCGCCGGGTTCCGTGGTTCGCCGGCGAGATCCCACTGCGGTACCTGGTCCAGTCCCGCGTTGCCGAGTGGTGGTCGGGCGGCGAGATCATCCGGGAGGGCGGGGGGCTCATCCCCCGGCGCGAACACTGGCCGATCTTCGCGCTCAACGACCTGGCGATCCGAGCCCTGCCGTGGGCGCTCGGGCTGGCCGGGAAGTCCTACCGGGGACGGAGCGTCCTCGTCGAGCTCGAGGGGGCCGGCGGGGGGCGGTGGCACCACGGCCTCGGCCCCCGTGAGGTCCCCGCCGAGGGCCGCCTGGCCGACGCGACCATCGGAGGGCGGGGGTACCAGTTCGCCATGGTCGCGACGCGCCGCGTGAACCCCGACGACTACGTCGAGGACGGCACGCTGACCCTCGGAGGCGACGAGGACCTCGCCCTCGAGGTGCTTCGCGACCTGCGGGTCTTCGGATAACGCGCAAGCCCGAGGGCCGGTTCGCCCGTACTCTTACCGGAGAACCGATGCGACGCGTGCGACCGATCCCGTCCACCCCGCCGGACCCCCGCTTGATGCGGGGGTTCGCCGCAGGTGACGTCCAGGCCTCGGAGGACCTGTACGACCGCTACGCGTCGCGGATCTACGGGCTGGGACTGGTGATGCTGGGAAACGAGGCGGCGGCGGAGGACCTGGTGCAGGACGCGTTCGTGAAGCTGCTCCGCACGGCCGACCGCTACGACCCCGAGCGGGGTTCGCTCGACACCTGGGTGCTGCTGGTGGCGCGTTCCCTCGCGCTCGACACGCTGCGACGCCGGGTGCTCGAGGCCCGCACGATGGAGGCCACCCGTCCCCTCGACGACGCCGACCCGGGTCCGGGACCGGACTCGGTGGCGGAGACCAAGGACCTCGTCGGACGGGCCCGGGCCGCGATGGCCGGGCTCACCGCCGGGCAGCGCGCCGCGCTCGAGCTCGCCTACTTCGGGGGCAAGACGAGCGCGGAGGTTGCCGAGATGGAAGGCATCCCGCTGGGGACCGCCAAGACCAGGATCCGCTCGGGGCTGCTCCGCCTCCGGGAGGCGCTGCAGCCGGACATCAAGGAGGGCAGGGCATGAAGCAGGACGTGGACATCCGCGCCTGCGACGACGTCCGCGAGCTGCTGCCCGAACACGTGCTGGGCACGCTGCCCGACGGCGACGACGCCGCGGTCCGACGGCATCTCCGTGGGTGCGGGGGGTGCCGCCGCGAGATGGCCATGCTGGGCGAGGGCCTGGCGACGTTCTCGCGCGCAGCGCACCAGGCCGACCCGCCACCCGAGCTCCGCGATCGGGTCATGGCCGCGCTCGCGGACGAGCACGCCGAGGCGGAGGCGAACAAGGTGGTCACGCTGCGCACGCGCCGGTCCCGGCGGGGTTGGTGGCTGGCGGTGGCCGCCGCGGTGGTGCTGCTGGCCGGCGCCGTGTCCTGGGGAGCGGCCTCGTCGATGAGCGCCGGCCGCAACCAGGCGGACGCCCTTGCGTACCACCAGTTCCTGCACGCCCTCGGCGGCAAGGACGTCCGGGTGGCGACCCTGCACGGGACCGGCGCGCGCGACGTCGAGGGCAGCGCCATCCTGTACGACTCCGACGTCGGCCAGTCGTGGGTGCTGGTGCTCGTGCGGTCGCCGGGCGCCACCGGGTCGGTGCGCGTCGTGCTCCGCTCCCCCACCGGCCGCATCGACATGCACCGGACGGAATTCAACTCGGAGGGCTCGTCGGACGTGTGGCTGGTGACGTCCACCGACATCTCGAAGTTCGATCGCGTGTCCGTGTACGACGGCGCCGGCAACCAGCTGGCCAGCGGCCGGGTCGTGATGTCGTAGGCGGTCCGCTCAGGCCCTGGTGAGCTCCAGCTTGCGGACCTCGCGGCGCACCGCCCCGAACCGGTACTTGTACGCCAGGTCGCCCTTCAGCATGTCGAACGACCCGCATTCGTCGGCGATGGCATGCTCGATGAGGTCTGCCACCAGCACCATCCCCGGAGCGAGCTCGCGCATGGCCCGGTCGAACGCCGAGTTGTAGAGGGAGAAGACACCGCGGTGCCGGAATGCGATCGCGCCGGCCGTCCGCGCCCCGCCCGCCTCGAGGAACGCCAGGTGGAACTCGCCCTCCGGGATGAACAGCTCCCCCAGCCGGCGGAAGAACAGCTCCATGCCGGGAACCATGAAGTGGCCCTTGGGCCCCTCGCTGGTGCGGTGCATCTCGGCGAACAGCCCCAGGTCGTCCAGGAGCGTCTCCGGCGTCGCGAACACCACGCGGTGCTCGCCCACCTCGGCGTCCAGACGACGGGCCTTGCGGCGCAGCTCGTGGCGGAGCTTGCCGGGGAGCGCGGCCAGGTACTCCTCCCAGGTGGGCGCCAGCGCCAGGAACGGCGCCACGGCGTCGAGGCCGGGCTCGACCGCGAGGCCGAGCGATCCCGCCGCGTCGCTCAGCCGGGGCAGCCAGGGCGAGTCCTCCCCGAGCCCCCGGAGCTCGGCCGTCGACCAGTCGTCCCGTTCGGCCAGCGCGCCCAGCAGCTCCTTGGCGAACGCCTCCTCGAACCCCGCCGCGCCGACCGGGCCCATGTAGTCGGTGACCTCGGTTCCCCCGAGGAACCGCAGCAGCCCGTCCTCGCGCAGCTCGAACGCGCACGCACCGACGGTCCGGCCGTCCTCCTTGCCGAAGGCCAGCAGCAGCTGCGCCTCCTCGCCGAACTCCTCCCAGTACAGCTTCAGGTAGCGGGGACGGTGGAAGAACGTCGCGGCCGGGTCCGTGTCGGCCAGCTCGGTCCACTCGGGCAGGGAGAAGTCGCGAGCGTCCTCGGAGAACGCGATCCGCATGGCCACCGGCTGGCTATCGGTCCAGGACGAACACCGAGTGCGGGTACATCCAGAAGGTCGGGAAGGCCGGACGGTAGGTCTCGGTATGGACGATCGACAGGTCCCGAGCCTTGAACACGCGGAGCCACCCGTCGGGGCTGCGGAAGGTGAACGGGCACGGCACGCCGTGGCGCCAGTTCAGCAGCCGGTCCCAGACCTTGTTGAACATCAGGTCCTGCCGGTTCTCGGGCGTGTCCTCGAGGATGATCACCCGGCGCCCGGCGATCCGGATGGCCTCGTCGAGCAGCCGCACCTGGTCCGACCACTCCTCCACGTGGTGGAACACGAACATCATCAGCACCACGTCGAACGACCGGTCCCCGACGGGCACCGAGAACGGGTCCGTCTGCTGGATGAACGGCAGGCTCTTCGCCCGGTTCCCGTAGGAGACGACGTCGGTCAGCGTCGGGACCACGCCGGTGCGCCCCTCGAGCCACCGGCTGATGAAGCCGGTCCCGGCGCCCAGGTCGAGCATGGTCTCGCCGCGTTCGAGCCACGGCGCGACCTTCGACCCCTCCTCGTTCTCCCGCAGGAACATCGTCGTCCATGATAGGTGCGGCCCCGGATGAACCTCCCCCGCGCGCGTCAGCGGGCGCCGACGTGGGTGCCGCCGCCCCCGAACCCGCCACCGCCCGAGAACGAGCCCCCGAAGCTCGAGAACGAGCTGATCCCGGAGGACGACGACGATCCCGAGTGCACCGCGCTCGACGGCGGGATCCGCGACGTCGTGTTGAGTGCCGTCAGGATCGCCAGGGAGGTGAAGTTCGTGGACGCGCCGGGCCAGGGCGGCGGCAGGCGTTCGGCCGGCACGAGCGATCCGACCTGCTTGGCGACCTCCTTGGCAACGCCGAGGGCCATGGCGTACTCGAGGTACTGCTCCCAGATGATCACCGCGAGCGCCGGCGCGTCAGGCAGCGACGAGAACTCCCGCAGGTAGTTCCGGAACGCCCGCCAGGGCAGCATGCGCGCCTTCAGCTCGGGATCGAGTTTCGGCGGAACCGTGTACGCGACCGGCAGGCCGACGAGGATCGCCAGCCAGAAGAACACCTGCGGCAGCCCGGCGACGTCCCCGGAGGAGATGGCGAGCCCACTCCCGACGATCGCGCCGATCAGGATCGACCACATGATGACCCGCCGGGCCAGACGCTTCTGGTGCTTGGGCACCGTTCCGATCCGGCTCTTCGACCGCGTGGCGAGGTCGTTGGTCCACTTCTTGAAGCGATTGCTGGAACCCTTGTGCCGCAACGAGTTCAGCGATATCCGCCCGTCGTCCCCGATCGCGTCCCCGCCCTTGTCCGGACGTCCGGGCGTTCCCGCGTGCGCGCCCTGGCCGAACAGGAAGTCGACGAAGTCACGGTCGACGTCGGTCTGGGGCTCGCCGACGAGCTTGATCCGGAAGTCGGTCGGGTTCGACACGGTGCCCACCGGCTGGAGGTCGAGCACGCCGGTCCGGGCCAGGTGGAGCATCTCCGTGCCGTACGCCGTCGTCGAGAACGTCTGCCCCCGGATGGTCCCCCACAGCACGGCGATGTCGACCGGGTCGGCCGGCTCCGGCGGCTGCGTGACGTCGTCGGGGATCCCGATCTTGTCCTTCAGCCGCGCCCCGATCGCCACCAGGATCCAGAACACCGGCAGCGCGGCGAGCAGCAGCAGCGCCAGCTCCTCCCGGTGGTTGGCCGACGCGAACCAGCTGGGTCGGCCGCCGGGAAACTCCTGCTTCCCGATCTTGTCGACGTCGATGGGCTGGTCGCTCTGGTACGCGAGCGGCACGGCGCCGGGCGGGAACAGGATGGTCCCCTCCACGAACCCGTCCGCGGGCACGTTGCGCGCCACGAACACCACCGTCTGCGGCGTGACCACGCGGAACGTGCCGTTCCCCGGGCCGAACGCCTTCGCGTGCACCTCGCTCCGCTCGAGCGGCCGCGACGGCACCGACGCCGGCGCCTCCGGCGGAGGCGGCGGGCACGGATGCGAGGGTCGGATGTGGGTCCCCGTTGCCACGCCCGGCAGGTGCACGTCGATCACCACCTGCTGGGCCGGCCCGCCCGACGACCCCACGAACTGCTGGTACAGGTGCGCGAAGTTCGAATAGACCTGCACCGCGCACCGAAGCCGGTACGTGATCACGAACGTCTGGCGGCCGGTCTCGAACTGCGGGAAGTCCCACTCGGCCTGGAACTCGGGCCCGTCCGTCACGTCTCGGGTGCTCAGCTGCCGATCGCCCTGGGAGACCGAGAACCCCTCGACCAGCGCGTGCGGCCAGTCGATCCCGTACGTCCCGACGCTGAACTCACCGCCCGAGAACAGGAACGTCCGGTGCTCCACGAGGTCGAGCGAGCCGTCCGGCAGCACGGTGGCGTCGATGGCCACCGAGGGGAACGTGAAGCTCTTGTCGCGGGCGCATGCCCCGGGCACGATCACGAGGGTCACGAAGACCGCGATGCCCGCCGACGCGAGCAGCCGCCGCATCTACAGGTGCTCCACGAAGAAGAACGAGATGGCCATGATCACGTACGCCCCCAGCAGCTGCGCGCCCTCCAGCCAGTTGCTCTCTCCGTCCCTCGAGATCATCGACACGAGCAGCGCCGACAGCGCGACCGCGGCGATCTCGAACGGGCTGAACAGGAAGCTCATCGGGTGCCCGACCGCCGCGGAGATGAACACCAGGAGCGGCGCGACGAACAGCGCGATCTGCACCGACGACCCGATCGAGATCTCGAGCGTGATGTCCATGCGGTTCTGCAGCGCGAACTTCACCGCGCTCGAGTGTTCGGCCGCGTTCCCGATGATCGGGATCACGATGAGCCCCACGAAGAACTTCGACAGTCCGATCTTGTCGAGCGCCGGCTCGAGCGCCCCGACAAGGGTCTCCGACATCCACGCCCTCAGCCCGGTGGCGATCAGCAGCACCACGATGGCCCGCTGCTTCGGCCACGCGGGCTCCTCCTGTTCGGTCGGAACCCGGAACAGGTGCTCGTGCGTGCGCATCGTGAACAGCAGCGCACAGGCGTACAACGTGATCAGCACGAGTGCGACGACGACGCTGACGGTCTCCCGTTCGACGAACTCGGTCGAGTGCGTCGTCAGTACGAACAGCGCCGGCATGAGCAGTCCGGCCACCGCCAGCATCAGCGACGTCGCGTGCACGCCGGCCGCGGCGGCGCTGAAGGTCTGTTCCTTGTGCTTGAGCCCCCCGAGCAGCATCGACAGGCCGAGCACCAACAGCAGGTTCCCGATGATCGAGCCGGTGAGCGACGCGAGCACGACCTCGAACTCGCTCTTGAGAATCAGGAAGAACGAGATGATCAGCTCGGCCACGTTCCCGAACGTCGCGTTGAGCAGGCCGCCGACGCGCGGCCCGGCGTGCGCGGCGAGCTGTTCCGTAGCCCGGCCGATCAACCCGGCCAGGGGGACGATCGCGGCGGCCGACGTGAGGAACGTCAACAGGTCGTTGCCCACCACGTAGTCGGAGATCGCCGCGATCGGGATGAAGACCAGCAACCAGTCCAGGCTCGGCTTGCGGAGGTCGATGGGGCGATACGACATGTCCGCGGAAGCCTATTGGCTGGAACCGCCCCGCCGCGACCAACTTCGGCCGCGTTCCATCAGGTCGTGGACGCAGTCGTCCGGCGCCCGGAGGTGCACCCAACGATCCACGCAGAGAGGGCACGGCCTCTTCGAATCACTCCTCGCGCGGGAACAGCCCGATCCAGCCGAGCCCGAGCGACGACACCGGTCATCGCGCAGCCGCGGCTTCGCCAGGCGTCCACCGGTGAAGCCCGTCGGCGCTACCAGTCCGGGTTCGAGTCGTCCCCTGCCCGGGTCGCCAGCCGAACCGCACCGGTGCCGTTCGCCAGGCCTCGACCACGAGCGGCCGTGTCCGACGCCGGGTTGTTCGTCATGCGCTGCCAGCCCGAGCCGTTCAAACGAATCGTGTAGATCTCCCAGTTGCCGTCACGCATGGAGGCGAACGCGATCGTCTGGCCATCGGGGGAGAACTCCGGGCTGCCGTCGGTGGCCGGGTTGTGGGTGATCCGCGTCTGCGCAGTGCCGTTGGCATTCATGGTGTCGATCTCTTCGCGAGTGGAGGTCCCGGCCGCCAGGGGAACCCGCACCGCGCCGCTCGCTGCGCCGAAGGGAACGTCGCCGTCGAACCGGCCGCGCTCCGAACCGCCCAGGACGCCCCCCGGGACCTCATCGCGCTCCCCGCCCGTGGCCCCCTCGACGACGGCCGATTGCTTCGCGAACGTACGCGCGCTCGCCGGTGCCCGAACGTGGAGAATCCACAGTCTTTGCTCAGGGGGTGAAGCGGTAGGTCCCGTCCCAGGAACACTCCGGGAATGCCGGGCACGTGACCGCGACCGCAGCGTGGAAACGCCTGAATCTCCCCGTCCCACCCGAGACCGTGACCACGCCGGACAGGCTCGAAAGATGGAGAACCACGTGGCCGAACGCGTCGTTGTTGCCCGGCCCGTCGATCACGAGATCGCTGTCCAGCACGCCGAGGAACAGATTGGCCGGCGAGGAGTAGACGACCCTCATCCCCGCGGTGATCGCGTTGATGTTCGAGGACGTGATCGTGCAGAAATCACCCGCCGCGAACCGGTACACCGAACACTCCTTCGTCACGTGGAGCGACCCGCTCCGCTCCGTCGCGTCGGATGAGCCGGCGGTCAGCACGAGAGCAGCCGTGACCGCCATGGTGAGCGTGAGGGTGCGCTTCATGACCCGTCTCCTTCCCGGTGGGTCCTCATCGGCCGATGCCGATCTCCTCTGCTCCGACGATGCGCGCGAATGGGAAGCCGGCGATCTCGTTCGCGTCCCGGACGTCGTCCGCGGTCTCGGCCTCGAACCTGCAGAAGCAGGCGTCGTCGGCAGGGACGTACGTCGAGCCGAGGTGCGCCGCCCTTCGTCGTTGTCTCCGCACCCGTCTGATCGCTGCTTCGAGCCAGGCTCGGTCACGACCCGGCAGGTAGCGCTCCACGAGGTAGGTCGGCATCGCCCGGCCACGATCGCGCGGAGGCGGTGGGCCATCAACCGCGGGAATTTGTGGATTTACCCCTGAGGAATCGCGGTGATGAGCGCCGCGAGTTCCGTTCGCGAGCCGACGCCGAGCTTGCGATAGATCTTCGAAAGATTCCACGAGACCGTATTCGGACTGAGGCTCAACTCGGCGGCGATCTCGTTGTTCCTTCGCCCAGCGACGACGAGCTCCACGATCAGGCGCTCGGTCTCGGAGAGCTCGTTGTCCGACGCGGTGCGTCCGCCGATGCGCCGCATCTCCGAGCGCGCCTTCTCCAACCAGACGCGCGCGCCGAGTCGTTCGAAGATGTCGGCGGCGAGCTCCAGAGACTCGCGGGCGGCGCGCTTCCGCTGCACGCGACGCCGGAGCGTTCCGAGGGCGAGGAGCGTTCGGGCCAGCTCGAATGGATTCACTTCCTGGGGGGGCTCGGGCGCGCGCGTGGCCTCCTCGAGCGAGGCGACGGCCTGTTCGTTCTCGCCCCGCGCGGCGAACAGCAGACCGCGGCAGCGAAGCACGAGCGGGCGAAGACTCGTGTCACCGTTCGCGGCGCGATGTTCGAGCTGCGTGAGCAGTCGCTCCGCCCGGCGGAGACTGCCGGTGGCGATCAGCGCCTCGATCCCGGCCGAACCCGCCAGCCGGGCGCGGTACATGTCGAGCTCGTGGGCCTCGTCGCGGAGCGGCGCGGCATGCCGCCAGCTGGACATGGCGTCGTCGTGGGAAAGCTCGAGCACGGAGAGGGCGACCCGCAGGCGAAACGCTGCCCATCGAAACCTCCCCGCCTCGGTGACCGGGAGGAGCGTGGAGATCGCGCTTTGCGCGTTCTCGCTCCCACCTCGGTAGGCATCGATCTCGGCGAGGATGGACCTGCAGAGCGGCTCGAACACGTCCAGCCCGATCTCTCGCGTGAGCTGGATCGCCTCGTCGCACAGCTGCGCGGCCGTACCCCATTCGCCGGCGGTCATCTCCATCTGGGCGCGGTGGAACAGGCACCGGACCACGTCCGGATCGGCCCGCTCGGTGGCCTCGGCGATCAGCCACTTCCACAGGGCGCGCGACTCGTCGTGGCGGTCGGATCGGCCGAGCAGGAGCGCTCGCGTGACGCCGGAGGGCGACAGCCGCAGGGGCAGGCCGACGTGCCAGGTCCACCAGCGCGCGGCCGCGTACCCCTCCCAGTCGAGGCCCTGCTCGAGGGCCAGCGCACGGTCGAGGAGGTCATCGCGGATCACGCCAGTTTGGGCGAAGATGGTCTGCGCGAACGCCGCGAGAGCGATCGCGAGTGTTGCCGGGTCCGCCATCTGCTCGGCCAGTGCAAGACCCGCTTCGGCAAACCGGGCGCTCGAGCGATCGTCCCCCCCGACATGCGACGTCCACGCGAGCTCGCACAGGATGTTCACCTCCTGGCCGGGCTCCAGGCCGGGCTCCCCGAGGGCCTGGGTCAGGAGCTGTACGGCCACGGGAAAGCCCTCGGTCATCCCGCGAGCGCCGGCGAGCCGGCTGAGAGCTTCGGCTCGCAGTCGGCCGGGTTGCGACGTCGCGACTGCCTCTTCGAGGAGCACCGCTGCCTTCTTCATGTCGCCTGCATATCGGCCGTGCTCGGCGGCGGTGATCCGGCGCCGATTGATGGCCTCGAGCTCGTCGTGGGGCGAAAGCGCGAGCGCGCGCTCGGAGAGGTCGGCGGCAGCCTGCGCCGCCCCCCGCGCACGGGCGTGCGCCGCCGCGGCGTCCAGCGCCGCTGCGACCTCTTCGTCGGGGCCGGTTGCCGCGATCGCGAGATGGCGGGCGCGCTCCTCCGGATCGACGTCCAGCTCCGCGAGGTGTTCGTGAAGACGGCGCCTCCGGTGCAGCGGTATCGCCGTGTAACAGGCCGGTGTGAGCAGCGGATGGGTGAAGCGGATCCGGTCGCCATCGAGCTCCAGCACGCCTCGCTGCTGGGCGAGCTCGATGTCGTCGACGATGCCGGGGCCGAGCCGCTCGAGCAGCGAGACCGATGGCGCGGCGAGCGCGGCGACGGCGACGAGCGTCTCGCGGACGCGCGCCGGCAACGCGCGCAGCCGCTCCGCCACGAGGGCGGCGAGGCTCGCGGGCAGAGGAACGTCCGTTCCCTCGGCGGCAACCGTCCCCTCGACGAGCCCACGGCCGAGTTCGAGCGCGAAGAACGGGTTGCCTGCCGCGATTCGGTGGACGCGCAGCAGGACGGGTCGCGGCAGGTTGAGCGCGAGGCGACCCCAGAGCAGCCGATGGATCACCCCGGCGCTGAGCGGTCCGGTCGAAAGCCGCCGGAAGGCTTGGAAGGCGGCGTCGAGCTCCAGCGGCGCGTCCACGGGTCGGCCTCGAACCGTCGCGAGCACGCCCACGGGCTCGTTCTCGAGCCGTCGCAACATGAACCTCAGCACCTCGGCGGAGCTGGCATCCACCCACTGCACGTCGTCGAGCGCGAGCAACAGGGGCTTCTCCCGGGCGAGCACACGAACGACCGAGAGGAGCGCGAGCCCGAGCAGGCGGGCGTCCGGTGGCCGCCCGTCCGACTCCCGCAGGAGCAGCGCGATCTCGAGCGCACGCCGTTGCACCGGCGGCAACCGCGGCAGCGTCGCCTCCAGCGCCGGTGCGAACAGGTCGCCGACGGTCGCGAACGCGATCTCCGTTTCGGCCCGGGCGACGCGCGCCGTCAGCAGGCGAAGGCTGCGCTCCCGAGCGAGGCGGAGCGCCTCGAACCAGAGCGCGGACTTCCCGATTCCCGCATCGCCCTCGATGAGCAGGGACCGACCGCCGGTGGGGAGAGCGTCGAGGAACGCCTCGATGGCCGTGACTTCCTCACGCCTGCCGATGATCTCGCCGACCATGGCAACCCCGCTTCGCAACGACTGAGCTCGCACCCCCGGGTCACGTTCCTCCCCGTGCTCCGAGTATCGACGCGGTCACAGGCGTGCGCAATCGGGCAGTCGGGGTGATCGCTTCCGCTCCGCTCGTGTGTCCGGGGGCCGAGCTCGAGCTGCCGCGGGCCCGGATGCTTGGCCGGCGTCGGGTCAGTGGGCGGCCGAGGCGGTGGCCTCGCCGGCGCCGGACAGCGCCTCCTGCAGGACGTCCCATGCGAGCACCGCGCACTTGATGCGGATCGGGTACTTCACGACGCCCTTCAGCGCCACGAGGTCGCCGAACTCGTCCTCGGACGGGTCGACCTCGCCGGCCATCATGCCCCGGAAGTCGGCCGCCAGGTGGAGGGCGTCGGGCACCGGCCTTCCCTTCACCGCCTCGGTGAGCATCGAGGCGCTCGACTGCGAGATCGAACACCCCTGCCCCTGGAAGGCGACATCGGCCACGTTCCCGTCCTCGACGTGCGCGTACACGGTGATCTCGTCGCCGCACAGCGGATTGTTCCGTGAGCACGACAGCTCGGCCTCCGGTAGCTCGCGCTTGTTCCGGGGGTTCTTGTAGTGGTCGAGGATGACTTCCTTGTAGAGGTCGTCGAGGGCCATATGGGCAGTGTAGTCGAGCCGATTACCCGAACAGGGCTTCGGCCTTCAGCAGCGCGTCGATCAGCGCGTCGACCTCGTCGTTGGTGTTGTACAGGTAGAACGACGCCCGGCTGGTGGCGGGCACGCCGAGCACCCGATGGAGGATCTGCGTGCAATGGTGGCCGGCCCGGATGGCAACGCCCTCCTGGTCGAGCACCTGCGACAGGTCGTGCGGGTGGATGTCCCGGAACCAGAACGACACCTCGGCGCCGCGTCCGGTCATGTCGTGCGGCCCGAACACCTTCGCGTCGATCTCCGTCAGTCGGTCGATGGCGTACTGGGCGACGTCCTCCTCGTGGGCCCGGACGGCATCCATGCCGATCGGCTCGAGATAGTCGATCGCGGCGGCCAGCCCGATCTCCTCGGCGATGTTCATCGTGCCTGCCTCGAACTTCCACGGGATCTCCCGCCACGTCGAGGCGTCCCGGCCGACCTCGCGGATCATCTCGCCGCCCCCCAGGAACGGGTCCATCGCCTCCAGGTGCTCGCGCTTCGCATACAGCCCGCCCGAAGCCGTGGGGCCGAGCATCTTGTGCCCGGAGATCGACAGGAAGTCGCAGTCGAGCATGCGGACGTCGACCGGCGCGTGCGGCACCAGCTGGGCGCCGTCCACCAACACCAGCGCGCCCACCGCGTGGGCGTCGTCGGCGATGCGCCGGAGCGGGGGCATGGTGCCGAGGACGTTCGACATCCCGCTGACGGCGACCAGCCGGGTCCGCGCGCCGAGCAGCGAGTCGAACGCCTCGAGATCGAGGCGGCCCTCGTCGGTGACGGGCACGTAGCGCAGCACCGCGCCGGTGGCCTGGGCGGCGAGCTGCCACGGGATGATGTTCGAGTGGTGCTCGAGCTCGGAGAGCACGATCTCGTCGCCCTGCCGCAGGAACTTCCGCCCCCACCCGTGCGCCACGAGGTTGATGGCCTCGGTGGTCCCCCGGTTGAACACGATCGTCGCGGGATCGTCGGAGCCGACCCAGGATGCCAGCTTCGCGCGAGCGTCCTCGTACATCACCGTGGCCTCCTCGGCCAGCGTGTGGACGCTGCGGTGGATGTTCGCATTGTGACGCTCGTAGTAGTCGACGACCGCATCGATGACGGCTCGTGGCTTCTGGCTGGTGGCCGCCGAGTCCAGGTACACGAGCGGCTTGCCGTGGATGGGGCGGTCGAGGATCGGGAAATCCTTGCGGATGCGCTCGACGTCGAGCGCCGGGCCGGTCTGCGCAACGGTCGCCATGTCCCTATGCCTCCGCGTCCTTCGCGTCGGCGGAGTCGCCGGCCTCCTCGGCGGACAGGCCGACCTCCTGCCGGATCCCCTCGTAGCCCTTGTCCTCGAGCTCCGTGGCGAGCTCGGGGCCGCCCTCCTTCACGATGCGCCCGCCCATCATCACGTGGACGAAGTCCGGGTGGATGTAGTTGAGGATCCGCTGGTAGTGCGTGATGACCAGCACGCCGAGCGAAGGGCCGATGAGCTTCTCGACGCCGGTGGCGACCGCCTTCAGGGAATCGATGTCGAGCCCGGAGTCGGTCTCGTCCAGGATCGCGATGCTCGGCTCGAGGACGGCGAGCTGGAGGATCTCGTTCTTCTTCTTCTCCCCGCCGGAGAACCCCTGGTTGACGTAGCGCCGGACCATCTCGTCCTCGACGCCGAGGAGCTCCATCTTCTCCTTCATGTGCTTGCGGAACCCCAGCGCGGAGATGTCCTCGCCCTTCACGGCCTTGTACGCGGTCCGCAGGAAGTTCACGACGCTGACGCCGGGCACCTCGACCGGGTACTGCATGGCCAGGAACAGTCCCCGGGCGGCCCGCTGGTCGGGCGTGAGGCCGAGGATGTCCTCCCCCTTGAACCGGACCTCGCCGCCGGTCACGGCGTAGCCGGGCCGACCCATCAGCACGTTGGCCAGCGTGGACTTGCCGCTGCCGTTCGGTCCCATCAGCGCGTGCGTCTCGCCCTGCCGGACCGTGAGGTCGATGCCCTTCAATATCTCCTTCCCCTCGACGGACGCGTGGAGGTCGTGGATCTCCAGCTCGGCCGTCCGCGGCGGTGCTTCCGTTGCGGTCGTCATGTCAGTCGTTCACCTCGATCAGGATGTCGTCGCCGTCCACCGTCACCTCGTACGCGCGAACCGGCTGGGTCGCGGGGAGCGTCCGGGGCCGGCCGGTGTTCAGATCGAACGTCGAACCGTGCTTCGCGCACTCGATGGTCTCCATGTCCGGGTCGACCTCGCCCTCGTCCAGGTAGGACAGGGCGTGCGAGCAGATCGCGTCGAGCGCCCGGAACTCGCCGCCGCCGAGGTTGGCCACGGCGACCTCGGTGGAGTCGTAGCGGAACCGCCGGGCCTCCCCCTCCGGGATGTCCGACGCGGCGGCCACCTTGACGTGTGCCATCAGCGTGCCAGCTCCCGTTCGATCGCCTGCTCGATGCCCGTTCGCACCTCGGGGAGGTCGATCCGCTCCAGCACCTCCTGGAAGAACCCGAACACGATGAGCCGCTCGGCCTCCTTCCGCGGGATGCCGCGGCTCTCCAGGTAGAACAGGGCCTCCTGGTCGACCGGACCGACGCTCGCCGCGTGGCCGCACCTGACCTCGTTGTTCTCGATCTCGAGGTTGGGGATTGCGTCGGCCTTGGCGTGCTCGCTGAGCACGACGTTTCGGCTGGTCTGGAACGCGTTGCTGTTGGTGGCGTGGGGCCGGATATGCACCCAGCCGGAGTAGATCGCCCTCGAGTGGCCCTTCAGCGCGCCCTTGTAGAGCAGGTCGCTCGTTCCGTTCCCGGCCTCGTGGTCCTGCAGCGTCCGGTGGTCGAAGTGCTGGGATCCGTCGGCGAAGAACAGCCCGAGCATCTCGCTGGTCGCGCCGGGCTCGGCGAGGACCGACTCGAACTCGTTGCGGCTGAGGTCCGCACCGAACGCGACCGACAGCGAGTGGAACTCCGCGTCCCTCGCCAGCCGGGCCCGCTGCACGCTGAGGTGCGTCACGCCGGAACCCCATTCCTGGAGCGAGACATACCGGACCTTCGACGCCGGCCCGCACACGATCTCGACGACGGCATCGGAGAGCGCGCTCGTCAGGTCCGGCGAGACGTACCGGTCGATGAAGGTGACCTCGGACTGCGCGCCCACCACGATCAGCGTGTGCGGGAAGATCGTCGCGCCGTCCGCGTCCAGGTAGGTCAGCGCCTGCACCGGCAGCTCGATCCGCACCCCGTCCGGCACCAGCACGAACGAGCCGCCGGTGCGGAACGCGCCGTGCAGGGCGGTGAACTTCGTCCGGTCGGTCGGCACCAGGTCGTGGAGGTGGGGCTCGACCATGTCGGGATGTTCGCGGATCGCGTCGTCGAGCGACTCGAAGTGCACGCCCTCGTCGACCGCCGGGTCGAGGTGGGCGATGAGCGCCTCGGAGTTCCGCTGCACGAGGAAACCGGCCCGGTCACCGACGTCGCCAGCCGCGGCCAGGATCCCGTCGGGCACGTCATCGAGTGTCGCCGCGCGGGAACCGCCACCGGCGAACGCCGCGTACGCCCCCAGGTCCAGGTCGGAGAGGTCGGTGTATCGCCACTCCTCGGTCTCCTGCGCCGGCACCGGCAGCGTGACGAACTCCTCGAACGCCCGCTCCCTCAGCTCGGTGAGGAAGCCTTCCGATGCGGGCAGCGCAGCCCGATCGAACCCGTTCCGAGTGGCGATGTCCGCCAAGGTCAGCGCTCCCGTGGTCGAAGCGGTCCCGCGCCGCGGCCGCTGTCGCGGCGCGATCTGCGGGGTCGCGTCCAAAGTCTATCAATGCGGTCGGATTCGCCGTCGGGCGGGGGCGGGTGCTCCGTGCGTCGGCGCGGGGTGCTCGAGGCCACCGCCCGCGCCACGACCGAATCAGACCGCGGCGACGGTCACGGCGACGCCGTTCAGGATGGCGTTGCCGCTCGGCGGATCGACCTCGGGCGGGGACAGGACGTTCGAGTTCACGGCCGGCTGCGTGGACGCCACCCGCATGCGGACGTCACCGTTGCCATCGCCCCAGCCGTGCGGAAGGCTGACGACCCCGGGGCGGAGCGCGTCGGTCACCTCGACCTCCACGTCCACGGACCCCGCCGCCGACGTCACCCGCGCGGGTTTGCCGTCCTCCACCCCGAACCTCGCCGCGTCGTCCGGGTGGATCTGCAGCCTGCACGTGTTGCTTCCCCCGCTGAGGGCCCGCAGGTTGTGCATCCAGGAGTTGTTCGAACGGAGCTGTCGGCGACCGATCAGGACGAGGTCGCCGTTCCGCGGACGGCGGAGCGCCCCCCGCAGGCGCTCGACGTCGTCGACCACGTCCGGCGGCGCGAGCTCGATCCGGCCGCTCGGTGTCCGGAGCACCTCGGGGATCCGCGGCTGCAGCGGTCCGAGATCGATGCCGTGCGGCGATTCGATGAGCGCCTGCAGCGAGAGCCCGCCGGGGTCACGCCCGAAGCCGTCCCCGTACGGCCCGGTCCGGAGCATGATGTCGAGCAGGCGTTCGGGCCCCTCGAAGGTGCCGTTGACGGCCGACCACGCCTCGTCCGCGTCCGTCCCGTTCGCCGGCGACAGCGGGTTATGCAGCCCGCGTTCCAGCAGCTGCCGCGCGACGAAGCCGTCGATCGCCCGGACGTCTGCGTCCGGGCCCTGGCCCGTGACGATGCCGGTCAGCCGGAGGAGCACCTCCCACTCGTGCATCGAGCCCGGTTCCGCCTCGAGGGCCGGCGGTGAGTAGTTCGCGACGTTCCGGCACGACAGCGCGGTGAACGCCAGGTCGTAGTGACCCCGGGTGAGGGTCGACTCGCCCGGCAGGATCACGTCGGCGTGGCGCGT
>DATBHM010000005.1:0-5792 GCA_036557505.1 Actinomycetota bacterium | reverse complement strand
CGCTCCGCCCACCGCCACCAGTTGGCGACCGTGTCGCGTTCGTGGATCGACATCGCCCAGTCGACCGCCGGGTACTCGCCCTTGTCGTACATCCCGAACCCGTCCATGCGGCCGCTGTTCACGTCTTGGAGGGCGGCCTGGCGGAAGTGGGGGAGGTCGCCGGGGAGCCACTCGGGCGCGGTGCGCAGCGGGATCTCCCTGCCGTCGAGCACGGCGACCCGGGTGGTCCCGGTCGCACCCGGGAACGCCCCGAACATGTGGTTGAACGACCGGTTCTCGAGCATCACGTACACCACGTGCTTGACGGGCCACCGGGTGTCGACGTCGGCGGGGCGCCGGGCCGGTGGCGCCTCCTCGCCGAAGAACAGCTCCCTCGCGCCGAATCCAGCGGCGCCCGCGGCGACGAGCGCGCCGCCGGCGATGGCCGTTCGCTTCAGGAACGTCCGTCGGGGGACACGCGGTGAGGACATGGCCGGCGGACCGTACCAACCGGGGCGCCGCGAACGCGACGGGCTCAGGCGTTCGCCGGCTGAAGCTGGCCGGAGCGCATGCGCTCGCGCCAGTACTCCTTGCCCTCCTCGGGCAGCGTGGAGATCGGGTCGTAGTACTCGTACCGGCGGGTGAGCGCCTCGGGGTCCCCGGCTTCGATGCCGGTTCGGTAGTTCTTCGTCCAGTACGAGATGCCCCGCTCGCGGTCGTAGTCCTCGGTCTGGTGGACCCAGCGCTTCCCCACGAACGGGACGTCGCAGATCATCCGCGGCGTGGCGAACCCGGGCAGGTATCCGAGGATCGAGTGCTGGAGCGCCTGGGTCTCCCCGACGCCGGTCCGCCAGTGCTCGCTGTTGGGGATCATGTCGCACATGTAGAAGTAGTACGGCATGACCCGGCCGCGATCGAGCAGCGTGAAGCACAGCTCGAGCAGGTCCTCGGTGGTGGTGTTGACCCCCCGCAGCAGCACGCCCTGGTTGCGGACGTCGCGGAACCCCATGTCGAGCAGGCTCTTCACCGCGCGGGCCACGAGCGGCGTGACCTGCTGTGCGCAGTTGATGTGCGTGTGGACAGCGAGGTCGACCCCGCGGTCGTTCGCCGTGGTCGCCAGGCGCTCGAGGCCCTGCTGCACCTCGTCCTGCAGGAAGTGCTGCGGGATGCCCATGAGACCCTTGGTGGCGAGGCGGATGTCGCGAATGTTGTCGATGTCCATCAGGGCGCTCACGAACTGCTCGAGCCGCTTGATCGGCAGGTTCGCGACGTCGCCGCCCGAGACCACCACGTCGCGGACCTGGGGGGTCGTCCGCAGGTAGTCGAGCATGGCGTCCCACCGTTCCTGCTGCTTGATCTCGAACTTGTACTTCAGGAACTGCGGCGTGTCGTTGCCGACCAGGTCCATCCGCGTGCAGTGGCCGCAGTACTGGGGACACGTGCTGAGCAGCTCCGCGAGGACCTTGGTCGGGTACCGGTGGGTGAGGCCCTCGACCGCCCACATGTCGGCCTCGTGCAGCGAGTCGCGCGAGGCCATCGGATGGTTGGGCCACTCCGGGTCCCGATCGCTGTAGGTCGGGGCCATGTATCGACGGACGCGGTCGTTCCGGAGGTCGTCCACATCCATCGTGTTGATCATCTGCGGGGGGATGAGCATCGACATCGTGGCGCGCTCCTGCTGGTCGCGCAGGATGTCCTCGTACAGGGCCTGGTCGAGGTGGTCCCCCAGGACCTTCTTGAACTCGACGAGGTTCTTCACCGTGTGGGCGCGCTGCCACTGGGCCGACTCCCACTGCTCGGTGGTCACGTCCCGGAAGCCCGGGATGCGCCGCCAGTCGGGCTCGGCGAACTCGCGCTCCAGCGGATAACGGAACGTCTGGGACGCGGCGCGGGCCCGGATCTCCCGGTGTCCGGGGCGGTCGGGATGTGCTCGCTCTGCCATGTCGGGATCCTCGTTGGGCGACGAATGTCGTTCGGGCTGACCCCCATGATATCGACAACTGTCCGGCGGAATCCACCCACGACCGGAGGTTTGTTCGGCTCGCGGGGGATTCCGAGCCGAGCCCTTCGCGTGCGGTTCCCCCGAGCGGGTGGGCAGGTTGACCCGCACGCCCCCATCGGTAGGGTTGTGCCCGATGGTTCCCGCGACTCCACGGCCACCCGGGTCGGTCCTCGACGCCCCCGAAGGCCGGTAGCGGATGGTCGCCGCACCGTTCTTCGTGGCGGCCGGTCTGCTGATCGCCTCGGGCCTCGGCAAGCTCGCGCGGCCCACGCCTGTTGTCGACGCCCTGGCGGCGGCCGGGCTCCCGGGGGGTCGGGTGGGCGCGCGGGCGCTCGGCGTGGTCGAGGTGGCCGTGGGAGTCGGTGCGCTGTGGCGGCCGGGCGTGGCCACCGGGCTCGCCGTGGCCGTCCTGTATCTCGCATTCGCGTCGTTCCTCGTCCGGCTGATCCGCAGGGGCGGCGCCGCCACGTGCGGATGCGTGGGCTCGGGCGAGGCGCCTCCCAGCTGGTTGCACGTCTCCCTCGACCTCGCCGCCGTCGTGGTCGCCGCTGCAGTCGCCGCGTGGCCGGTGCCGTCGATCGGATCGGCGGTGGCCGCATCCCCGCTGGCAGGCGTGCCGCTCGTGATCGGCCTGGTGGGGGCGGCCGTGCTCTTGGCGATCGCGGTGGTCGAGGTCCCCCGGGCCTGGGGTTCGTACCGGCCGGGCCACGAGGAGCATGTCCCCGCGAACCCGCCGGGCCCGCGGCCCATCGCGCTCGTGGAGCGGCCGAGATGACCGAACGGCTCGCGCGCGCCGCGTCCAGGGCCCTCGCCCGCAGGACGTCGCGCCGGGGATTCCTCACCAAGGTGGCGCTGGTCGGTTCGGCCATCGCCGTGGCGCCGGTGCGGTTCCTCACCCGGCCGGTCTCGGCGCAGCAGCTCGTGTACTGCCCGCAGTGCAGCGGGGGCCAGTGCTGCGACGGATGGACGATCTTCTGCTGCACGATCAACGGCGGGTCCAACGAGTGCCCGCCGAACACGTACATGGGTGGGTGGTGGAAGTGCACCGACTACCGGGGGAACGGCGCGTGCTCGAAGGAGGGGATCCGGTACTACGTCGACTGCAACCGCACGCCGGGGTCGTCGTGCCCCCACGGCTGCCACTGCACGTTCGACGACTGCAGCCAGCGCCGGACGTGCTGCAACGTCTTCCGGTATGGGCAGTGCAACACGGAGGTGGCCGGGGTCACCGAGGTCGTGTGCCGGGTGGTCAAGTGCGAGAGCCCCTCGAAGCTGTACGTGAACTGCGGCAGCACGCTGAAGATCGAGAACGCGGTGTGCAGCCACGAGGCGGCCTGCCTGTAGGGAGGGCTTGATCGATGAACGTGCTCGTCGGGATCGAAACCGTGCTGTTGGTGGTGGTCGGCATCCTGCTGGTGGGAGTGCTGCGGAGCCACGCCGAGCTGCTCCGCCGGCTGGACGCCCGGCAACAGCCGTCGGCGTCCGAGCCGCTGCTCGCCGAAGGGCTCCCCGCCCCGCCGTCGCGGGACGCCGCGGAGGCGTTCGACGTGTCCGGCACCACGCTGGCCGGCGACGCCGTGAAGCTCGCCGTGGCGGGGGCGTCGGGGTCGACGCTGCTGGCGTTCCTGTCGAGCGGGTGCCTTGGATGCGGGGCGTTCTGGGAGGCGTTCGGCTCGGGGGTCGACGTGCCGGGCGGCGCCCGCGTGGTCGTCGTGACCAAGGACACGTCGTTCGAGAGCCCGTCGAAGCTGCTCGGGCTGGCGCCGGACGGGGTTCCGCTGGTGATGTCGTCGGACGCCTGGGAGCGATACGGCGTCGACGGATCACCGTACTTCGTCCTGGTGGACGGGCCGAGCGGGCGGGTCCGGGGCGAGGGGACCGCCACCTCCTGGCCGCAGGTGGCGTCGCTGCTCCGGGACGCCATCGCGGACTCGGCACTGGCGGCCGGCCGCGGCCACCCGCCGCCGGTCGGCGACGCCGCCGCGCGGCTGGCCCGAGCCGACGACGAGCTCGCGTCGGCCGGCATCGGGCCCGGCCATCCCAGCCTGTACGGGGGCGAGGGCGACGATGGGCGCGGCTGACGCGCTGGTCGCGACCGGCATCGTCCTCGCGGCCGTGGCTGGGTTGCGTTCGGCCTGGTCGCCCTGAGGGGAGTCGATGCTGGGGAGCATCAACCCGCTCGGGGAGCGGGCCCGGGGATCGCGGTGGGGCGTGACGGCAGGATGGTTCGCAGTGGCATCGCTCCTCGCCGGGGCGGGATTCGGGCTGATCCTGGGGGCGGCCGGCGGGCTGGTGCTGGGGTCCGTCCACCCCTCGGCGCGGCTCGCGACGTTCGCCGTGGTGGTGCTGGCCGGGACGGCGCTCGACCTCGGCGTCGGCGGGCTGCGCCTGCCGAGCATCCGCCGGCAGGTCAACGAGGACTGGCTCGGGCGGTACCGGGGGTGGGTGGTCGGCGCGGGGTTCGGCGCACAGCTCGGCGTCGGTGTGGCGACCATCGTGACCACGTCGGCCGTGTACGGGACGCTCGCCGGCGCCCTGCTGGTCGCGTCGCCGGCCGCGGGGCTCGCGATGGGCGCGGCGTTCGGCGCGGCGCGCGCGGTGTCGATGCTGGGCGCCGCCGGTGCGGACGACCCGGCGGCGGTGGCGGCCCTGGACGCCCGCTTCCGGCGGTGGGAGGGCCCCGCCCGGACGGCGGCGGTCGCCGCGCAGGTCACGCTGGCGGCGGGCGCCGTCGCGATCGCGGTGGGGTCGCTGTGACGGAGCTCCGGGCGCACGCGCTCGCCGTGGACCTCCCCCGGAGGTGGGAGGGCCGGATCTTCCGTCACGCCGGGGGCGAGCCGACGTTGCACGCCGCGAACTTCGCGCTGCCGCCGACGGACGGCGACTACGGCGCCCGGGCGACGAGCTCCATGGGGAAGGGCGGGGCGTTCGTCGCCATCACGGAGTTCGAATCCGAGCTGGCCAACCAGCCGCTGTTCCACCGGAACGGACTGCCCCGCAGGCTCCGCCCGGCCGACCTCCACCCCCGGTCGATGATGCGGCCCCGGCCGGGGTTCGCTGGGGTGCAGCGGTTCTTCCACGACCGGGGACGGGCGTTCTGTCTGTATGTGGTCGTCGGGAACGAACCCAGCCGCAGCGGGCTGTGTCACGTGGTGAACGAGGTCCTGGCCTCCGTGGAGATCGACCGGCGGCCGCAGTCGTGAGGCAGGCCGCCCGCGCGGTGCTCGTCGTCGCGGTGGTGCTGGCCGCGCTGCCGGCGATCCCCGCCCACGCGGCCGCGGCCACCTCGCTGATCGCGTTCGACGAGATCCGTGGCGGGAACGCCGACATCGCCGTCGCCCGCCCCGACGGGACCGGCCAGCGTCCGGTCACGTCCGACGCCGCCGACGACTTCAACCCGTCGTTCTCGCCGGACGGGACGCGGATCGCGTTCGAGAGCCGGCGCAGCGGCGGCGGCGACATCTACGTGATCGGCACCGGCGGATCGAACCTCCGCCGGCTGACGACGTTCGGCGGGTTCGACGGTGAGCCCTCCTGGTCGCCGGACGGCACGCGGATCGCATTCACCAGCGTCGCCGGCGGGACGCTCGGCATCTGGACGATCCGGCCCGACGGGTCCGGGCTCCACCGGCTGACGTCGTCGATCGGCGAGAACCTCATGCCCTCCTGGTCGCCGGACGGCACGCGGATCGCGTTCACCACCAACCGCACGCTCTCCTCGGACATCGCCGTGATGAACGCCGACGGCTCCAACCAGCACCGCGTGACCGAGACACCCGGCGCCGCGGACGCCGAGCCCACGTGGTCGCCC
>DATBHM010000004.1:0-11696 GCA_036557505.1 Actinomycetota bacterium | reverse complement strand
ATCGCCGACACCTCCATCGTTGAGCCCGTCTCCGGCCGCATCGCCGTCGCCTCCGCCCGCCAGCCCGTCTCCCGCTGCGTCGCCGACGGTTCCATCGACGATCCCGTCACCGAGCATCTCGACATCTCAGCCGCCCACACCCACCGTGCCGCCGCCGTCCACAGGTGATGGCGTCCTCGTGGGCGCCTACGTTCAACCGCAGGGCTCGTGGTCGATGGCTTCCCAGGAGAGCGCGGTTCAGCAACTGGAGTCGTCGATGGGCAGGACCCTGGACATCGACCATGTCTTCTATCAGTGGAACCAGGCGTTCCCGACATGGCGGCAAGCGTGGGACGAGCAGAGCGGCCGGACCCCCATGATCTCGTGGGCCCGGTACCCGGCCAGCGCCATCAACTCGGGATCGCAGGATCAGTGGATCAAGTCCGAAGCGGATGCCGTCAGGAACTTCCGGGCTCCCATCCTGCTGCGATGGTTCTCACAGATGGAAGCGAATGCCCCGGAGGCCGGAACAACGTCCACCTTCATCGCGGCATGGCGCCACATCCACGACATCTTCGATCAGGAGGGGGCCACGAACGCCCGGTTCGTCTGGTGCCCGAACGCCTTCAGCTTCGCATCGGGGTCGGCGCAGTCCTTCTATCCGGGCGACGCCTACGTGGATTGGATCTGCGCGGATGGGTACAACTGGTCGCCGGTCACGCCCGGAGGCAAGCCCGGGGGTCGCTGGACCAGCTTCCAGTCGATCTTCAACGCCTTCTACCAGTGGGGATCGACCCGCGGAAAGCCGCTCATGGTCGGCGAGACCGGCGTCCAGGAGGGGGCGTCAGGTCAGAAGGCGCAATGGCTCGCAGACATGGGCACCGCCATGAGCACCCAGTTCCCTGGCATCAAGGCCCTGGTGTACCAGGACAGCATCACGAGCACCTCGGGCGGCGCGATCGATTGGCGGGTGAACTCCTCGGCGTCCGCGATCGCTGCCTTCAGCCGGCTGGTCCACGAGCCGTTCATGCACTCGCCCACGCCGCCCGCCGGGTAGGCGGAATCGCAGGCACAGTCACGCGGGAACGGCGAGCACCGTGACGGAGGAAGCCGGGAACGTTCGGGTGAACCCGGAGGGGCTCACAGTCTGGTCGGCCCCGTGGACGACCGCGTGGAGGTCGCCACCGGAATAGGTGAACACGGCCGCCGGACCCGACGGCGCGAAGCCGTTCAGAGACACCCTGCTCCGGAGGTCCGAGTTCGTCTTGTTGATCACGACGAGCGTCAGCGCGCCGTCCGAGGAGCGCTTCGCCGCGTACACGGAGAGCTTGCCCTGGTTGGCGCTCTGGGCCGTCACTGACACATCGCCGAACCGCCCGCCGTGCCCGTCGTAGTTCCGGTACATCCGGAACGCGAACGCGGCCGGCTGTGACGCCGCCGGCGGATCCCACATCGTGGCGAGCCCGACTCCCTCGCGGCCGAAGATCCCGAGCACGTCCGCCTGGGCCAGCGCGCCGTTCAGCGACGCCGTGCCGCCCCAGTTGTACTCGGTGATGGCGAGCCTGGTCCCCGGGAGGTTCTGGGCCACCCACTTCCGCATCCGCGGGATCAGCATCACGGGCCCCAGCCCCAGATCGTTCGTCCAGGACTCGTCCGTGTAGTGCGGATCCCACAGCGTCCGCGTCTGGCGGAGCCGCAGGGCCTGCGTGGACGCCGAGCCGGCCGGCGACAGCGCGACACCGTCCGCCTGCGGATAGAAGTGCAGGTCGAGGTAGTCGAGGATGCGCTTCCCGTGCGCCTGCTGGTACGTGCGCATCTGCCGGAGATACCAGGGAACGATGGGAACGTCGCCATGACCCCTGCGGTCGGGGCCGTCGCCGCACCCGCCGGGGTCGGCCGCGGAGAAGAAGTAGGCGCACCATCCCCAGTCCGAGGGTCCCAGCACGAGCGCCTTGGGGTCCGCCGCCTTGACGGCCGCCGCCGTCGCGATGGACCTCCGCGCGAGCTCGTCGTACGTGAGGGGCTTCGGGTGCACGTCGCGGTGCGTCGAGTTCCACAACGCGGGTTCGTTGTCGAGCTCGTAGAACCGGACCCCACCGTGTGCGGCCGAGCCGTGCGCAGCGACGAGGTGCTCCACCCAGGTCCGGTCGAACTGCTGCGTGACCGCGATGCTGGTGTCGTGGGGGTCGTTGTTCCGCACGAACTGCCCGTTGAGGCGCACCCCGTTGCCGCAGTCGTGGTCGAACGGGTCGGTCTTCCGCTGCTGGCCGTACCTGCTGACCTTGAACCCGCACGCGAACGGGTGCTTCGCGGGGCTGTCCTTGCTCACCCAGCCGAGCATGGGCAGCGTGACCACGGTGTCGGCTCCCACACCGGACCTCGCATCGACGAACGCGTCCGCCCCGGGCGTGAGCCGGACGTTCTCGAAGAAGTAGTCCGACCCCGTGTTGGTGAATCCGTTGCGCCAGTCGTACCGGCTGGTGCTGTTGCCGCCCCATCGGCTGATCGGCGCGCCGAGCGACTGCAGCAGCTCCGGAGAGCCGAAGTTCACGCCGTAGATCAGCGGGCTGATCCGCCGCCCGACCTTCGCGGCGTCGATCGTAAGCGTGGGCCCCGCCGGTGGCGCCCCTCGGGCTGGGCCCCGGCCATCATCAGGTCGTGCGCCCGCGCCAGCAGCACCGGGAACCGCCAGCAGGGCCGCCACCAGCACGAGCGCGAGCTGGAGCCGAAACGATCGCATCGCCGGAAACCGTACCGTTTCCCACGCGCCGGGTGCGCCCGCTGCGTGGAACCCTGCCCGGATGCATCACTGCGACCGCCCCCGGGACCGCGCGTGGTCCCGGGGGCGGTTCGGTTCGTTGCCTTTCGAGGTGCTAGCCCACGCCCTGCTGGGCCTCCGCCGTCACCTGGACGCCCTCCGCGAAGCTGACCAGCTGCTCGTCCGTCCAGTGCAGCGCCGACGTCCAGGCCTGGACCTGCACGAAGTGGCCGGCGTCGTCCTGGTAGGTGAGCACATCGGCCGGGGGCCCGGGCGAGACGACGCCGTCGTGCCCGTTGACGGTCACCGGGTCCCCGTCCGGCAGCTTCTGCGGCGCGCTCTTCGACAGCAGCGTCACCACGAGCTTGCCGACGAATGCGTCGGGGGAGCTCGTGTCCCCGTTCGGCGCGACCGTCAGGCTGAACGCGTTCGTCCCCTGCAGGAACCAGCCGTCCGGGATCTGCGCGACGGTGAACCCCTTGGGCTGGTCGCCGTGGTACGCGACGAGGCGGACCGGCGCGCCCGCAACGGTTCCCGTCCCCTGCGTCTGGTGGTGCTTCTGCCCGGCCGGAGGGGTGACCCTGTACGACGAATGGCCCTGGTTGCCGACCACCACCGCCGTCCCCGCCACGACCATGACGGCGATCAGGCCGGCGACGGAGAATCGCACCACCCGGCGGCGGGTCATCGCCGCCCGACCCCGACGGAGGTCGGCCTCGACGGTCTCGTCCGATGGCGTGGCCTCGGCCGAGGGCACCGTCCGTTCGAGCATGTCCCGTACGTCACTCACGTTCGGCTCCTTTCGTTGGGTTCGCCGGTGTTCCGGCTGTTGCCTGCCAGCCGCTCGCGGAGGTGATCGAGCCCCCGGGCGGTCTGGCTCTTGACCGTGCCCTCGCTGCAGCCGAGGGCCTCGGCGGTCTGGGTGACGCTCGCGTCGTTCAGGAATCGAAGGACGACGGCGGCCCGCATCCGTGGCGGGAGCTCGCCCAGCGCCCGGAACACCGTCTCGTCCATGTCCGTCGGCGGCACCTCCTCGACCGCCACATCGGGAACCTCGGGCTCGTTCCGCTCGTGGCGGGCGTGTGGTCGGCGGTGTTCGTCGACGAGCGCGTTGACCAGCATCCTGCGGGCGTACGCGTCTCGCGTCTCCGCGCGGATCCGCGGCCACGACAGGTACATGCGGAGCAGGACGGTCTGGACCAGGTCCTCGGCCCGATGTCCGTCGCCGGAGGCCAGCAGGGTCGCGGTCCGGAGGAGTCTGCCCCGGCTCCCGACGACGTAGGCACGGAACTGCTCGTCCCGGGCCCGGCCGAACGTCCTCACACGACGAGTACGCGGGGGCGGGGCCCGGAGGTTGCATGCCGCGGCCGATTCGTCCGAACCATGACCCCACCCTCGTCGACGCACGCGGCCGAATGCAAGTCCAGACTGATCAGTCTAGACTGACGAAGTGACCGGCACCACCGACGTGCACGACGTGGCCGCTGCCCTGCAGGTGAGCGTCGGCCTGCTGGTCCGGCGCCTGCGCCAGACCCGACCCCACGGCGACCTCACGATGCCCGAGATGTCGGCGCTCGCGCGCCTCGACCGCGGCGGGCCCGCCACCCCCGCCTCCCTGGCCCGGGCGGAGGAGATCAGTCCGCAGTCCATGGGGGCGACGATCGCCGCCCTCGAGTCCCGCGGCCTCGTCCGCAGAAGCCCGGATCCCGACGACGCCCGGTGTGTGATCGTCGCGGCGACGGAGGCGGGGCTGACCGCCCTCCGGGACCGCCGCAGCGAGCGCACCGATCAGCTGGCCAGGGCGCTCTCGGCGGGGTTCACGCGCGCGGAGCTCGACCGCCTGCTGGGGGCGGCCCTCCTGCTCGAACGGCTGGCGCAGGGCGTTTGATGCGACCGACCCTGCCCGCGGCGGCAAACGGGAATGGGCCCGCGGGCGAGGACGACCGGTACAAGTGGGTGGCGCTGTCGATCACCACGCTCGGCGCGCTCATGGCCACGATCGACTCGTCCATCATGCTGATCGCCCTGCCCGACGTGTTCCGGGGGATCCGGCTCGACCCGCTGCTGCCGGGGAACAGCTTCTACCTGCTGTGGATGATCCTCGGGTTCCTCGTCGTGACGAGCGTGCTGGTCGTCAGCCTCGGACGGCTGGGCGACATCTACGGCCGGGTTCGCATCTACAACCTGGGGTTCGCCATCTTCACGTTCTTCTCGCTCATGCTCTCCGTGACGTGGATGTCGGGGCAGGCGGCGGGGATCTGGCTGATCGTCGTCCGGATGTTCCAGGGCGTGGGCGCCGCCATGCTGCTCGCGAACTCCGCGGCCATCCTCACCGACGCATTCCCGCCCGGACAGCGGGGCCTCGCCCTCGGCATCAACCAGACGGCGGCGATCTCCGGCGCGTTCATCGGACTGGTGCTGGGCGGCGTGCTGGCGCCGATCAACTGGCGGCTGATCTTCCTGGTGAACGTGCCGATCGGGCTGTTCGCCACGACCTACGGATACCGGGTGCTTCGCGAGGTCGGCGTCTCGAGGCGGGCCCCGATCGACTGGGCGGGCAACGTGACGTTCGCGCTCGGATTGGTGCTGATCATGGTCGGGATCACGTCCGGGATCCGGCCCTACGGCGGCCACGCCATGGGGTGGACGAACCCCGTGGTGATCGCCGAGCTGCTGGCCGGGGTCGGGCTGATGGTCGCGTTCTGCGTGATCGAGACGAGGGTCCGCGCGCCGATGTTCCGGCTGCCGCTGTTCCGGATCCGGGCCTTCACCGCCGGCGTCCTGGCGAGCTTCCTGGCGGCCATCGGCCGGGGCGGGCTGATGTTCATGCTCATCATCTGGCTGCAGGGGATCTGGCTACCTCTGCACGGCTACTCGTTCACCGACACGCCCCTGTGGGCGGGGATCTACATGCTGCCTCTCACCATCGGGTTCCTGATCGCCGGGCCGATGTCGGGCATCCTCTCGGACCGGTATGGGGCCCGTCCCTTCGCGACCGGCGGGATGATCGGGGCGGCCGTGTGCTTCGCGCTGCTCGAGGTCCTCCCGACCGACTTCCCGTACTGGGCGTTCGCCCTGCTGCTCCTGACCATGGGGCTGTCCGTGGGCGGGTTCTCGTCGCCGAACCGGGCCGGGATCATGAACGCGCTGCCCGCGGCCGACCGGGGTGCCGGCTCGGGAATGAACACCACCTTCCAGAACTCCGCCCAGGTCCTGTCGATCGGGATCTTCTTCACGCTGATGATCGTGGGGCTGGCCGCGTCGCTGCCGGCCACCCTGCTCCGCGGCCTGACGGCGAACGGGGTTCCGCATGAGACCGCCGTGCACATCTCGCACCTGCCGCCGGTGTCGACGCTGTTCGCGGCGTTCCTCGGCTACAACCCGGTGCAGCACCTGGTGGGCGCTCCGGTCCTGGCGCACCTCAGCGCCGCGCAGCGTCATGCGCTCGTGGGGCGCACGTTCTTCGCCTCGCTGATCGCATCGCCGTTCCGGCAGGGCCTCCACGCGGCGTTCGACTTCGCCATCGTGGCGTGCCTCGTGGCCGCGGCTGCCAGCTGGTCGCGGGGGAAGCAGTACGTCCTGGTCGAGGAACGGCCCGGCGCCACGGAGGCCGTTTCGGTGCCTCCGGTCCCCGTCTCCCAGGAACGACGAGCGTGACCGGCGGCGAGCGAGGAATCTCGTGGCGCTGACGACGATCGACCCGGCGGCCGCGCTCGTCGTTGTGGACCTGCAGAAGGGAGTCGTCGCGCTGCCCACGGTGCATCCGGTCGGCGCGGTCGTGGAGAACGCGGCGCGGCTTGTCGGGGCGTTTCGCCGCCACGGCCTCCCCGTGGTGCTGGTCAACGCGGCGGGACGGGCGCCCGGACGCACCGAGGCCTCGCGGCCGATGCCCCCGCCGGAGCCGGACTGGGCGGAGCTGGTCGACGAGCTCGAGGCCCAGCCGGAGGACCTCCGGGTCACCAAGGTGAGGTGGGGCGCCTTCCACGGAACGTCCCTGGACACGTTCCTCCGCGATCGCGGCGTGACGCAGGTGGTGGTCGCGGGCATCGCCACGAGCGCCGGGGTCGAGTCGACCGCGCGGGGAGGGCACGAGCACGGCTACCACGTCGTGCTGGCGACCGACGCGATGACCGATCTCGACGCCGACGTCCACCGCAACAGCGTCGAGCGGATCTTTCCCCGGCTCGGCGAGACGGCGACCACCGACGAGATCGTCGCGATGCTCGACCGGACGCGCTGAGCGCGCCCACGTCGAGTCAGTCGCCGGACTCGACGACCTCGGTGGGTGTTCCGTGGACCGGGGGAATCGAGCCCAGCCTGCCGGCCCGGAAGTCCTCGTAGGCCCGGACGACCTCGTCGCGGGTGTTCATGACGAACGGCCCCAGCCACGCGACAGGCTCCCGGATCGGGCGGCCGCCCAGCAGCAGCACCTCGAGCTCCGGCGACCGTGACTCCTGTGCCTGCGCGGCCGAGACGACGATCGCGTCGCCGGCGCCGAACACCGCCAGCTGACCCGTCCGGATCGGGTGCCGGTCCCTGCCGACCGTGCCCACCCCCGCCAGCACGTAGGCCAGCGCGTTGTAGTCGGCACGCCACGGCACCTCCAGCACGGCGCCGGGCGCGACCGTCGCGTGGACCATCGTCATCGGCGTGTACGTGTCGCCCGGCCCATCGTTGCCGGCCAGCTCGCCGGCGATGATCCGCAGCAGGGCACCGCCGTCGGGCGACGCCACCAGCCCGACCTCGCCGGCTCGGAGGTCCTGATACCGGGGCGGAGCCCACTTCTCGGAGCGGGGCAGGTTCACCCACAGCTGCAGCCCGTGGAACAGCCCCCCGCTCGCGACCAGCCGCTCCGGGGGCTTCTCGATGTGGAGGATCCCGGCGCCGGCGGTCATCCACTGGGTGTCGCCGTTGGTGATGACCCCGCCGCCGCCGTTCGAGTCCTGGTGCTCGAACGTGCCGTCGATCATGTAGGTGACGGTCTCGAACCCGCGATGCGGGTGCCACGGCGTTCCCTTGGGCTCGCCGGGCGCGTACTCGACCTCGCCCATCTGGTCCATGTGGACGAACGGGTCGAGCTCCACGAGGTCCACGCCCATGAAGGCCCGGCGGACGGGGAAGCCCTCGCCCTCGAGCCCACCGGGTGCGGTGGTGACGCTCCTGACGCGGCGGCGGGTGGCCGACGGATCGAGCTCGGGAAGGCGTTCCAGGGCGGTGATGTCGTCGACGGTGATGGCCGGCATTTCGTGCAGCTCCTTGTCCTCGGCACCGATAGGAACAGCCGCGGTCCCGCTTCGCATTCCCGTCGACGCTATGGCGGGATCGCGGGCGTGACAGGGTGTTCGGAGGCGGAGAGCGGGGAGGCCGGATGCTCCGCGGCGGGCGGGGCGGTCTCGGGAGGGCGCTTCCGTGTCTCGGGGACCGACAGGAGGAACAGTACCGAAAGGAACGTCGGCAGCGCCGCCACCACGAACGCCGCGGCGAACCCAACGAACTGCGCGGTGATCCCGGCCAGGAGGGGTCCGACCACGTACCCGAGGTCCCCGCAGAATCGGTACGCGGCGACGGACACGGCGGAGCGGTCCTCCGGGGTGAGGTCGCCGAGCATCGCCGGCGGGCTCACGCCGGCCACCCCCGACGCGATGCCCCCCACCCCGAGCAGCACCGCGAACGCGACCGCCTCCGAGGTGAGCCCGAGCGCGGCCGTCGTGATGGCCAGCCCCAGCAGCCCGATCACCAGCAGCCACTTCCGCCCGAATCGGTCCGAGGCGATCCCCGCCGGATACAGCACGGCGAGCTCGGTCAGCACGAACACCGTCAGCGCCGCGCTGATCCCGACCGTGCCCAGGCCGAGGCTCCGCTGCGCGAACAGCGGCACGACCGTGTTGATGGCGGCGAACAGCCAGAACAGGCCGAGATTGATGAACAGCACCGCCCGGAACGCCCGCATCCGGAGCATCTCGCGGAGGGGGTGCCCGCCGCCCCGACGGGCGTCAACGACGGTCCGTGCCGGCGGGTTCCGCAGGTACCGGAAGAACATCCACCCGGCGACCACCGACATCCCCGCCGCCGCCCACAGCGGCACGGCGAGGCCGATGCGCGCGAGCGCCCCGCCGATCGGCGCACCCGCGATGAAGCTCACGCTGAGGCTCCCCCAGAACACGCTGAACGTGCGGGCCCTCCGGGTCTCGGGCACCACCTTGAGCAGGTAGCTGTACATGGCCGTGAACATCAGGGCGGAACCCGCGCCGGCCGCGCCCCACGCCACGACCGCGAGCGCGAACGTCGGCGCCGCCGCCGTGAGCCCCCCTGCCACGCCGGTCACGAGCACCCCGGTCGTCGCCGACGCCCGTTCGCCCATCCGCTTGACGACCGGCCCCGCGACGACGTCGAGGACGAGCCGCGTGAGCGCGTACGCCGAGATCATCACCGCGACCGCCCCGTACCCGACGCCGAACGACCGCGCGAACAGCGGCAGCACGGGCCCGACCATCCCGAACCCGAGCATCGCGACGAACGTCCCGACCATCGCGGTTCGAACCGGACCGTCGGCGAGGATCGTCCGGAGGGTCACCTTCGGCGTGCGGTCCGGCCGGCCGGTGCCTGCGGACCCGCCGACGCCGGATGACTCCGGTTCGTCCCGCTCCCGCTCCTCCGTGTCCACGTTCCGATTCCCTCCCGCCGATGCCCGCACGGATGTTCCCACCCGGCCGCGGCGCCGCCGGGCCGTTCGTCACCTTGGGGACGAGGCGTGCGTCAGGCGAACCGCCCGTCCGGTCCCGGACTCCGCGATGCCGACCTCACCCACGCGGCGAAGGCCTCGATCGCATCGATGACCAGCTCGAAGCGGACGGAATCGAAGTAGTCGAATCCGTGCTGGGCCCCGGGCAGCTCCGCGTACACGACCGGGCTGCGGGATGCCGTGCGAAGTTCGTCGACGAACCGCCGCACGTCCTCGACGAGCACGAGGGCGTCCTGATCGCCGTGTGCGATCAGGAACGGCGGCGAACGGTCTCCGACGTAGGCCGACGGCGAGGAGGGGACGCGCCCGCCTCCGTCGATCGCGCCGTAGTAGCCGTACATGCAGATCGCACCGCTGACGGAGGTGTCGACGCGCTCGAACCCGGGCTGGAACGCGGGATCGTCGGCAGTGAGCGCGGCGAGCGCCGCCAGGTTGGCACCGGCGGAGCTGCCCGCCACGAGCACGACCTCCCGATTGGCGCCGTGTTCGGGCCCGTGCTCGCGGACCCACGCGAGCGCCTTCTTGACGTCGATCAAAGGATTGGGGAAGCGACCGGCCCGGCGGACACGATAGTTCGCGCTGACGCAGGTCCAGCCGTGACGCGCCAAGCGGTAGAAGAGCGGGCGGGCCTCTCGGCTCTTTCGACCGAACACGAATGCGCCTCCGTGAAGGTGGACCAGCGTGGGACCCTCGGAGGGCTGATGGCGGTGCCGGTAGAGGTCGAGCCGATTGGCCCTGCCAGCTCCGCCGTACCGGATGTTCGCCACCCGCTCGACATCGGGGTGACGGAACCGGAACGGCGCGTACAGCGTGCGGGCGAGCGAAGGACGACGGAGAAGCCGGTCGGCGAGCGCGGGCTCGAGGCTCCGCCATCCGGGGCCCAGCCCCTCGTTCAGCGCGCGATCGATCGCGGGTCCCGTCCGCGCCGCACGAAGGGCGATGATGACGAGCCCGACGGATGTCGGGACCGCCACACCGAAGCCGATCCAGAAGAGGGGTGAGTCGATCCCGCTCTGGCCGATGGCCCACGCCGTCGAGGCGACGAGCAGGCCGAAGGGGAGCACCGGCGACTCGGTGACCAGCCAGCCCAGGACGTGAGTCACGCTGATGGGACTCGAACGGCGGGGGCGGAAACGGACCAGCACCAGCACGACGCCCGTCGCCGCGAGCCCGGTGGTGATGAGGTAGCCGATCGGGATCGGACAGCTCCCTTCTCGAAGCCGTTCAACTATTCCGAAAACACTACATACCGCACGCGCGCGAGCGCGAGGGTCGGAGCCCGCACGGCATTCCGCGGCTCGTGCGTTGACGAGTTCAGGGGCGATGGCTACCGTCGGATTCCGTGGGGAACCGTTGGCTGTCGGGCCAGGCGATCGCCCTGCACGTCCTGGCGCTTGTGGTCATCGCCGCCATGCTCGGGCTGGGGTGGTGGCAGGTCCAACGTGCGCTGGGGGGGAACACCCAGAGCTGGGCCTACGCGGTCCAGTGGCCGGCCTTCGCCGCGTACGCCGGGTACATGTGGTGGAAGCTCGTGCACGACCTGCCGGCGTTCGGGGGCCCAAAGGCCGCGAAGGAGGAGCCCCCAGCCGACACGAGGACGGGGGACGACCGACCGGTGGGCCCGGTGCACCTGCCCGCGTCCGAGCACCCGTCGGCCAGGCGCCGCCGGGAGGCGGAGCGAGCCGCGGCCGAGGAGCGGGCCATGGCCGAGTACAACGAGTACCTGGCCGGGCTCGACGCCGGGACCGGGCCCGCCAACCCGTGACGCGGCGCTTCGTGGCCGCCGGGGGCGCGCCCCGGTGAGCACCCCGGTTCGAGCCGACCTCCGCGGGGCGCTGCTGCGGTTCCGGGTCATGGCCTACACGGTCGGGGTCATGCTGCTGGTGCTCGTGTTCGTCGGCGTACCGCTCCAGATCTGGGCGGACGCCCCCGGGGTCGTGCACGTGGTCGGCCCCGTCCACGGGTTCCTCTACATCGTGTACCTGCTGGCGGCCGCCGACCTGGCCCGGCGGGCCGGGTGGCCGGTCTGGCAGCTGTGGGACGTCGTGCTGGCCGGGTTCATCCCGTTCGCGGCGTTCTTCGTGGAACGACGCGTGGTCCATCGGGTCGAACGCCGGCTGCCCGCCCGGACCGATCCCGCGTAGGGGGTTCGCGACGCGGCGGCCGCCGGGGGGATGGCGTGCCGCCGCGTGTGCGCGAACCGGGCGCCCGCCGCCG
>DATBHM010000003.1:0-14961 GCA_036557505.1 Actinomycetota bacterium | reverse complement strand
AAGCTCCGCGTCGCCGTCGCGCCCGGCGAGCGTCGCGCGGACCTCGCCGCCGTCCGGGCTGTACCGGATGGCGTTGTCGAGCAGGTTGTGGATCATCAGCCCGAGGTCGCTCTCCGATCCCAGCACCCCGACCGGGTCGGGCGCGTCGACGATCAGCCGGAGGCCGGCGCCCTCCGCGCGGGGGCGGAGACGGTCGGCCTCCTCTGTCAGCACGCGCGCCAGGTTCACCGCGCCCGAGTCGCCCAGCCCGCCCTCGAGCCGGGACAGGTCGAGCAGGTCGCCGACCAGGTTGGTCAGCCGGACGGCCTCCTGCTCGAGGCGTTGCAGGAACCGGCCCTGCGCGGCCGGATCGTCGGCCGCCGCGAGGCGGAGGGTCTCGGCGAGGGCCTGGATCGACGCGACCGGGGTCTTCAGCTCGTGGGAGGCGTTCGCCACGAAGTCCCGCCGGACCCGCTCCACCTGCCGTTCCGCGGTCCGGTCCCGGGCCACGACGACCACGGCGCCGTCCCCCGCGTGGATGGCGGCGGCCTCGATGATCCGCCCCCCGGTTTCGAACTCGGTCTGGACCGGGCTCGCCGGCGAGGGTCCGTCCGGCTCCGTGGCGGCACGGGCCACCGCCGAACGCAGGGACTCCGGCATGACCTCGCCGGCCGAGGCGAACCGTCGTCCCAGGAGGTCCCGCGCCGCCGGGTTCGCGTAGACGACGCGGCCGTTCGGTGCGAACAGCACGATCCCGTCCCCGATCGTCGACAGGATCTCCTCGCGAGTCCGGACGCGCTCGACGAGGTCGGAGGTGCGGGCGTCGCGTTGGGCGAGCTCCCGGGCCGACCTCCGTGCGGCCTCGGCGTACCTGTGGCGTTGCCGGACGAGGACCACCGCGAGGGAGACGGCGGCCACCGTCGCCACCCCGCCGATCACCCACCCGATCGCCGTCACGGAAACGCCATCTCCATCGAGGCGAAGTGTACGGACACCTCCCGTACACTCGGACGGCCCCGCACCCGTTCGCCCTCGAGGAGCCGAACCTGCATCTGCTGCACCAGATCGCGTCCGCTCAGGCCCCGCACCTCACGGTGCTGCAGGCGATCATCCTCGGGATCGTCCAGGGCCTGACCGAGTTCGCCCCCGTGTCCTCGTCCGGCCACCTGATCCTGGTCCCGTGGCTGGGCAACTGGTCGATCCTGCACAACGAGCAGCTGAACAAGACGTTCGACGTCGCCCTGCACATCGGGACGTTCGTCGGCGCGATCGGGTACTTCCGCCACGACATCGTCCGGTACCTCAAGGCATGGTTCCACTCGATCCGGACGCGAAGGGCCGGCACGATGGACGAGCGCATCGCCTGGTACATCGTGATCGGGACCATCCCGGGCGCGGTGGTCGGCATCCTGTTCGAGGACGTCATCGAGGAGAAGCTCGGCGAACCGTGGCTGATCGCCGTGATGCTGGCGATCTTCGCCGTCGTGCTGTTGATCGTGGACCGCAAGGCTCCACAGGATCACGGGCTCGAGGGCCTGACGATGAAGCGCTCGCTCCTCATCGGGGTGGCGCAGGCCGTGTCGCTCCAGCCCGGGGTCTCGCGATCGGGCGTGACGGTCACCGCGGCCCGGGGGACCGGGATGACGCGAGAGTCCGCCGCCCGGTTCTCGTTCCTGCTGGCGCTGCCGATCATCGGCGGGGCCGGCCTCTACAAGGGTTTCCAGCTCGCCACCGGGTCGCAGCACATGCCGGCGGGATTCGCCGGGCCGTTCATCGCGGGCATGATCGCGTCGGCGGTGGCCGGGTTCCTGGTGATCTGGGGGCTGCTCGCCTACCTCCGGCGGGGCTCGTTCCTGCCGTTCGTGATCTACCGGCTGGCCGTGTGCGCGATCGTGCTCGGCCTGATCGCCGGTGGCGTCCGGCCGGCCACGGTCTGAGCGGCTCCGGCCTGTCCCGGCAGCGGCGAACGTTTCTCCGGGCGTTCCCCGTCGCGTTCCGCTTCGTCCACATTGGGGGGCTACCGTCCGTCGAGATGGAGTCCCTCCGCGACTGCCCCGACTGCCGGTCCGCGGGCAGCGTCATGGGCGGGACGTGCCAGGTGTGCTTCTCGGAGGGATCGCCGCGGCCCCTCCGGTTCGCCGACGTGGTGGCCGAGCTCGAGGTGGCCGCTGCGCTCGCCCGGGCGGGGTCGACCGTGGGGGTCGCGGAGGCGTGCCGCCGGGCCCGATCGCTCCTCGAGCGGCTCCGCGGACAGTTCCTCACGGAGGTGATCCTGGCCCCGCCGGGGACGCCCCCCGTGCCGGAGCAGCCGGCGCCGGAGCTCGATCCCGTCCACGCGTAGCCCGGTTCCGGTCCCCGCAGGGGGCACTGCTATCGTGGGCGGTCATGGCGCGGGACCGGGAGGTGGAATGGCAGCTCGACGCCGTCGACCTGCGTCCGGTGGCGCGGTTCATCGCCGAGCGGCCTGCCGGGAGCGTGGCCCTCGAACGAACCGGGGCCGTGACCATCCGTGACCGGTACCTCGACACGCAGGACTGGCGGCTGCACCGCGCCGGCGCGACGCTCCGCATCAGGACCGCCGGCCGGCGGTCCGAGGCCACCATGAAGTCCAAGGGCACGCTCGTGGACGGGCTGCGGGACCGCCGCGAGCTGACCGAGCCGCTCAGCCCGGCCGAGCCAGAGGCCGTCCGGGCCCTTCCGGGGGAGGTCGGCCGATCGGTGCGGGCGCTGGCCGGCCGGCGCCGTCTCCGCCAGCTGTTCGAGATCCGGAACCGCCGCGTGATCTTCGCCATCGCGATCGACGGGGCGACGGTCGGCGAGCTGTCCCTCGACGACACCACCATCCCCGTGGCGAGGGGCCGGCCCGCCCGTCTCCAGCGCGTGGAGATCGAGGTCGAACCCGCCGCGGTCGACTCCGTGGCGCCGTTCGTGGACGAGCTGCGCTCGTCGGCGGGGCTCCGTCCGGCCTCCGCGTCCAAGTTTCAGGCTGGCCTGCTGGCCTCCGGCCTGGTGCCGCCCGCCCGCGACGACCTCGGCCCCACCGCGGTCCGGGTGGAGATGACCGTCGGGGAGCTCGCGTTCGGCGTCTTGCGGCGGCAGTTCGCGACGTTCCTGGAGCGCGAGCCGGCGGCCCGGCTGGGGGAGGATCCCGAGGGGGTGCACGACATTCGCGTCGCCACCCGGCGCATGCGCGCGGCCATGTCGCTGTTCCGCGAGGCCCTGCCCGTGCGCACCCAGCGCCTCCGCGACGAGCTGAAGTGGGTGGCCGGGGTGCTGGGCGAGGTTCGGGACCTCGACGTGCAGCTCGTGCAGCTCCGCCAGTGGGAGGCCGACATGTCCCCCGAGGACGTCGCCGCGCTCCGGCCGCTGGTCGAACGGCTCGAGGCGCGCCACGCGCGGGCCCGCTCGGACATGCTCGATGCCCTGGACTCGCGGCGGTACGAGCGCACCGTCGCCGGGATGACCGACCTGTTGAAGCGCGGCCCGCTCCGGCGTGCTCCCGCCTCACGGATGCCGGCCCAGATCGCGGCGCCCGACCTCGTCCGGCGCCGGTACCGGCCGGTCCGAAAACGGGGCGACGCGATCGGCCCGTCCTCGCCGCCGGAGGACTTCCACGCGCTCCGGATCCGGTGCAAGCGGCTGCGCTACGCGGCGGAGTTCCTGTCGCCGCTCGCGCCCAAGCAGTCCGAACGGCTCATCTCCGCGCTGGTCGAGGTGCAGGACTGCCTCGGCGAGCACCAGGACGCGCAGGTCGCCATGGCCCGGCTCCGGGAGATGGCGGAGGAGGACCTCCCGGCCCGGGCGGTGTTCCTGCTCGGCCGGATCGACGAGCGGTACGAGCGGCGGGCGGCCGAGCTCCGCGCGGCGCTCCCCGACGTGTACGCCGGGATCCGGGGCAAGGCCTGGCGGCGCCTCCGCACGGTGCTCGACGAGGGCCGCGACCGGGCGGTGGCCGAGTCCCCGCCGCGGCCGCCCTCGCTGCGGCCGGCGCCGGCGCCCCGGCGCGCCGTCCGGATGCCGGCCGCGCGGGCGGCGGGCTCCGGGCCCTCCGGTCCGCCCCCGGCCCCCGGCCTGGCCGTGGTGCGGGACTGACCGCGGTGGAGGTGCTGCTGGTCCGGCACGCGATCGCGGCCGAACGGGACCACTCCCGGTGGCCCGACGACCGCGACCGCCCCCTCACGAAGCAGGGCGAGGAACGGATGCGCCGGGCTGCGCGCGGCCTCGGCCGCATCGCCTCGGAGGCCGACGCCGTGTTCTCGAGCCCGCTGGCGCGGGCATGGCGGACGGCCGAGATCCTCCATGAGGAGATCGGGTGGCCGGGGCCGGAGGCCTGGTCACAGCTCGAGCCCGACCGCCCCGCGTCGCAGGCGGTGCTCTCGCTCGCCCCGCTCGCCGAGGCCGGCCGGGTGGCCCTCGTCGGGCACGAGCCGGGGCTGTCCGAGATCGCCTCGTACCTGCTGGCCGGCGCCGGTCACCGCGGCGTCGACCTCGAGATGAAGAAGGGCGGGGTGGCCTGCCTGGGCGTGGACGGCGACCCCGGGCCGGGGACCGGCTGGCTCCGGTGGATGGCCACGCCCAGGATCCTGCGCCAGCTCTGAGACGACCTCAGGCCTGGTCCTCGATGACCAGCCGGCGGCGGAACGCCCGCCGGAACCGCTCGCCCACCGCCCGGGGTCGCCACGCAGCGAGGACGGGGGCGGAGAGCACGACGCCGCGGGGCCGGACCCGGCACGCGATGGCGATCTGCTCGCCGGCCGGCGTTCGGCTCTCGACCTCGTCCGCCACCGCGAGGATGGCGCCGGCCCGCGCGGTCCAGGTCTGGTCCCGCGCGGCGAGCTCGGCGTGAAACGTGTCGGCGGGACGCTCCCCGGCCGCCTGGAGGAACGTTCCGGCGAGCATCGCCAGGTGCCGGTGGGAGAACCCGATCAGGTCGGCCGACAGCACGGTCCGGGCCGCCTGGCCGTAGCGGTCGTAGTAGTCGACCGACCGTCCCACGTCGAGCACCGTCGCCGCGTGCGCGAGCATCTCGACCTGTTCGGCGTCGGCCTCCGGGTCGAGGTCGGCGGCCAGCCGCTCGACGACGAGCGTCCTGCGGCGGGCGCGTTCGGCGTCCCACGTCCCGAACCGGGCGCACAGCGCCGAGACCGACGCGCGGCGGACGGCCGGCGGGCTCGAGGTGGTCATGCCGAGCGCCGTCAGCGCGACCCCCTCGCGGAGTCCCTGTCCGGACACCAGGAGGTCCTCGGCGCGGGCGAGCTCCAAGATGGCGAGCACCGTGGTGGCGCCCCCCACGATGGAGTCGGCACGGTCCTCGTTCAGCCCGGAGAGCGATCGTCGCCGGTCCAGGCGCCGGGCGGCGAGCTGGTCGGCCACGGCCCGAAGCCGCTCCGTGGGCAGCCGGTAGCCGTGGAGGTGGGGGATGAACGAACGGTGGCGGCGGGCGTCCATCCGGGCCAGGTTCCGGACGGTGCCGCCCGTGCCGACGACCCTGCCGTCGGCGGCGAGCTTGCCGATCCCGGCGTCCTTCATCACCCGGCGGACGTGCCGGGCGAGTGCGCTCCGTTCGGCCTCGGTCGGGGGGTCGGCCGAGAGGAAGTCGTCCGAGAGGCGCAACGCTCCCAGCGGGAGCGTCCACGCGCGCGCCAGCTCCCGCTCCGCGAACCCCGTGACTTCGAGGCTGCCGCCGCCGATGTCGAACAGCAGCCCGTCCTCGACCGGCAGGCCGTGCACCGCGCCGAGGAAGGCGTACGCGGCCTCCTGCTCCCCGTCGATGACCTCCACGTCGAGCCCAGTCCGGTCGTGGATCGCGTCGACGAACGCGTCGCAGTCCTCGGCCTCCCTCACGGCGGCGGTGGCCACGGCGACGGTGTCGGCCGCGCCGGCGCCCCGGGCCACGGCCAGGAAGTCCCGCAGGGCGAACACCGTCCGCTCGAGCGCCTCGTCGCCAAGCCGGCCGTGGGCGGCAACGTCGCGGGCCAGGCGGAGCGGGGCCCGCTCGTCGGCCACGATCTGCAGGTGGCCCTCGTCCGACACGCGCACGACCACGACGCGGCCGGAGTTCGAACCGATGTCGATGACGGCGACGGGGTGCTCGGGCATGGCTCGCGGGAGCGTAGCCTGCCGCCAGGTTCTGGGGATGTCGGGGTCACCGAGGATCGCGACGGACGTCGCCACGAGCCCCTAGCCGCTCCGCGGTGCGCCGCCGCCCGGCCCGACCGTGTCCCGCGGCCCGCTCCGGCGGCGCTGCCATACGAGCGGTCCGAAGAACAGCGCCAGGACCGCGACGGCCGCGATGACGAGCGGGAGCGAGGAGTCCGGCGTCGTCGTGGCCACGGTGTGCGCGGCCGCCTTCAGCTTGACCGCCTGCTGGCTGGCCGACAGCGTGTGGACGGGCGACGGCGGCGGCGAGGCTCCGTACGTGGCACCGCCGGTGGCGCCCGCGCTCGGCGACGTCGCCGGTCCGTTCCCGCCCCCGTGACCCTTCCCGCCGGCGGTCGACGTGGGCGTGGGCCCGGTCCCGGTGCCCGTGGGGCCGGTCCCCGGGCCCGTCGAAGTGGGCGTCGGGCCACCGTTCGTGGGGGTCGGCCCGCTCCCGGTCGGGGTCGGTGAACCGCCCGTGCTCCCGCCGGGTCCCGTGGGCATCGTCGGGTTGTTGCAGTTCTCCCTGGTCAGCGGGGGTTGCGGGGGCGTCGGCGCGCCGGGGATCCGCTCGACGGCTTCGAAGTCGTCCTCCACCAGGTTGGGCGGCAGCGGGGAGTAGCCCAGGAGCGCCGCCTCCTGCTGTCCCTGGCAGGCGAAGTAGATGATGAACTGCCCGAGCACGGCGCCCTTCGCGGGATCGAAGCCGGTGGTCTCGGTGATCAGGTAGCTGTAGCTCGACATCGCGTACGCGTTGGCCTCGGGCGCGTCGTACACGCCGCCCAGGTTCTGGGTGAGGTCGGGGTTCAACGTCGCGTGGGTCAGGGCGGTCGCGACGTTCTGCGACGTCGGCAGCGTGTAGTTGCCGCTCGCGTTCCTCAGCAGCGCCACCGGAAACCCCCGCTGCGTCGCGTAGCCGTATTCGACGTAGCCGATCGCCCCGGGCCCGACCGTCGAGTTGGCGACGAAGTTGGCCACGCCGTCCGACCCCTTCTGCGCCACGCTCCCGGGGAAGTTCGGCCAGTAGGACGTCGAGGCGTCGGGGATGCCGTTCTTCGACGCGAACGCCGCCCACATCTGGGGTTCCTTTGTCGCGAGGTACAACGAGAACTGCGCCGAGGTGCCCGAGCCGTCCGAGCGGATGACCGGGATGATCGGCTGGTCGGGGAACGGCCGCCCGCCGTTGTCGGCGGCGATCCTCGGGTCGTCCCAGTTGGTGATGGCGCCGGTGAAGATGCCCCCGGCCGTCGGCGCGGAGAGCTGGAGGTCGGTGACGCGGGCCCCGGTCGCGTCCGTGAGGTTGTACATGAGCGAGGTCCCGCCTGCCACGTCGGGGAGGTACTGGAACGACTTGTGCTCCCCCCGGATCTGCGCGAGCTCGTTGGGGTAGAACGGGATCTCGGACGCGGCGAAGTCCACCTGGTTCTCGATGAAGAACTGGCGCCCCGCCGACGACCCCACGCTCTGGTAGTTCACCGAGAGGCCCTGGCGGGCGACGTCCGCCGTCCACTGTGCCAGTGCGATGGCGCTCCAGGTCGAGCCCGCGCCGGACAGCGCCGGGCCGGAGGCGAGTGCCGGAGCCCCGGCCGAGCCGACGGTGAGCGCGGTGAGCGCGAGCGCCGCGGCGATCCGAGCGGCCCGGCCCCTGCGCATGTCGCGAGCTTCGGGGGCGACCGGCTGCCCCGTCAACGATCGGCGTGACTCGCCGTTCCGAATTCACCGCCGTGCCCCTGCCGGTTCACCGATCGTTCACACGGGCGGACCAGAGTCGCCCTCGGGCTGCCACTCGCAGCGCACGTGTGGGGAGTCCATGGCGTCGGGCTCGGGGGAGGACTCTTGGTGACGCATGACGCGAAGGACGTGGACGCGGCCGACGTGCCGCGAGTCCTCAGCGTGCACCGGACCAGGAGCGACCGCGTGTACCGGGGCGTGGCCACCGGCGCGGGGTTCATGACGTTCCTGATCCTGTTCCTCATCGGGCTGTTTCTGCTCCTGAAGTCCCTCCCGGCCATCCATCAGCAGGGCCTGCACTTCTTCACCACGCAGCAGTGGACCCCGAGCGACCAGGCCTCGCAGTCCCACTTCGGGGTGGCCGCGCTCGTGTGGGGGACGGTGGTCGTGGCGCTGATCGCGCTGGTCATCGCCATCCCATTCTCGATCGCGGCGGCGCTGTTCATCACGGAGTTCGCGCCACAGCGCCTTCGTCGGCCGCTGACCTCGGTGGTCGACCTGCTGGCCGCGATCCCCAGCATCATCTACGGCCTGTGGTTCCTGTTCTTCCTGCAGGGCCACGTGGTGGGGGTCAGCCGGTGGCTGTCCGACCACCTCGGGTTCATCCCGATCTTCAAGACGGATCGGCCGCTGTTCGGGGGATCGATGTTCATGGCCGGCCTGGTGGTCGCGCTGATGGTCGTTCCGATCAGCACGTCGGTGATCCGGGAGGTGTTCTCGCAGGCGCCCCAGGGGGAGAAGGAGGCCGCGCTGGCCCTGGGCGGGACGCGGTGGGGGATGATCCGCCGGGTCGTCCTCCCCTTCGGCCGTGGGGGGATCATCGGCGGGTCCATGCTCGGGCTCGGGCGGGCCCTCGGTGAGACGATCGCGGTCGCCCTCGTCCTCGCGCCCAACCTGGTGATCTCCCCGGACGTCCTCGAGTCGAGCAAGGGGAGCACCATCGCCGCCCACATCGCCCTGCGATTCGGGGATCCGGGCGGGGCCGTGGGGCTGTCGGGCCTCCTGGCCGCCGGACTGATCCTGTTCCTGCTGACCCTGCTGGTGAACACCCTCGCCTCGTTGGTGGTCGCCCGGTCGCGGTCCGGGAAGGGCGTGGAGATCTAGTGGCCCGGAGCACCGGGGAGCGCGGGCGGTCGAGCCGGCTCGCCGGCGTCCTCGCCCCGCGCCGGGGGGCACACGCGCGCCCGCCGGGGTCGCCGGCGCCGGAGGGGGTCGAAGCGCCCGTCGAGCCGCTCCCGCTCGCGCCTGGGGCCGCGCCGGTCGCATCGGGCGCCATGGGCGCGGTGATGGTGGCCGCGGTGGCTCAGGCCCCCCCTCGCGAGGTCCCGGTCCGGACCAGGTCGTTCACCCGCCAGGACGGGTACATCCTGGCCGGCTCGGTGGCCTCGTCGCTCTGCCTCGTGTGGCTCGTCTTCGAGCGGCTGCTGCCGCTCTCCGGCCCCTTCGGGTTCCTCCTGCTGTGGTTCTGGTGCTTCATCGCCGTGTACTGGCTCGTCGTCCGGGAGGTCGAGGGGCGGCGGGCGGCCACCGACCGGGCCATCTCGGCCGTGATCACGTCGATGGCGCTGTTCCTGCTGATCCCGCTGCTGCTGATCGTCGTGTACATCGTCGCCAAGGGCCTGAAGGCGCTCTCCGCGCACTTCTTCACCCAGACGCTCGCGACCGTGGGGCCCGCGGCGCCGGCGACCGCGGGTGGTGCGGCGCAGGCCATCGTCGGGACCCTCGAGCAGGTCGCCCTCGCCGTGCTGATCTCCGTGCCGCTCGGCGTGGGCACGGCGGTGTTCCTCAACGAGGTGGGGGGGCGGTGGAAGCGGCCGGTCCGGCTGTTCGTCGACGCCATGAGCGGCGTGCCGTCGATCGTCGCCGGGCTGTTCATCTTCGCCGTGTGGGTGGTGGGGTTCCACCAGGGATTCTCGGGGTTCGCGGCCGCGCTGGCGCTCTCCATCCTCATGCTGCCGTCGGTGGCGCGGACGTCGGAGGAGGTCCTCCGTCTCATCCCTGGCGGGCTCCGGGAGGCGTCCCTGGCGTTGGGCGGCACCGAGTGGAAGACGACGTGGAAGGTCGTGCTCCCGACCGCGCGGGCCGGGCTGGTCACCGCCGCGATCCTCGGCGTCGCCCGCGGGGTCGGCGAGACCGCGCCGCTGATCATGACGAGCTTCGGGGCGCGGGTGATGAACGCGAACCCGTTCAGCGGGGCCCAGGACAGCCTTCCGAAGTTCATCTACCAGCAGATCAGCGGGCTCCAGACGCAGATCGACCGGGCCTGGACCGGGGCGATGGTGCTGATCCTCATCGTGCTCTCCCTCTTCATGCTGGCCCGCTTCGTCGCGTCGCGTCCGGTCGGCGGCCGCAGGGGCGCCGGGCGCGGGCCCGCCCCCGAGATCCTGGTCGACCTCTCCGCGCAGTTGGAGCCGGAGCCGTGACGCACGTGGGGCGGTGACGAGCGTGCAGACGTCGGTCCGACCGGTCTCCGGGGGCGTCGGTCTCGGAGCGGATCTCGAGGCCCGGTCCGTGAGCGCCTGGTACGGCGGGACGAAGGCGCTCGACCGGGTGTCGCTCGACATGCCGGCCCGGCAGGTGACGGCGCTGATCGGCCCGTCGGGATGCGGGAAGTCGACGTTCATCCGGATCCTCAACCGGATGCACGAGCTCATCCCCGGCGCGCAGCTCGCCGGGGAGGTGCTCCTCGACGGCGTGGACGTCTACGGCGACGACCGGCGGCCGACGGACACCCGACGGGAGATCGGGATGGTGTTCCAGAAGCCGAATCCGTTCCCCGCGATGACGGTGTACGAGAACGTCCTGTCGGGCCTGAAGCTCTCGGGCCTGAAGACCGACGACCCCGACCGGCTCGTCGAGGACAGCCTCCGCCGGGCGAGCCTGTGGAACGAGGTCAGGAACCGCCTCCGAGACCCGGGCGGAGGCCTCTCCGGCGGCCAGCAGCAGCGCCTGTGCATCGCGCGTTCGCTCGCCGTGAGCCCGCGGGTCCTGCTCATGGACGAACCGTGCTCGGCGCTCGACCCCACGTCGACCCGGCGGATCGAGGACACGATCGCCGAGATCGGGCACGACGTCACGATCGTGATCGTCACCCACAACATGCAGCAGGCCCAGCGGGTGTCCGACCAATGCGCGTTCTTCCTCGCCGGCGAGAACGAGCCCGGCCGGATCGTCGAGGTCGGGCCGACCGCGAAGATGTTCGGCGACCCGGACGACCCCCGGACCGCCGACTACGTGCACGGCAGGTTCGGCTGATGGCCGGCCGTCCAGTCCGGTCCCGGCCGGCGATGCACCGCGCCGGCCTCGCCCTGTGCGTCGTCGGTGCCCTCTGCCTCGTCGCAGCGCCGGCGATCGCGCAGACCACGGGCCCGACCGGCCCGGCGACGTCGGGCGCCACCTCCGGGCCGACCCCGAGTCCCACGCAATCCCCGCCCGCGACGACCGGCCCGTCGTCGTCCCCGGGCGGGGTGCTGAAGGTCCGGCTCTCCCAGGCGACCCAGTTGGTGGAGGGGCAGTTCGTGATCGTCTCCTGGACCAACTTCCCGGCCGACAACCTGGTGTATGTCCGGCAGTGCTCGAAGGCCCCCGCCTCCGTCCACGACTGCACCACGACCCTGACGAACGGGTTCACCGACGCGACGGGGGCGGGGGAGGTCCCGTTCCAGGCGCACACGGGGAAGCTGTCCGGCGGTTTCACGTGCGACTATCAGCACCCCTGCACGATCGCGGCGTTCGCCAACTCCAACTCGTTGTCGCGCGCCGCCGTCGCGAAGATCGCGTTCGCGTTCCCGCCCAGCGCGTGCCCGCACTCCGGCGCGGCGATCGTGACCGGCTCGGGGGCCACCTCCCTCACCCAGGCGATGTTCCGGTGGGAGGCGACGGTCTGCCGCACGCCGTACCTCAACAACGTCGAGTTCGCGGTGAAGAACTCGGTCGACGGGCTGCTCGACTTCGTGAACAGGGCCACGGACTTCGCCGGGTCGTCCACGCCCCTCACCACCGCAGAGCGGGCGACCCTCGCATCGCAGGGGCGGAGCTACGCCTACGCCCCGCTCACGGTGTCCGGGCTCACCTTCGCATTCAACCTGCACGACCGGGTGACGGGCAAGCAGGTGACGTCGCTCCGGCTCACCCCCGACCTGCTGGCGCAGATGTTCACCGGGCAGATCCTCAACTGGCAGACGCCGGCGATCGAGGACCTCAACCCCGGCGTGAACTTCCCGCCGCTCATCGAGGCGGTCGGCCGCGCCGACAACTCGGCGTCCACGTTCGAGCTGACCTCGTACTTCGACGCCGTCGCCCGCCAGGCGTACGAGGCCGGCGGGAGCGTGTACCAGGGCGGTCCGACCTCCATCTATCCGGCCACGTCCTCGGTGAACCTGCTCACGGGGGCCGACGCGGTCGCGCTGGAGGTCGCCGAGCCGGCCGTCGACAACGACCCCCGCGCCTACGGGATCATCGGCTGGATGGACTCGAGCACGGCCTCGCTGTACGGGCTGCCGACCGTCACCATCCAGAACGCCGCCGGGCAGTGGGTCCAGGCGACGCCTGCCGCCCTGCAGGAGGCCCTCCAGGACGCGTTCGTCAACCCGGACGGCGTCACCCGCAGCCCCGACTACGCGACCCAGGACCCCCGGGCGTATCCGCTGCCGACCGTGAGCTACGCCGTCGTCCCCACCAACCACCTCCGCTCGGGCCTCAACGCGCCGCTCCAGGCGCTCCTGAACTACGCGGTCGGCCCCGGACAGTCGAACCTCCCGCAGGGGTACGCCGCCCTGCCCCCGGACCTGGCCTCGGCCACGGCCCTGGCGATCGCGGAGATGCCCAAGGTGCCCACGTCGACGCCCCCGACCTCGCCGACGCCCCCGACCTCGCCGTCGCCCACCGCCACCACGCCGGCGCCCTCGATCCCGCCGTTCACGACGGGTCCCCTGCCCTCGCTCCCGCCGCCCGCCACGACCGGGACCGGCACGCTCCCGACCCCGTCGACCGGAACCTCGGCCTCGCCGTCGGGGTCCGCCGGGCCCGGCACGTCGGGCCCCCATCCCTCGCCCAGCCCCGGGCTGGTCGCCGTCGCGATCGACGCGACGCCCCCCAGCCGGACCCGGAGCGCGCTGTCGCTGATCGTCGTTCTCGGGCTGCTGTCGCTGCTGATCGGTCCCGCGCTGCTGATGCTGGCCAGGCGGCCGGAGCGTGTCCCGGCCGCCGCCGGGGCGAGACCGCGGAACGGCTCGGCGAGCGGCGGGCGCCGGACGTTCATCCGGGCGCCGTTCCGCAGGAAGCGCGCGCCGTGAGGACCATGCCGGACGAGGGCGAGCGCGTCCCCGGCCTGGACGACCGCAGCCGAACCGCGTCGCCAGAGGCCCGCCCGGATCCCACCATCCCGGCCGGGTCCGTCGAGGCCGGCGGCGCCGCCTCGCTCGAGGAGCGCCTCCGTGACCTGTCCGAACGGGCCTCGGCGACGGCCGGGGGCGATCCGGTCGCCGGGCTCCTCCGGGCGCTCGAGGAGGCCCTCACCCGCATCGAGCGCGACGGGCCGCCGGGCGCCGGCGCCCCCCCGACGACCCTGCCGGCGACCGGGCCGAACCCGTCGGCACCCGCCGCACCCACCATCCCCGCACCCACCATCCCCGACCGACCGGCCGGCGCGCCGACGCCAACCCCCGCGCCGCCCGGCTCGAGGGCGGAACGGGTCCGGGCGCCTCGCGGCGCCCGGGCCCACCGCCTCGCCGTCGCCGGCCGCATCACGACCGTCTTCGGCGTCCTGGTCGTGCTGCTGCTGGCGAACGAGTTCTGGCTCACCGGGCTCGTCGAGGCGCGGAGCCAGAACGTCCTGCTCACCCAGTTCCGCGGCGCCATGACCTCGGGCCTCGCCTACGCGCAGGTCGCCGCGCCACCCCCCGGGGCGCCGGTGGCGCTCCTCGAGATCCCGGTGCTGCACGAGCAGCAGGTCGTGGTCGAAGGGTCCACGCCCGTCGTGCTGAAGCAGGGTCCGGGGCACGAGCGGAACACTCCGCTGCCCGGCCTCGCGGGCAACTCGGTCATCCTCGGGCACCGCACGACCTACGGCGGGCCGTTTCGCCACCTCGACTCGCTCCAGCCGGGCGACCGGATCGTCGTGACCATGGGACTCGGACAGTTCAGCTACCTCGTGCAGCGAACGGTCGTCCTCGCGCCGGAGTCCGTCGTCGTGTACTCGACGACCCATCCCGGGAACTACCTCACGCTCGTCACGTCCGCCCCCGCCTACCGGGCCACGGCGCGGCTCGTCGTGGTGGCCCGGCTGGTCGGTCCCCCGGCCGGCACCCCGCCGCCCCCGCCCGGCGCGAACCGGGTGCTCTCCGTGGACGCGCGCGAGCTGGGCCTGGCCGGTGACGGCGGGGGGTTCGGCCCCATGCTGCTGTGGGGCGAGCTGCTGCTGGCGGCCGGCTTCGTCGCGTGGCGGCTGTGGCGGAAGGGGTCGCACCGGCGCGCGACCTACCTCCTCACCGTCCCGGTGATCGTCGCGTTGCTCGTGCTGTTCTTCGAGACCTTCGACCGGCTGCTGCCGGGGACGTACTGACGATGGGCCTGCTCCGACGCGGTGCGGCGGTCGCGGCCCTGGCGTTCGTGGTGTCCGCCTGCTCGGGTGGCGCCGGCGGGGCCCGGCCCCCGGGATCGGCCGGCGGGTCGTCCTCGCCGGCCGCCGCTCCCACGCACACGTCCGGCGCCCCGACGTCGACCGCGTCCCGAAGCCCCGACCCGAGCTTCGACTTCGGCCAGCAGGTGTTCATCGAGGCCGCCGCCGTACGGCCGCAGTGGCTGGTGTCCGTCGTGAACCGGGCCGTCGTGTTCGTGAACGACTCGGGCGGGGGGCGGATCGTGGTGTTCGAAAACGTGAACCTCCGCTCGACCGTGATCCCGCCGGGCGGCACCTGGACCTACCGGCCCACGACGACCATCAGCATCGTGTACCACCTGGTGGGAGGGCCGTCGGTCACCGGCCGGATCCAGGTCACGCAGCTCGAACCCTGAGCTCGGAAGCTGCCCGACTCCAAGTCTTCACGACGCGGGCGGTCCCCGTTCGTCTTCCCGACACACGCGCCCGGAAGACTGCGCCCGGCCCCGCGCACG
>DATBHM010000002.1:0-2261 GCA_036557505.1 Actinomycetota bacterium | reverse complement strand
CGGAGGTCCTGGCGAGGCTCGGTGCGCAGGCGGCCGACGGACGGTGGCACGTGGCGGCGGCGATCGACGGCTGGCTGCTCACCCACGCGGGCGTGCACCCCGCGTACCAGGCGGAGCTGCGGTCAGCCTCTGAGGCGCTCGAGGCGCTCTCGTCGGCGTTCGCGGGGCGCCTGTCCGACCATCAACGCGTCCCGGTGATCGACTGTTCCGGACCCGTCCGGGGCTACGACCCCGCCCCCGGCGGCGTCCTGTGGTGCGACCTGACCGAGATCGAGCCGCTGGCGGAGGAGAACCGGCTCCGCCAGATCGTCGGCCACACCCCGCAGGCCTCGCCCCGGATGGTCGGGGACCGCATGTGGGCCATCGACGCGGGCGGTGGCCGGAGCGGCCGGGTCTCGGCGCTCGTGAAGCGCCCCGGCGACGACGGATGGACCCCGGTCACCGTGGAGGCGCCGGACGCCCGGGTGAGCTGAACCCGCGCTCGGGCGAGCGTCGGCGTCTCGAGTCGACGTGTTCCTTCCTCGCGTGCATGATCCGCCCGTGAACGCGCCGCAGAGCGGAATCTTCGCCCTCGGAACCGCCTCGCACGCATACCTCGAGTTCGAGGTACGTGACGAGCGAGGCGGACCGGACCTCGTCCGCGGCGTCTCGTCGCTCCGCGAGCCGATGACGACGATGGGCGGGGTCAACCTCGTCGTGGGATTCCGGCCGGAGCTGTGGCGCCGGGTGGCCCCCGGCGACGCGCCCGACGGGGTCGCCGGATTCACGGAGCCGGTCGTCGGACCCGGTGGGTTCACCATGCCGGCGACCCAGCACGACGCGGTGCTGTGGCTGTCGGGCAGCGCCTACGACGTCGTGTTCGACACCGCGCGGGACGCCATCGCCCGGGTGTCGGACGTGGCGTCCGTCGCCGAGGAGACATCGAGCTGGCCCTATCGGCACGACCGGGACCTCACCGGCTTCATCGACGGCTCCGAGAACCCCACCCTGATCGAAGCCCCCGACGTCGCGCTCGCCGGCGAGGGATCACCCGGCGCCGGCGGGACGATCCTGTTGTTGCAGAAGTGGGTCCACGACGCCTCGGAGTGGGAGGCCCTCCCGGTCCCGGACCAGGAACGGGTGATCGGGAGAAGGAAGACCGACAGTCAGGAGCTCGAGGACAAGCCGGAGGACTCGCACGTCTTCGTCACCGACCAGGACCGCTTCGGGAAGATCTTCCGACGAAACATGCCCTTCGGAACCGTGACCGACCACGGCACGATGTTCGTCGGGTTCAGCTCGGAGCAGGAACGCCTGGCGCGGATGCTCCAGAGCATGGCCGGGCTGCTGGACGGGCCGGCGGACGCCCTGACCCGTTTCGCCCGGCCCGTCACCGGGGCGTACTACTTCGTGCCGTCGATCAGCGCCCTGGCGGCCGCGTCGGCGGCCTGAACGCCCGCTTCCGGCCTCGTTCTGGGGAAGGCTGCGACAGTTGTGTCCGCAACCGGTTTGCTTCTGGGCCCGGCGACTCGGTAGGGTCTGCGATCCATTACCGACGCATTCCCCGAGAGTGGAGGCCGCACCATGCCGGAAGCTCGAGCGCCGAAGCGAACCACGGACCCCCTGGAACGAATCGAGACCGACCTCGCACGCGAGTTCACCGACGTCGACCGACGGACGCTGGCCAACGTCGCCCGGGAGGCCCTGGCCCGCTACGACGGCGCGAAGATCAAGGACTTCGCCCCGGTGCTGGCCTGGCGCGACGCGCGCGAACGGCTGCGCCAGCGGCGGGCCGCCACCGCAGGCTGACGCGCGGTCGAGCCCTCAGGCGTTCCCCAGCACGACTCCCAGCACGATCATGCACACCACGCCGACGGCGACCGCGACGAACCGCCAGTCGCGCGCGTAGGCCCATCCCGCGGCGAGCAGCAGCACACGGAGCACCGGGGTCAGCAGGAGGATGACGAGCCCGAGCGCCATCAGGCCGCTCGGGTGCGCCCCGGTCAGGAGCCGCCAGATCTCGCCCGGCCGGACGGGGTGCGCCAGGAGCCGGCCCCGTCCGATCGCCAGGCCGAGTCCGACGGCCATGATGGCGCACGCCGCGACGACGCCCGTGCGGAGGACCGTCGCCACGATCCGCCGCTCGAGGCCCGGGTGCGCGCTCGGGGGGCGGCCGGGTTCAGACATGCCACACCCCGGCGGCCGTGAGCGCCATCTGCACGGCGATCAGGAGGAGCACGACGCCGAACACACGGGAGAGCACGGCCGAACGAACCCGCCCG
>DATBHM010000001.1:0-6027 GCA_036557505.1 Actinomycetota bacterium | reverse complement strand
ACGACGACGGCCCGGCCGCCGGCCGCCGCGGCCGCCTTGATGCGCTCGGAGTCGGCCGCGGTCCGGAGGTCGAGCACGCCTTCGAGGTCCAGGCCGGGGATGGGGAACCGCCGGTTCCGCGAGCCGGTCGCGAGCAGGGCCACGTCGTACTGCAGGCGTTCTCCGTCTGCGAGCCCGACCGTTCGCCCCACCGGCTCGATCGAGGCCGCCGTGGTGCCGGTCCGGAGCTCCACGTCGTGCTCCGCGTACCACTCGGCCGGCCGCAGGAACCCCTTCTCGAGGGTCTGCTCGCCGCGGAGGAACTCCTTCGACAGGGGCGGACGCTCGTACGGCGGGTAATCCTCGGCCCCGACCAGGACGATCCGGCCGTCGAACCCCTCCTGGCGGAGCGTCGAGGCCGCCGATCCCCCGGCCAGCCCCCCGCCCACGATCACCGCCGTCCGCGCCAACTCCCGCTCCCTCCCCGCCGGATGCCATCCAGAATCCTACGGGCGCCGGCCGGGACGGGCGCCCCCGGATAGCCTGGCCCGGTGCGGATCTGGACGATCGGCCACTCCAACCGGCCGCTCGAGGAGTTCGTCGGGCTGCTCGAGGCCCACGGGATCACCCGCCTGGTCGACGTCCGGACCGTGCCGAGGTCCCGGCACAACCCGCAGTTCAACCTCGACTCGCTGCCCGCGGAGCTCGCCGCGCGCGGGATCGGCCACCGGCACATGCCCGAGCTCGGCGGTCTCCGCAAGCCGAGGCCCGACTCGCCGAACCAGGGCTGGCGCAACGAGAGCTTCCGCGGCTACGCCGACCACGTGCAGACCGAGGAGTTCCAACGCAGCCTCGATGCGCTTGTCGAGCTCGCCGGCCGGCAGCCCACCGCCTGCATGTGCGCGGAAGCGGTGCCGTGGCGATGTCACCGTTCGTTGATCGCCGACGCGCTCGTGGTCCGCGGCCACCGTGTGTTCCACATCATGTCGTCGACGAAGGCCGACCCCCACGAGCTCAACCCGATGGCCGTCGTTCGGGACGGGCGGATCACCTACCCGGGACCACAGCAGCTCTCGCTCGAGTGAGCGCGGCTATTCGACCGACTGCAGCGCGGTCGCCCGGTGGGACGGCATGCGCGACCACACGACGAACGCCGCCCCCAGCGCCAGGTAGAACGCCGCCAGGATGAACGTCCCGGTTCGGAACCCGATCGCCAGCACCGCCGGGAAGAACGCGCCGAACACCCACGCCAGCTGGAACACGACCTCGTAGCGGACGAACACGCGCCCCTGGGCGTCGGCCGGCGCATGCTCCTGCATCAGGCTCTGGAACGCCAGGCGTCCGAACTCGGTCGACATCCCGGCCAGCAGCCCGAACACCGCCAGGAGCAGCGCGCCGTATTCCGCGAAGGCGAGGAGCGCCGCCGCGCCGGCGACGAACAACGACGCCAGCACCACCGCTCCGTCGCGCTTGAGCGCCGACAAGCGCGGCGCGATCATGTCCCCCAGGAACGTTCCCGCGAACCCCGCCGCGAGCACCAGCCCGAACGTGAACTTCTGGGGCGAGTGGCCCGTGTGGACGGCGTGCGATCGGATGGCGAACGCCACCAGGAACACCAGGAACCCGTTCGCCGCGCGGAGCCCCGCGGTCGCCACCGCCGGCAGGGCGAGCGCGGGGACGCTCCCCCGCTTGCCGACCACCACCCCCTCGTCGCCCGCGGCCTCCTTCGACGGCTGCTCGGCGGGGACCCGGGGCAGGCGCAGCACCAGGAGCGCGGCGCCCAGGTAGACGATCGCCGCCAGGACGAGGACGGCGGCCGATCCCCCGAAGTGGGCGGCGACGATGCCCGGGACGGCGGCCACGCCACCGGCGATGATCCCCGCGCGGTTCATCTTCGCGTTGGCCTGGACGAGCGCCTCGCCGTGCTGCGCGTAGGCCGTGGTCAGGCCGTTCTTCGTGATCGAGTGCACCCGCGACAGCACGAGCAGCAGGAATGCGGTCGGGAACAGCCACGCGGTGTGGAAGTAGGGCGCGGCGACCAGCGCGACCACCGCGCGGCCCGCGGCCGCGCCGAACGCGATGGCGCGACGGAACCCGCCGCGGTCCAGCAGCGGGACCATGAGCGGTGCGGCCAGCGCGAGCGGCGCCATGGTCAGCGCCAGATACAGGGCCACCTGCACCTTGGCCTTGCCGACCGGGATCGAGAAGAACACCGAGTTGGCGAGCGCGATCGCGACGAGGGCGTCGCCGGCCACGCTGGCCATGTGCACCAGGGTGTACGCGTCGAGGGGATGGTCGCTCGCCCACATGCGTTGGATGGGGCGCGTCGCCCGCTCGCCCAACCGAACGAGCCACAGCAGCCCTCGGGCCGCGAGGTCGAGCGCGCCGTGGGCCCGGCTCTTCGGCTTCGGGGACGACGAGGAACGCGATGTGGTTCTGGCCGGCGGACCGGAGGAGCGGCGCACCGCCCGGCTCCGCTAGGAGGTTCCGGAGAGCCGGTCGCGCAGCAGCCGCTGCACGAGCTGCGGGTTGGCCGAGCCGTGCGTCTTCTTCATCGCCTGCCCGACCAGGAACCCGATCGCCGAGTCCTTGCCGCCGCGGAACTGGGCGACCGGCTCGGGATTGCCCGCGATCACCTCGTCGATCACCGGGCCGAGGGCCCCCTCGTCGCTCACCTGCCGCAGCCCGTTCGACTCCACGATCGACTCGATCGGGTCGCCCGAGGCGAACGCCGTCGTGAGCGCCGTCTTTGCGCCCGTCGACGAGACGGCGCCCTCCGCCAGGAGCTGCGTCAGGTCGGCGAGGTGCGTGGGCGACAGCTTGCTGAACTCCAGCTCGGTGCCGGTCTCGTTCACCGCCGCGGCGACGTCCTGCGTCAGCCAGTTGGCGGCCTGCCCCGCGAGCGTCCCCAGGCGGACGGCCTCCTCGAAGAACTCCGCGGTATGCCGGGACCCGGCCAGCAGGCGGGCCTGGGCCGGCTTCAGCGAGTACTCCTGCGCAAACCGCTGACGCCGCGCCGCCGGCAGCTCGGGGAGCGACGTGCGGATCTCCTCGATCCACTCCGGCGAGGGCTCGAGCGGGGACAGGTCGGGTTCTGGGAAGTACCGGTAGTCGAACGCGAACTCCTTGCTGCGCAACGGATGCGTGGCCGCGCCGTCCTCGTCCCAGTGCCGCGTCTCCTGGGCCAGCGAGCCGCCGTCCTCCAGCACCCCGATCTGGCGGGCGGACTCGTACCGCACGGCGCGCTCCAGCGAACGGATGGAGTTGAGGTTCTTGATCTCGACCTTCACCCCCAGGTCATCGGCACCGACCGGCCGGACGCTGACGTTCGCGTCGCACCGCAGCGATCCCTCCTCCATCCGGACGTCGCTCACGCCGAGCGCCTCGAGCGTGGCCCGTAGCTCCGTGAGGTAGGCCCGGGCCTCGTCCGCGCTGCGCATGTCTGGCTCGCTCACCACCTCCACGAGCGGCACGCCCGCCCGGTTGTAGTCCACCAGCGAGTACTCGGCGCCGGCGATCCGGCCGGACTGCCCCACGTGCGTCGTCTTGCCGGTGTCCTCCTCCATGTGGACGCGGGTGATCCCGATGCTCCTGCCCGAACCGTCCGGCAGCTCGATGTCGAGGTGGCCGCCGACGCAGATCGGCAGGTCGTACTGCGAGATCTGGAAGTTCTTCGGCATGTCCGGATAGAAGTAGTTCTTCCGGTGGAACAGCGAGTGGGGCGCGATCTCCGATCCCAGCGCCAGGCCGATCCGGATGATGGACTCGATCGCCTTCTCGTTCGGGACCGGGAGCGTGCCGGGCTGGCCGAGGCACACCGCGCACACGTTGGTGTTGGGCTCCGCGCCGAACACGTTGGCGCAGCCGCAGAACATCTTCGTGGCCGTGGAGAGCTCGACGTGGCACTCGAGCCCGATGACCGTCTCCCAGTCCGCCATGACGGCAAGAGCGTAACCGGTCGCCCGCGCCGCAGGCGGGTCGTGGACACCGGGCATGGGCGCCGATCGCCCGAGGTCCCGCGCATCGCTTCCGGACTTGACAGAGTCGGCTGTCATCACTAACTTAGCCATGTTTACTTAGGCGTGTTAGGCGAACGCCGTTCACCGAGCGCCACAGCCGCGGGCGGCGGCAGGGGAGAAGGGAGCAGGGATGCTTCGTCGACTGGGCGAGTTCACGGTCCGCAGGCGGCGGTGGGTGCTGGTCGGGGCGCTCGTCGCGTTCCTGGCGGCTGGGGCGTTCGGCGGCAAGGTCGCCCAGTCCCTGTCGACGGGGGGGTTCGACGATCCCTCGTCAGAGTCGAGCCGGGCCGCGGCCCTCCTCCAGTCGGAGTTCCACGGCGGGAACCCCAACATCGTGCTGCTGCTCCACGCGAAGCAGGGCACCGTGAACGACCCGTCCATCGCGGCGGCCGGCGTGATGCTGACCGAACGGCTCGCCCACGAGCCCGATCTGGAGACCGTCGTCTCGTACTGGTCGCTCGACCACGCTCCCCCGCTGGCCAGCCGGAACGGCACCGAGGCCCTGATCCTCGGCCGGATCGCCGGCTCCGACGACGCCGTCCGGGACCGCGTCGAGGCGCTCAGCCCGAAGTACACGATCGACGGATCCGGCTTCACCGTGGGCGTCGGCGGCCGGGCCGAGGTTTTCCGGCAGGTGGGAACCACCGTCGAACACGACCTCCGCACGGCCGAGGCGATCTCGATCCCGATCACGCTCGTGCTGCTGATCCTGGTGTTCGGCAGCGTGGTCGCCGCCGGCCTCCCCCTGCTGATCGGCGGGTTCGCCATCATCGGGACGTTCGCCGCTCTGCAGGCCATCTCGAGCTTCGCGCAGGTCTCGATCTTCTCGCTGAACCTCACCACGGCCATGGCCCTGGGGCTCGGCATCGACTACGCGCTGTTCATCGTGTCGCGGTATCGCGAGGAGATGCGCCGCGGCCTCGAACCCCACGCGGCGGTGGTGCGCTCGGTGGAGACCGCCGGGCGGACCGTGCTGTTCAGCGCGATGACGGTCTGCGCGTCGATGCTGGCCCTGATCGTGTTCCCGCTGGCGTTCCTGCGGTCGTTCGCCTACGCGGGCGTGGCCGTGCTGATCCTCGCCGCGGTCGGCGCGCTCGTCATCCTGCCGGCCATGCTGGCGGTGCTGGGGCGGCGCGTGGACTCCCTGGTGCTGTTCCACCGCACGCCGAAGGCCGAGGGAACCGGGTTCTGGCACCGCCTGGCGTCGGTCGTGATGCGCCGGCCGCTCCCGATCGCCGTCGCCATCGTGGCGCTACTGCTGTTTCTCGGCGGCCCGTTCCTGCGGGTGAACTTCGGCCTGCCGGACGACCGCGTGCTGCCGGCGACCGCGTCCAGCCGGGTCGTGCAGGACCAGATCCGGACCCAGTTCTCCTCCCGGGAGATCAATGCGATGCCGGTGGTGGCGGCCGCTGTGGCCGGTGCCTCCACGCGGTCGGGCGAGATCTCGGCGTACGCGACCCGGCTGTCGACCGTGCCGGGCGTGGCCCGCGTGGACGCGGTGACCGGTTCCTACGTGGCCGGACGGCGGGTGCTCGGACCGAACCCCACGTCCGGCCGGTTCCGCTCCGGGGACGCCACCTGGCTGTCGGTGGTTCCCGACGTCGAGCCCCTCTCCGACGCCGGCGAGACGCTGGTGCAGGACCTCCGGGCGACCCCGGCGCCGTTCCACGTCCTCGTGGGGGGCGACGCGGCCCAGCTGGTCGACTCCAAGCACGCCCTCTTCGGCATGCTGCCGGTGGCCCTCGGGCTGATCGGCCTGATCACGTTCGTCGTGCTGTTCCTGATGACGGGCTCCGTGGTGCTGCCCGCGAAGGCCATCGTGATGAACCTGCTGTCCCTCACCGCGACGTTCGGGGCGATGGTGTGGATCTTCCAGGAGGGCCACCTGTCGGGGCTGCTGAACTTCACCCCCACCGGGCTCATCGACACGACGACGCCCATCACCATGTTCTGCATCGCGTTCGGGCTGTCGATGGACTACGAGGTGTTCCTGCTGTCCCGAATCCGCGAGGAGTACCTCCGGAGCGGC